>NZ_CM001403.1:1536762-1873525 GCF_000166195.2 Mucilaginibacter paludis DSM 18603
TATCAGCGCCATCAATTTATCTAATCCAACGGTACGTAACGCTGCCCTGCCCATCCTAACCGATCTGATAAAAAACGACGAAAAAACTTTGGTTAAGGCGGCTGCTATTGATGCATTGGTTCCATTGCATAATTTTGATAACCTGCCCTTGTTTAAAGCGGCTATCGGCAGCCAATCTTACGCCATACAGGCGGCAGCTTTAACCGGAATAGGCACGCTGGATCCTGCCGACGCACTCAAAATAGCCAAAGACTTTGAAAAAGATAATAACGATGCCCTGGCCGAAGCCATTGTAGCCCTCTATATCCATAACGGAGGCAATGCTGAATTTCCGTTTATCAGCCAAACCTTTAAAAAGGCAGGCGTGCAGCTTAAGTTTAATATGTTGCGCGATTACGTAAAAATGCTGGGCCGCATCAATGATACCGAAACGGTAAAAGAGTCTGTGGCCGACCTGAAAGCGATGGCGATAAGATACAAAACCTACAATGTAAACCCCTACCTGATACAGATGCTTGAGGATGTAAAAAAAGATAAAAGCACCTTAGCGAAAGACACTGCCTCGCCCGTAAAAGAACAGTTAATTATTCAGACAGATTATATTTCTACGGTGATTAACGAAATCAAAAAGCTTTAGACTGAGCTCTGTTGATAATGTACTGGCGGAGACCGCCAGTACATTATCAACATCAAGAGGGAACAACAAATTCACTCTTGATGGAGCTTGCTCCGGATACATTTGTGAGGTCGACATTTTTGTCGCGTGATTACCCCCTTACAGCCGTACATCACCACCCCCTCCCCTCAAAGGAATTGAAAAAGCGGTAAAAGAGCCAAGGAAACTTGTGTTAATCTATCGTACTGTCAAAATGTTCAGCAATCAGCAGTTTGCCTACGTCCACCAAACCACAGTCCAATTTAAAAATCTTTATTTAACAGTTTCTCCAACTCGGCAAAGCCGATATTCATTTTCACCCGGCCGTGTTTGGCGTACGATAGTTCGCCGGTTTCTTCGGAGATGATGATAGCAGTGGCATCGTTGGCTTCAGATACACCAATACCAGCCCTGTGGCGCAAGCCAAATTGCGGCGGCAGGTCAGTATTATCTGTGAGCGGTAAAATACAACTGGCGGCTTTAATCTTATTCTCGGCTATTACCACAGCGCCGTCATGCAGAGGGCTGGTTTTTTGAAAGATGCTTTCCAGTAAACGTTTTGATATTTTGGCATCCACAATTTCGCAACTGTTTTGATAAAATTGCTCATCGTAATATTTGGCAAAAACAATAAGCGCGCCGGTATGGGTTTGCTTTAAACTTTTGCAGGCATCCAAAATAGGTTTAATACGGGCCAGGTTATTTTTCTCATCCTGGTTTTTACCAAAAAAATAACGCCACCAGGCCTTATTACGCTGTAGGGACGCGTTTTTACCTACCAGCAGCAAAAACCTCCTGATCTCCTGCTGAAAAACCACAATGAGCGCAATAATGCCCACGTTCATAAAGTTTTCTAATATTTTGGTAAGCAAGCGCATTTGCAGGGCATGTACCACAAAGTACATCACGCAGATAACCGCCAAACCAATAAAAATATTAGCCGCTATGGTTCCCCTGATTAAATTGTAAAGCTGGTATATAATGATGGCTACGATCAAGATATCAAGCACATCAAAAAAGGTAAAATTGAATGAAGTGAGATCGTGCAGTTGCATTGAACGAAGTTAGCAACTTTACTTATTGGTTGGGAGGTTTGAGGATTGTTATTTTGTTATTGGTGTTTGGTTAGTGGTTATTGAGTTATTGGTTACTGGGTTATTTGGGAGTGGTTAGAAAGTTTGTTATTGAGTTTGACACGATTTTTGCGTGATAACCTAATATCCAATGATTCGAAAAGCAACAGGCTCACTACCATTTTTTTATAACCAATTGATATTAAATAAGTGGAATATAGTCAGCGGTAGATAATGGTTACTGAGGATTGGTTGAGAAGTTGAAAATTGTTGATTTTGTTTGCCTACTCCAAACTCTGGCTTCTTGTCTCTGGCTTCTTGCTTCTCTTCTACTTATTCCTTTCGGTAGTAAAACGCACCAGTTGCTCTAACGAGCGCCTTGATTCGCTATCCGGAAAGGCGTGCAATATCTCGAAAGCCTCATCCTGGTATAGCTTCATCTGGCTCTCAGCATATTCCAGTCCGCCGGTTTGCTTTACAAAGTTGATGATCTCGGCAATTTTTTGGGCATCGTCGTTATGATTTTTCACCAGGTTAATCACCCGTTTCTTTTCGGTAGGCGTTGTATGGTTCAGGGCGTAGATTAGCGGCAGGGTTATTTTTTTCTCTTTAATGTCGATGCCTAAGGGCTTGCCAACATCATCGGTACCAAAGTCGAACATATCGTCTTTAATCTGGAAAGCGATGCCTATTTTTTCGCCAAACAGGCGCATTTTCTCTACTGTGGCATCATCGGCTCCGGAAGACGCCGCGCCACAAGCGCAGCATGAAGCTATGAGCGACGCCGTTTTCTGGCGGATCACATCGTAGTAAACCGGCTCATCAATATCCATCCGCCTTACCTTTTCTATCTGCAACAACTCGCCTTCGCTCATCTGCCTCACGGCTTCTGATACAATTTTAAGCAGGTGAAAATCATTATTCTCGATAGACAACAATAAACCTTTTGAGAGCAGGAAATCGCCCACCAAAACGGCTATCTTGTTTTTCCATAAAGCGTTGATAGAAAAGAAGCCCCGGCGCTGGTACGAGTTATCAACCACATCATCATGAACCAGTGTGGCCGTGTGCAGCAATTCAACCAAAGCCGCCCCGCGATGGGTAGACTCATTGATGCCGCCACATAAGCTTGCCGACAAAAACAAAAACATAGGGCGTATTTGCTTCCCTTTACGTTTTACAATGTAATGGGTTATCCTGTCGAGCAACGGAACGGAACTCTGCATTGAGGTTTTAAACTTTTCCTCAAAAACATCAATCTCTGCAGCTATGGGTCTTTTTATCTCGTCGATGCTCAGCATTTAAACTAAACAAGCTTTAGTAATATTTAACATTTGCCCAAAGGCTTAAAACAGCGACAAACATAAGTTAAAAATCAATAACAGTATAAAGCCGCGAGCGGATATTGCACTATTATGTGTTAAATAAAAGTGACAACCATTAAACTATCAATTTACCTTAATTTTTATGGGATATAACAAAGGATTATCTTACTTTTGCAGTCCTTTAAAAACGGAGAGGTGTCTGAGTGGTCGAAAGAGCACGCCTGGAAAGTGTGTATACGCCAAAAGTGTATCGAGGGTTCGAATCCCTCCCTCTCCGCAGTAGGGAATTTTTAAACGATTTCCAGAGGGTTGCTCGATTTCGAGCAACCCTTTCTTTTTGAGTGTCAACAAGTTACAATCAAGCCCTTCATTGATAGCAGGTGTTCTAAACATACCACCAGAAAACGTCAATCCACCTTTGAACACCTCACGCGTAATAGCATGCTGTTGCGACAGCGGAGAATCTGCATAAATCTTTGGTAAATTGAGCATATAAGGCAGTACCAACAAATCCTGCTCTATCTCATCGTTCATACGCTCTAAGTATTCCAGGTCTTCGTTCAGCTTCGCCCTTTCCCCATTCAGTTTAAGTACCCATTTCTTATAGGTATCATCATTAATTACGCCGTCGAACAATTTCTGGTCTACGCCATCCTTTTTAGTGTCTACGGCTATCAGCTGTGCCTTAATACTTTTGTATTGCGCATCACTCGCCTTAAATGTATTTCTAACCAGTGGGGTTACCTTGTCAACAATAATATCAATGGTGCTTTGTTTAAGGCTTAGGTGTTTGAGCAGTTCCTCAAACTTCTCATGCAGCATCGCACCAGGTATGTTGACCGTTGTATGCGTGATACAGCGATAATACAGGTAATATTTGTTTTTCCCTTTGCTCCAACCGGCGGTCATATTGGTACCGCAACATGGGCTTTTAAGAACACCCTTTAAAGGGAATTCATCTTTGGGCTTGGTTTTCATCATTCTCTTGTTCACATCCAGCAATTCCTGCGCCCGGTAGTACTGAGATTCGGAAACGATAGGCTCATGAATGGCCTTAATGATTTTCTCCGGGTATTTCCCGCTGGCACAAACCCGGACAAGTCCTGCGTAAAGCGGGTTGTTCAGGACACGGAACACCGCACTACTGGCACTATGCGGAAAGCCAAGCTGTCTAACTTCTTTATGGATGATGTTTTTTGGCGTACCGGCAAGGAAGTCACGGTAGATCTTGCGCACAATGAATACTTTGTTTTCATCGGGATCGATAATCAGTAGGTTCTTGCCACCTGCATCCCTGCTGTTCAGGTAAGCATAAGGGGCGGCGTTGATATATCTGCCGGATTCCTGGGCATGCCTTGCACTTACTTTCGCCCTCCGGCGAATAGTCAGCAGTTCCTGATTAGCGATAAGGTACTTGAATGCCCTTAACAGGAACACCGAGGGGTCAGAGGTATCAATATCCAGTGGTTCCGTAGTAGCGATCACCTTCAGCCCGTGTTTCGTTTCCAGCGATTCGATTTTTTGCAATGCTTCCGGCAGGTTACGGCTAAAACGGTCATGGTCAAATACGATCAGGTATTTGACCTTTTTCTTGTGCTCCTTGATAAAAGTTTCAAGGGCAACGAAGTCAGGACGGTCAAATGTATAGCTGCTTTCCCCGTCATCAATGAATAGCGAACCCAGTGCCAGTTGATTGCGGTCACAATAATCCCTGATGCTTTTTTCCTGGTAGTCCAGTGAATGGGTGGACTGGTCTTTCTTACTTATCCTGATATATCCTATTGCATCCATAATCTTATTTCTAAAGCATAATTAAATAAACGGCTCCTATTTCTGTTTAAGTCTGTCCGGAACCTCTGAAGCGTCTTTAAAAGATACCTGATTGTACTTGCCCCGGTACTTTCTGACCAGGTTCTCAACGATGATTTCAGCTATTAAGTTAGCTAATTGATCGCTATTTTCAGCATTTTCAGTGCCGTTTTTTTCCACATCTTCATACTTTTTTTCTATATCAACAGGTTGATATATAGCTATTTCTTTATCCATACTACTCACCTTTTCTTTTGTTTTCAGCAAAGCTGGTGATGATCCGGTTACCTAATTCGCAAGCTGTTCGCAACTTGCTATGGATTATATGCTATTAGTGATTTATTGTGCCGCTTGTATTATTGATTACAAAGTAGTTAACATAACCATAACATTATATATACTATTATTTAACCTATATTTGTATTTATACAACTTTTTTATGAAAAAACAGAAACGTAAATCACTGGTTAAAACTGCCAGAAAAGCAGCAAGAAAAAACATCAGCCTGAATTTAATTACCGAACTGACAGCAGTAGCTGAAAAATTAGTCCCTGCCTCCAAGAAAATAGAAAAGGCAATTAAAAAGGATGCAAAGCAGTTGGCCAAAAAGATTTCCCGTGAACTGGTAATTGATGAAGCAGCCTTAGTTTCAGCCAGTGAGCAGAAAAAAGCGGCAGACGAAACATCAAAAACGGATAAAGCCACGCCAAGTGCTACAGCTCCGGAAATTGCTAAAAATAAGCCGACAACAAGAAAACCCGCAGCAACACCAACCGCAAAAGCTAAAAAAGCAGTAAAGGTTTAGACTTGGCGGAGGCAGATATTATAGAATTTGCATAGTGCCTTGTTAGTTATTCGGTATCTGTATAAGCATAACCCCCAATAAAGATCAGTGCATTGTCCGGCCTTATAGGGCCACCTTTTGCACCCAATGCAAATGACGTTTTAACCACTGTACCATTGTTATAGGTGAATTCAATCGTATGGCCGGATATCCGGTACGTACCGCCTGTTGCCGATTTCTTCCAGGCCGCAGCGTTTCCGGTTGACATACCCGCGTTTAGTCCTTCGTTAAAATGGGTGGCGTCCAAAAACGTAATCTTTTTAATTGATAAAGCACTCAGGCCGTTACCATAATCCCCGCCGCTTACTTTTTCGTAAGCTGGCTTTAGTTTAACAGCACCGGTATAGGCGTAGGCCGGGAACCAGTTGCCCTCACCAAGTTTATAATCATTTGCCTCCCCTTTGCTGTTGGTCAGTACAAACTTCTGGCCTTGTTTCTTCCAGGTGCCCCAGGCTTTAGGGTGCTTACTTTTATCGGTAGCGATATTCAAGGTTTCCAGTGTTTCACCGCCTGCTTCCCAGTAATCACCATTTTTAAAGAGTACGACCGGCTCGAAAGTAATGGCAGCGGGATAGCCGCTTATTGCCCTGAAATACCAACCTTCTACAGCAGGTGCCACCGATTTAGAACTTACTGAGTTTATTGGCTTATTATTAACCGCAGCATTCGCATCTAATAAAAATGAGATCATAAAGGCGATAGCCAGGCCACTTAAATATGTTTTGAATTTCATAACCATCAGATTTTATGTAATATAATTTGAGATAATAACAGCTGGTTTAGGTTTAATGTTTGCTTATAACAAGACATCTAAATCGTTCGCAACTACCGTCCCACTTGCGAACACCCTCCATCCAACCTCGTCACCTTTGATTATCAATTCAGATAGTCATGAGAAACCCAAAGACAATAACCGACCTGAAACGCCGAAAATTCAATGGCACATTGTTGCCGAAAATCAAACGCATCCGCCAGGAACCGCGCCAGAAAATCCGGCAGCTATTAAGAACTTTCGTGCCACTGGAAAAGTTCCAACCCACTGAAAAAGCAGTTAGCAAATCTGCCAATTCCGGCAACACTTTATAAAGCTAACCCATAACATTCATTCATCACATCACCAAAGTTCAGGATACCTTCCCGAAGGAGCTTTCCTGTAGCCCCTGTGGTCTAAGCAAAGATGTATTTTTGCATGCGCAAAAAAATCTTTGCTGGCCTTGAGGCCAGGGGATTTGCTCGGAACTCGCAAACCCTGAACTTTCTAAAAGTGTAGTTTATGACACGAAAGAAAGTGAACGAACCCGAAGACCTGCTCAGCCGAAACCTGATTATCCGGGTTACTGAAAGCACCTATAACCGGCTCGAAAAATTAAGGGAAGACAGCAATAATCTTTCTATAGCAGCGGTGGCCCGAAAGATCCTGTCCGGCCAAAAAATCAACCTTTACCACCATGATGTTTCGCTAAACCCAATCATGGAAGAACTGGCCCTTATCCGAAAGGAACTGAAAGCGATTGGCGTAAACATCAACCAGATCACCCGCAGCTTTAACCAGGACAGAACCGGAACCAGCCGGGCCTACCATGTTACCAAAGTAGCAGAACTCTATAAACAGGTGGATATAAAGGTAGACCGCCTGCTAAAGATCATTTCCAAACTCGCAGAAAAATGGTTGCAAAAATAAGTACCGGCAAAAGTATCAGGGGGATGTTGCACTACAATGAGAACAAGGTAACAGCCGGAGAAGCCAGCCTGATCCTGGCCAGCGGGTTTGCGGGAGAGATAGAAAAAATGAATTTCAATCAGAAGCTGCAACGCTTCAACCACCTCACCGAACTTAAGCCCAATGTCAAAACCAATGCCCTGCACATTTCGCTGAACTTTGATGCCAGTGAAAATTTGAGCAATGCCAAATTACAGGACATCGCCATCGCCTATATGGAAAGGATAGGTTTTGGTGACCAGCCTTTCCTGGTCTACCGCCATGACGATGCCGCGCACCAGCACATCCATATTGCCACGACTAACATTACAGCTGCAGGCGAACGCATCGACCTGCACAACATCGGTAAACTCCTATCTGAACCCGCCCGGAAGTCCACCGAGCAGGAGTTTAAGCTTGTAAGAGCCGAAAGCAGGAAGTTCAAGCAGGAACCCGGCATTAAGCCAGCGGACTTGACCAAAGCACAATATGGACAGTTACCCACCAAACGGGCGATCAGCAATGTGGTGACAGCGGTAACAAGGGATTATAAATACACCAGCCTTGCCGAACTCAATGCGGTACTTAAAAGCTTTAATGTAGTGGCCCTGCGTGGTGCCGAGCATACCGCCATGTTTGAAAAAAAGGGCCTGATGTTCTCTTTGATAGATAAAAACGGTAAAGCGCTGGGAGTTCCGATCAAAGCCAGCTCCTTTTATAGCAAACCAACGCTAAGGAACCTGGAAAAGAAGTTTGAGAAAAACATTGAAAAGCGCAAGGTCTACAAAGAGCCGTTAAAGAACGCCATTGATCAAACGCTTCGAAAATATACCGCCATCAGCAAGTCGACCTTTGTGGCAGAGCTCAAAAACTACAACATCCAGGTGGCTTTCCGCAGTAATGAACAAGGCCGCACCTATGGCATCACTTATATAAATCACGGTAATAAATCAGTCTTTAATGGCAGCGACCTGGGCAAGGCGTACAGTGCAAAAGCATTAATAGAGCAGTTCACCACTACGGATAAATTAAAAGTTAAACCGCAACAAACATCATTGCTTACCAAAAACAGGCCATCAGTTAACCTGCTGGAAAAGGAACAGAAAGACCTGCCGAACCTTTTGCACAGGGAACCCGATAAATTATTGCAGTCCCTGCTGAAAAACCCGAACAGAGAAGACGGCAGCCCGCTTATGCCAAGGAAAAAAAGAAAGAAACGCAAGGGTATGCGCTTCTGATCATCCATTAACCATTAAATAAATACAGCTATGCAAACCGGAGAAGACACCCAGGGACTAAGAAAGATCATCGACTTTACAAGGCTCATCAGCCTGTTCATACTTAGTATCCATTTTTACATCAGCTGTTATGCCGCCTTTCAGGCCTGGCACCTCACAGCGGAGATCACTACCCGCATTGTGCTCAATATCGGAAAGACCGGGCTTTTTATGGGCATGCTCAAACCAAAGCTGGCAGCACTCGTATTTCTGCTCATTTCCCTGATCGGTGCCAAAGGTAAAAAGGAAGAAAAAATCAGAAAGGATACGATTGCCATTTATCTCGGGGCGGGCTTGCTGTTATATTTTATCAGCAGCTTATGTTTCTATCTAAATGCTTCGGCGATAATTATTACCATCAGCTATATCGGGCTAACTGCTATTGGTTATTTGCTAATCCTTACCGGTGGTGTAAGGCTATCCCGCCTGATTAGCCTGGGACTAACCAAAGACATTTTTAATACCGAAAACGAAACCTTCCCGCAGGAAGAACGGCTATTGGAAAATGAATACTCTGTTAACCTACCGGCACGCTATGCCCTTAGAAAGAAGATCCGCAACTCCTGGATCAATTTTATCAACCCATTCCGGGGCTTGCTTGTTGTTGGTACGCCCGGTGCCGGTAAATCTTATTTTGTTATCCGCCATGTGATCGACCAGCACCTAAAAAAAGGGTTTTCCATGTTCATCTATGATTTCAAGTTCGATGACCTGACGAAGATCGCCTACAACAAGCTGATCAAATACAAGGGAAATTTTAAGGTTAAGCCGCAATTCTACCTGATCAACTTCGATGATCTTTCCCGTACCCATCGGAGTAACCCACTTGACCCGCAAAGCATGGAAGACATTACCGATGCAACCGAAGCGTCAAGGACGATCCTTTTGGGCCTGAACAGGGACTGGATCAAAAAGCAGGGCGAGTTCTTTGTAGAAAGCCCCATTAACTTTTTAACGGCTATTATATGGTATTTGCGCAGATACCGTGACGGCAGGTATTGTACGCTGCCACATGTGATCGAACTCATGCAGGCCGACTATGAAGAGCTGTTTCCATTATTAAAGGAAGAGGAAGAAATTAAGGTGCTGATCAATCCGTTTATCTCAGCCTACCAGAACAAAGCGACCGATCAGTTGGAGGGACAGGTAGCCAGTGCTAAGATCAGTCTGGCCCGGTTATCTTCACCGCAACTGTATTACGTGTTATCCGGCAATGATTTCACGCTGGACATCAACAACCCGAAATCACCCAAGATCGTTTGCATGGGCAATAATCCGCAGAAGCTGCAAACCTACGGCGCGGTGCTATCGCTCTACATATCCAGGGTGATCAAACTGGCGAACAGGAAGAACCAACTCAAAAGCAGCCTGATCTTTGATGAGTTCCCTACCATCTATTTTAATAACATAGACAGCCTGATTGCTACAGCCCGTTCAAATAAGGTATCTACCACTTTAGGCATCCAGGATTATAGCCAGCTCAAAAAAGATTACGGGCGAGAACAGGCTGAGGTGATCATGAACATTGTCGGCAATATCATCAGCGGGCAGGTGACCGGCGATACTGCCAAGCAGCTTTCCGAGCGGCTGGGCAAGATCATGCAGGAGCGCAATAGTGTGAGCATCAATAGTTCCGATACATCAGTCAGTAAATCAACGCAACTGGAGTTTGCCGTACCTGCTTCAAAGATCTCCGGCCTGTCTTCAGGTTCATTTGTAGGCATGGTGGCAGATAACCCGGACGAAAAGATCGAGCTGAAGATATTTCACAGCGAGATACAGAATGACCATGCGGCTATCAAGGCTGAGGAAGATAATTACCAACCCATTCCGGCTGTTGCAAACGTAAGCACATTGGATGTGGAAGAGAATTACAAGACGATCAAAGCAGATATTGCTGACCTGATAGAAAGAGAAATTGGCATACTGACTGCAAGAAAAGAAGCGCTGGATGCGGCAAAGCAAGAAGTCAAGGAGCACGCCGAAGCGGAGGTTACGCCCTCTGCTGTTGCGTCGAAAGAAATTATAAAAACAGGCAGTAAAAGCCCTGGAAAACGGCAATCCAGGAAAGTAAAAAGAATGTTGACCCAACGCAAGAAAAGCGATATTAATCAACAGAGTTTAAAAGAACGGCCGGTATCGAGATAGAGACGATAGGCACCAGATCGGGCGATGTCAATATACAGTTATAGAGCATAAATCAACAAATATTTGTAGCGGAATAAATAGGTGTGATAAAAAAATTACACCTGGCAATAAAATCCTCAACGTTTATTCAGAGGCGGAATTTTACAATTTTAGCTATAAAACACATGCTCCAAATTATACAAAGCTCGCTCTCAATGTGATGGTAACATTAAGTTAATACTATTATGAATACTTTTGTATTATAAATAACATGGCAAACCACAATGACGGTGAATACTGTGCAGCAGGATATTACAAGTTGGCTTAGCGGCGATGATGCCGCCTACCGTCGTGTTTTCGATTATTTTTACAATAAACTATACCAGACCTGTTATAAAGCTACCAAAGCCCGTGAGGACAGCGAGGAAATGGTCATGAATGTTTTTCTGAACATCTGGCAGCACCGGGCTGAACTTGCACATATCGATGATTTTGAAAAATACCTGTTCCGCTCAACAAGAAATCAAATTGCCGATTTCCAGCGTAAGAATATTTTACAGACCCAGGATATAGACACCCTGCCACTGGAACAATTGGGCAGTGCCGATCATCCTGAACTGACCTTTAAAGAACTGGAACAAGTCTATCACCTGGCATTGAACAGACTGCCGGAGAAACAACGGGAAGTATTTTTGATGAGCCGGGAACAAGGGTTAAGCCAGAAACAGATCGCCGAGAAAAAAAACATTTCTCCCAGTACGGTTAATAACCACATCACCTCGGCGATGAAAATTATTCGCAATGATATGGGAGAATACTCAGAGGCTTTACCTCTGATATTACTCGTTACCGCCTACTCCATTTCCTGATATTTGCGAGCCTGCAAAAAATTCTTTGATTTTTTCCTAAGATCATATAGTTACTCACTTAAATATCAGTTTACAAGTAATTTATGCGGCTAATTCCACAAAAAACTCCAGTTTTTGTGTTAATTAATTGTTAAGTGAAATACACCTAAGTATTAAATTTCACTTTGACATAGTTATACCGTACTAAAACTTACGTCTATCCTTATAGAGGGCCTGTTGTAATGCTCGTCCTAAAATATAACAATAGAAAAGTAGGCATAAATGAAAAGACCAGGTGAACAAACACTAATCAGATATTTTTTAGGGCAATGCTCTCCTGATGAAGAAAAGGTTGTCAATGCGTACCTCGCCTTGAAAATTGACCAGGACTATATAGAGGCTTGTCTGCGTGAGGCGTTTTACATGCAGGAAGATGGACAAGATCCTACGGCCAATCACGAGCAACGTAACCGGGTTTGGAGTAATCTTATCGCCAAGCAACAGGAAGCTCCGGTTATCAGGTTGAAGCCACGCAAGCTATGGTATCGCTACGCTGCCGCCGTTGTTCTTGTTATGTTCAGTGCGGGCACTATTTTTTTATTAAATGGCAGGCTAAACCACTCCCAGGAAAAAACAGCATGGCAACACGTCGAAGGATTAATTGGACATCCTAAAACAGTAACCCTTGATGACAGCAGTATGGTGACCCTATTTCCAGGCTCTGCTATTGATATTCCATCCAACTTCAATAAAACAGACAGACAGGTCAAATTAAATGGTCGCGCGTTTTTCAAGATCGCCCACAATAAGGAAAAACCATTTTATGTGAGTGCAAGAGAATTGACCACTAAGGTACTGGGGACTTCGTTTGAAGTGAACAGCTCGGGAACTGAAAATATCATCACGCTTCATACCGGAAAAGTAAGTGTTATCCGCGCCGATAAAGAGATCGCAAGGTTAATCCCGAACCAACAGATCAAATACGAGCAGGCTACTGGGAAATATGATGTAGCTGTCGTAGATGCCGCCCATACGCTGAACTGGCTACAGGGTGAACTGGATTATGAACGTGTACCACTTAGTATTATCATCAGCGATATAGAAAAATGGTACGGGGTAAAAATTCAGGTAGAACAACCTGCTTTACTGAACCAGAAAGTGATTTTCAGCTTTAAAGATCAATCGCTTAGCCGTGTGTTGTCCCTGCTATCAAAATCAGCTGATTTCAGCTACGAAATAAAAGGTAAACAAGTCATTTTAAAGGAAAGGAACATGGGAACAAACTAATACTTAAAGGAAAACCGCCCTGCTGCAAACAGGACGGTTTGAATATCAACTGATAGCGTCAGTCAATACAAATAAACAAGCGGGTTCTTGACCCATATCTATTATTTAATGCAAATATGAAACAAAATATAACATATTTAGTATGTTTTCTGCTTACAATTTTTATTACCCAGCCTGCATTTGCTCAGGTTCAGGACAAAAAGATAACCTTACCTAATGCACCGGTAACCGGTCTTAAGATCGTAACGGCCATTAAGACCCAAACTGGATTACGCTTCAATTATGCCGAAGCACTTGACACGAAACTGGCTGTTACTGTAAAAACAGAAGGCAGTCAGATTACCGTTAAGACTGCACTTGAATTAATTAAAACAACGTGTGGACTGGATTACGAGATAGACAATGAGTATGTCACTTTAAGCCAGCCTGCTCCGAAAAGCCCAAACGCATCAGCCGGCGGCGGCCCCGGCACCCTTAAAGGCCGTATTGTTGAATTTGAAACATCGCAGCCACTTCCCGGTGCATCCGTTTACATTGTTGAGCTTCAAAAAGGGATGGTATCTAATAATGAAGGCTATTATAGGTTTAACAACACCCCTGAAGGAAAATACACTTTGAAGGTTACCTACATCAGTTATAAAACCGAAACTATACAGGTTGAAGTAAAAACTGGTAAAGAGGAAAATTACGACGTAAAAATGCAGGGTTCTAATTCTCTGCAAGAGGTGGTTGTAAATTCAATCAGGAAAAGCCGTGCTCCGGTTGCGCATAGCACCGAAAGGCAGATCTTAACAGAAATCAAATACGCGCAGTCAGTAGTCTCCGGCATTTCGTCTGAACAAATCAGCAAAACAGTTGACCGGAATGCTGCGGAAGTTGTTCGCAGGATTTCAGGTATCACAACTGTAGATGATAAATTCATTGTGGTTCGCGGGTTGAATCAACGCTATAACCTTACTTACTTGAATGACAACGTCGCACCGAGTACAGAAGTGAACAGCCGGGCTTTTGCACTGGACCTGATCCCGAGCCGTATCATTGACAAGATTCTTATCTATAAATCGCCCCAACCCGAGAATCAGGGAGATGCTACCGGTGGTGTAGTCAAGATTTATACAAAAGATGCCAAAAAGGTTAAACACTTTGATATTGAATGGCAAACAGGCATACGGACAAATACATCTTTCAATAGTAACTTTCTGACCTACCAGGGTGGTAAAACAGATTTTTGGGGATTTGATGACGGCACACGTAAACTGCCTGCGTCCGTGCCGGGATATAATAGCTTGGCTTTAGCCAGCCTGACGCCCTCCCAATATGCAAAAACGTTTTCTCCTATACTTAACTACGGAAAGAAAACAGCCTTGCCTAATCTTCAATTAACTGCCAACTACTATAATTCCTTTAAAGTTTTTGGCAAATCATTATCTACGTTAAGTTCTTTGAGCTATAAGAATGAGGCGCAAATCACTGATCTTACGCGTTCACAATTATACCAGGGACGTTATGCCTCTGGCGATAAGAACAGTAATGAAAGCCGTAACATTGCGCTTATACAGCTTAACCTGCTGCAAAATTTCACATTATCCCTACGTGACAGCAGCAGTATTTCCTTTAAAAATTTCATTCTTCAGCAAGGGCAAACCAATACGATAGATCGCGTCAGTTCTTCTGCTGCGCAGGGTAGCCTCACACAATCAAAGGATAAGGACATTATTCTGTCATACAACCAGCGATTGCTGTACGCGGGAAATCTGGGCGGCTCGCATTTTTACGAAAAAGGGAAACAACACCTGCAATGGAACCTGGGATATACTTATAGCAAGCAGGAATCACCCGACCAGCGCGTGGTGCGCCTTACCGGCAATACCTCGGTATCATCTGTTGGTGATTCGAGCTTATCGTGGCGGGCCCGAGGTTTAAGCTTTGGCGACGACAACGGAAATCCCGTTGCTTTGAAACTGGGAATCATTTCCAGAACATGGACCCGCAGCAGCGAAGGTGTATATAATGCTTCTATAGATTATACCAATCAGCTAAAGCCATGGTTGTCCCTTAAGCTGGGTGCCTACCAGCAATGGAAAATGCGGCAGCTATACCGTCGTGTTTATACGGTTCATGAAGGAGATGTGACGACTGATAAATGGTACACTTATGTTCCCGGAACCGATCATTATGTTAATCCCACCCTGGTACGTTTTCACGAACAGGACCTGGGCAATGTATGGAGCCCTGCTTATTTACGTGATGATTACAGTGGGTTGCGCGTAAATGACAACACTTCCGGAAGCGACAGCTATATCGGGACAGAGCAAAACAACAGTGGTTATGCTGCGCTTAGTATCAAGCCATTTGGGAATATGCTGGATATTTATGGGGGCGTTCGTTACGAATATAACCGTCAGAAAATCGGAGCGGCAATTCCAAAAGAAAACAATCTTCAGATCAATGTACCAATCCTTGTCGATAATCCCACCAGATCATGGTTGCCATCATTGAATATCTCTTTGAGACCTGATGAAAAGTGGGTGGTTAGGGCTGCTTACGGTAAAACCGTCAATCGTACAGAATTCAGAGAAGTATCACCTTTTGAGGAACAGGATTATGAAAACAATACCATCCTGAACGGTAACCCCAAACTTAAATCAGCTAAGGTGGAGAATTACGACACACGTATAGAGTTTTATCCAAAAAACAACAAGGGCGAATCTTTCAGCGTTGGGGCATTCTATAAAAAGATACAAAACCCTATAGAGCGGATCAATACCTCCGACAGAACGACTCCTGAAATTATTCCAACCATTTCTTACCAGAATGCAGCATCCGGGACGATTAAAGGGTTTGAATTTGAGTTCAGAAAGTCGCTTGATTTTATTCCACTGAATGCTTTCAGGAACTTTTCCATAATAGCCAATGCCGCTTTAATTAAAAGTGAAACCGTAAACGATACGCTGGTAAGTGCATCGCTTGCTGTAGCCGATACCGGCGGGCGGCGGCCTTTACAGGGCCAGTCACCTTATGTGATTAATGCGGGGTTGTATTATGAAAATGCCGGCCTGGGTACCAAGGTTTCCCTGATCTATAATGTATCTGGCCCTAACATTTATGCTGCAAGCAGGGGTTACGCATATAGCAATTTGTTAGACGGCCCGCGGTACCGGGGGAGCCTGATAGAACTACCCCGGCATCTGATAGATATTTCTGTTACCCAACGTCTGCTCAAGTCGTTGCAGCTAAAAATAGGTGTTCAAAACTTACTGGATCAATCGGTAAAGATGGCCGAGGATATCAATTTCACCAACAAGTACGAACCGCTTAAACATATCGCCGGTCAACCGCCTGCAAAATCTATTGAAGGCGACAATATTACCTCGTCATATAAACCCGGGCGTTATTTCACCTTTACATTTTCTTATTCCCTGTAAAATGGATATACACAAACTAATAAAAAATTTACAAACCTGTTTTGCCAATCATACAGGTCTGTGGGCGTTGCTCTTGATCACTTCGCTGGGCAGTTGTAAAAAGGCTGATAATTATTATCAGAAGCTATATGATCAGCCTGAAATATTTTCCTACTATAACAAAGTGTACGGCATTGGTGATACCCTGACCATCATTGGTCGGCTAAACCCTAAAAACAACCTCGTAGTTCATATAGGCGATGCAGATGCCAGAGTGATTTCAACCATTAGAACAGTGGACTCCCTAAGTGGAAATATCGCAAAGTTAAAACTGGGCTATAGTGATTCCCTGGATGTTGTAAAGTTGATGATCACAACAGAGATGGGCGTAGGGCAAAACCGCGCGATCAGCATTACTTCAGCGGGCAATACCATACAGGTACCGGCCATAGAAATTGTTCAAAACAGCGTGGTGGGTTACCTTCCTAAACCATTGAAGCTGGTATCACAATATCAGCAGCAGGCTGGCGCCAGGCCGTTATTCTGTCAAAATGGAAAGGGAAGCATTTATTTATGGAATACGGATGGAAGTGTCACGCTGATAAAAAAGGATGGTTCAACCAGCCAGGTATTTGATAATACCGTTTTCAAAGATAGTTTTGGCAGCTTTACCGTAACTGCCTTTAACGGCGGTGGCGTTGATCCGCAGGAAGCGACCATCTATTTTTCTGTAGTTACCGCTGACGGCAGCAGCGATAACACTGCAAATACGATCTACCGGTTGTGTAAATATGATGTAGCAACCAAACAACTGACCACGTTAAATCGCAGTTTGTATGCTAAAGCCGTCAACGCCCATACTTTCGCAGCAGCACAGCCTTTTGAGGGTAATATTGCTCAGGTGAAAATTTTCCAGGTGACCGGTATCCATCCCGATAGCCAGGGGAATGTGTACCTCGACCTGAATTCGCATTTTATTACTAAACTAAGTAAGGATGGCGGATACAAATATGTTTTTAATCTAAAAAATTATAACGACCCAGCACCATTCATCCCGGCGATCATCCACCCGGATTTTGGTAATATCAGTACTTTACAGCAAATCCATCAATTGCTTCCAGGATTAAAGATCTCATCCGCTTATAAAGTGGGGATAGATCCTGGAGCTGGCCTGCTTTACGCCGCCAACCACCCCTTTGGTTACCAGTTAAAGCAGTATAGCCTGATAAACCAGGTCGAACTTTATGCTATGCCTACCAGCTGGATATTCAGCAGTTTTAGCAATCAAAAAATGTATTTGTCCGGTTCGTTTGGGGTGCTTACCGGTCCCGAGGAAAATCCGACTGGTACCATCTCACCTGCATTTGGCTATATGCCGCTACCGGATCAAAAATTGGTACTGCTGCTATATCAGGAAGCTGAGACCAATCCGAAATGGAGAGACCAGTCGCCTGCATGGGAAATGCTTGATTTTAAGAAAAAACAGGGACAGCGCTATGCACCGGGCAAACTTGTCCGCGGAACCTACAGCATGATGCTTAATGATGTATTGCTTAATTATGATGAGGACGGTATGTTGTACATGACTGCCAATTCCCAGAAAACAATCGCTAAAACCGCCTTCCAATGAAAACAACAACTATAAGATCTGCACTCAAATACCCTTTTATGACAATAATGCTATGTTATTGCCTGTTGTCCTGTAAAAAAGATTTTCAAGCTACGGTGCCGGGAGACGGCAGGGGAAGCTATATCAATTTCTACAATGCTTCTGAAGCATTGATACAATCCGGCAATGGAACCACGTTTTTAACCCAGGAGAACAGGGTGTATATCAACGATTCTATATCCAGATCTCCATTTTTTCAATATCCCGTTTTTAGCACCGCTTACAGTGACAGGGAATTTCCTTTAAATGCCAACGGATCGAACTCGTTTCAGATCTCCGATGAGATCACCGTGCCATCAGATGCCAATTATAGCTTAGTATATTGGCTGCCAATCCTGTCTGGCCGGTATAAATTTATATTTACTTCGGGCAATAAAGTTTACCTTAAAGATACCACGGTGAGTCTTGAGCCCAAAACCTTTGCAGCGCAGTATTTAGTAGAGGGGCCGGAATCAGATATGGCCTATCGTATCGTTACAACACCTGTTAAAGAAGAACAGGAAAAAGGCAAAACAACACTACAGGTGGTAAACCTCTCACCTGATGTAGGTAAGATCGACGTTTGGCGGGCCGGTGAAAACGGAAAAAGAATCACGACTGATCTGCCGGGGGCACTTGCCTTTGGCGAATATTATACCAGTCATGCCGATACCACCGGAGCATCCGCTACAAACGGTAGGCTTTACCTGAATGTTTCCCCAAGCGGGAGCAACCAGGTATTGCTCACGGTGGCCGTGCCCGCAGTTTCTGAAAGTTCGTTTATCGTGCAGGTACAGGGATTTATTCGCCAGGCGAACAGACGGATCAAATCCAGCAATACGGATTACGCAACCATATCAATTAAACCAAACTTCAGGATCAAACTCAGGAGACTCTACTAACTAAAACCTTTTTATAAAAGCAAACTTATGGCTTCCCTCCGGGTATAGCCCGCTTGTTGTTGCCTATAAAATCAGAAACTTAAAAATTCAAATTATTAAAAAAAGATCGATAAAAAAATCAAAATCAAGGAAATGAAAACAAAAACGACAATTAAACAAACATTGACCGCGCTAGTAATAGCGCTTAGTATTGTATCCTGCAAGAAGGATAAAAAGGCCGATCCGGTGACACCTCCAGTTGAGGTAAAAGTGATCTCGCTTACTGATCTCAAAACGCTGAGCGCCGGTGCGTCGGTAAAAGTGCCTGATGGTAAAAAGATCAGCGGCATCGTTATTTCTGATGTCGCCGGGAAGAACACTGACACCAAAACGGTGATTTTACAGGATGCCGCCAGCCAGACCGGTATTATCATCAATTTTGATGCGGCGCAAACCTTTGCTCCGGGAGATCAGTTAGAAGTAAATATTTCCAATCAAACGCTGGCCCAAGTAAACGGTGAAGTAGTATTGCAGAATATTCCTGCCGCCAACGCTAAAAAGACCGGCACAGGAACTGTAACAGCTAAGGCGACGACTATCGTAGATATTAATACCAATAAAATAGCATGGAATGGCACACTTGTAAGTGTAAATGCAACTGACTTAACTTCTGCTAATAGCAAATACGAAGGTAACTTAACGATTAAAGATGCTTCGGGAACACTAACATCCGCTGTATTGACCACAGCAGCATTTACAGGTACTGCTTTACCCGTAAGCGTTAGCAAAATTACAGGCATAGTACGTTTGAATGGCACGGACGCTCGATTGGATATTCGCTCTCAAGCTGATGTTACTCCGGGTGATATATCAAAGATTATTAGTGATGATTTTACAACCTGGACGGATGCAACCCCAGGTACAAACGTAGTTACGACATCTAAAGAAGCATGGTATGCTATTTATTCGAACCTCGGTGCATTGAAATATAAAGGAATTGCAGCAGACGCAAATTTTACGGTTACAGACAAGACCTATCCGTATTTACCTGTTTGTGACGAATATGTAGGTCCGGGAAGTCAGGGTTCATTTCTTGCAGTCGATCCTGCTCTGGATTTTAAAGGGCTTAAATCTATTAAAGTAACGTTTGCAGGCAGTAATGTTGTTGGTAAGGGGCAATTTACCGGAGTACTTTCTCCATTACTTAATGGAAAGAACACGACAAGTCCTTATAATTTTCAAGCATTTGATGCTAATACTGATAAATTAAAAATTGGAATTTATGCAATCGTCAGTGGTACCTGGTATTTTTTAGCCGAATCAGGTGAATATAAAGAAACAGGGAAATTCTTTACGGTAACTTTTAACTTTCCAACAACCGCTGCTGCATTACAAGCAGCCAACCCACAAATACCTGGGGGTACCGCTCTATCTGATTTTATGGAAAAACCTGCTTTCTCTATTGTAAATCGCTCAATAGGAAATCCTTCAGGGACAGATTATAAGCTAAAGCAACGCCCTATTTTAATTGATAAAGTTGAATTAGGCTTTTAGAATTATGCAGGGCATCTCAAAATCGAGGCATGTGCATTTGATGGATGCCCTGCTTCAGTTGGAACAGCTTTTAGGTAAGGAATGCGAATGTTTGCAACAGACAGGTGAATACCGGGTGGAACTGGAAACGATGCACCGGAATTATGAGCGTTTGCTGGATGATCTAGAAAAGGTGATCACGGATTACAGTGTATTGTACGATCAGGTAAAAATTCAGTTCCTGGGTAAAAAGCTGAAAGAACTGAAAAAAGAAATTTCGGTGGAGATGCCGGGTTTCCCGGTGCTGGTACAAAACATTAGGATAGCTTACGGTACTTAGCCGATCCTCTTAATATATTGATTGTAATCAAGGGCAGTGCAGCAATGCCTGCCCTTTTTAAAAACTTTGATGATGCGTAGCACTTATATCGCTGTTTCGATTTTATTGGTTCTGGACATCGCGGTTTTACTTCTGGCCCGCTGGTTTGACAGGCGGTATTATCTGCCATTCTTGGAGACGGTAATGAAACAAAAGAAAGAGCCGGTTGACAACCCTAACCTGGTACCATTAGGTATAGTTGCCGCAGGTGGCGGCTTATTGATCTATACCCTGATCGGCTTTGCCTGGGTATGTTTAGGGCATAAATAGATAAACGCAATTAATGCCATTACAATAAAGCTAAACTATGGAAACTGCAACGATGATCGGTTTTGGAATGTTGATCGTTTTTTTGATCGGTGTCATTATCGCCATTATCAATGACACCCGGAGGGAAAAACGATTTTGGGATAATTGGAAAAAAGAATAGCACGATTAAAAACACAGCAATTAATTAATTAAATGCCTATGATGTAATTTTACAATTTAAACTATAACAACATATATACATTCTGCGTCTACACGCTTCCTGTCTGAGAAAACGACTAATTTTTTGAATAAAAAACAGGAGCAAGTTTACGCCTGCGAAAGTGCGGGCTGGCTTGTTCTGTTTTTTGGGTATTTAGTCGTACCTCTCAGACAGTTCGGGTCATTCCCGCCCTTTCGCATTTAACCTAAACTGGAACACCGACAGTGAGAAGATTATGATCAATGCGAAAAGAAACGACAAGGGGCTGGTAACGGAGCTGTTAACGGCCGCCTTTAATGACAATTTAAGTGTAAATTATATCGTCAGACAGGACGATAAACGCGAAGAGCGCATCCGTGCGCTGATGGACTATTCCTTTGAAGTATGTTACCGTTTTGGTGAGGTATGGCTGTCGGAAGACCGAAAAGCCTGCGCCCTGGTACTGTTCCCTCATCAAAAAAGAATCACTTTTGCTTCTGTATGGCTGGATATAAAGCTGACCTTAAAAGCTGTAGGGATCAGCGGCATTAAAAAGGTGCTCAACCGGAAAGCAAAGATCAAGGCCAAACAACCTAATGAGCCGATGAGTTACCTTTGGTTTATTGGGGTCAGCCCACTTTACCAGCACCAGGGCACAGGCGGCAGGTTACTAAAAGAAGTGCTCGGCCATGCGACTGGCCTTCCGGTATACCTTGAAACCTCGACAGAACGAAACTTGCCCTGGTACGAGAAACATTGTTTTGCTGTTTACGATACCCTTGATCTGGGTTACATATTGCATTTTCTGAAATATGAACCTAAATAAATCGGGCTATGCTGGTGTTTGGAACAGAGATGCATGTGGTTACTTTATTTTTTGTCACACTGGAACTGGTGATGTTTGGGGTGCAGTTTGGCTATTATCTGAACCAGCCGGAGGACAAGCCCCGTTTCTGGTACCTGTTGTTACTGGGGCTGCTGATCGTCTATAACGTTTCAGGGGGATTTTTCCCTGATAGCAAAATTACTTTTATATCCATCCGGGCGCAGAACATCATTGCATACGGCAGTGGTTTTCTCATGGCCTCTTATTTTCCGTTTTATTTTTACATGGCTTTCGAGCTAAAACGGTTACGCTTCCACGCCATTTACGGTGTTCCCTTGTTCCTGCTGTTGCCTTATGTTGTATTCTTTATCATTTCCTATTCCCTGAACGACAATATTGATTTTGCGGTCAAGTACGGGATCATTATCCCTTTTTTTTATTCCTTTATCGTGCTTCGCGCCATACTCATTGCGATCAGGGTGCATTATAAGGAGAACCGGAATCGGCGTTTTTATATCGAGGAGATAGCGGTCTATTGCGCTGTTGTGCCTTGGGTGGCAATGGTGCCGATCACTTATTTTCATTTCAGTCAGGTCATAGAAGTGCTGTTTACAAATCTGGGGTTCCTGTTCATTACAGGCATGTTTATTTTTAATGCGGCCAGACGTGCCAAGCAGGAAAGGGAAATGTATGCAGAATTGGAAGTTATCCCCATTGATCAGGTTGCAATTGACGCGAACTGCAAGCGTTTTGCCCTTTCGCCCCGGGAAAATGATGTGGTTAACATGATCTGCCAGCGGCTTCGCTACAAGGAGATCGCGGAAAAACTATTTATCTCCGAAAGAACGGTCAACAAACACGTCCAGAACATATTTAACAAAGTGGAGGTTACCACCCGTTCTGAACTGGTCCGTAAGATGAATAGTTTTTAAGTTAGTGTTAAAATCGGCTTTATTTCGATTGCTTAACCTTAGCGTAATCTAAATTACGCAAACAATGCGTAGCAAATTACGCATCAATTGCTCACTTAAAAGGTCAAAATCTCCCTCAAATTTGTCGCTTCATCTTAAAAAAGAAGCACTATGCAAAGAACGGATACGCATCTCCTGTGAGGCTAATCGTCGGAAAATCCGGCAGGCAGCAGGAATCATTTAACCTGTTTACTATGTTAGAAAAGATGAGTGAAAAGCTGTACGGACAGCTTACCGGCGACATTGAGAAAATTGTCGCCAGGGAAACAGAGCCTTTTAAAATTCTGTCTGCGGTGCTGAAGTGTGTCAGGGAGGCACTTAAAAAGTTAAAGGATCATGTGCTTAAAAATCCCTTTGAGGATGAAGCGGCCCAGATCCATTTCTTTAAACACATCAAACCCAAATTCTTTGCCCTGCGCATCTATTACCTGGAATGGTATGGTATCGTAACCAGCATCCCTGCCGGGGACAAAGAAGTGCTGAAAGCCGCCTATAACGAGGAACTGAAGGTGATCCAGCGTTTCTTTAGGCTGATTGCCTTTTATTACCAGTACTACGGCCTCGGGGCAACTGAACTGGACAGCCTTTTATTTGTGCGTGGCGTAGAGGTGCAAAGCGTGCTGATCCCGGAAGTGCCGGAACTTGACCCCGAGTTTGCCACCAGTTGCGATTACCTTTTTTCCAAGATCAGGGCCTTTGAACAGTTGCAGGAATTTGTATTGACCAGGATCAGGGAACTCGACCCGGCTTCCATCCCGCCGGAAGTTCCAACCAAAAGACAACCAAGTGAGAAACTGGTATGGACGGGCGATAAAGTGAACCTGGTAGAGATCATTTACGGTCTTTTCTTTACCGGCCAGTTCAACAACGGCAACGCCGATATTGCCCTGATCATTCGTTTCATGGAGGAACACTTCCAGGTGGATCTCTCCCGCACTTACCGGGACTTTATGGACATTCGCAACCGCAAGACAACCGCCATTACACGGTTTTTGGAACAGATGCGGGAAGCGATCCTGGCGCACATAGACGATGCACTTTCCCTGAAGAAATCAAAAAAATTAGCTTAATAATCAATTGGTTGAGATTAAATCGTTCGCAAGTTGCGAAGTGCTTGCGAAACGAAAATGGACGGGCTTTCAACCTTTGCTTTTGTAATTCCTGCCGCAATGGAGCGGCAGGGCAAAAGCAAAACATTATGTTGGAACAATTCACCTGGCAACAGTTTTTGGTTGCCGCATTCGTACTCTCGCTGGTCTGGTACCTGGCCATTTTTCTGCTGTATTACCGGGACAAGGCAAAGGCCATTTTTACGCCAAAGACCAAGGAGAAACCGCCCGAAAAGCTGATCAGGGAATGGGAAGAAGAACTGGAAGACGAGCCTGAAATGAAGGAACCTGGAAACGGGGGCCTGATGGGAAGGCCCGTTGAACCGGAAGGCATGGAAACGGTAGCGATGGACGGTATCCGCTTCGCTGAAAAACCGGACAACAAAGAGCAGCAACTTGGGCTGGTGCCCGACGTTTTGGAAGAGCTGAAAGGCATCTTTAACAGGCTGGAAAAACAGGACGGCAGCAAGACAGATTTCTTTACGCTGATCGGGGTGCTCAAAGAGCAATATCCAAAGATAAGTTCCAGCGATAACCTGGAAGAGATCAACCGCTATATCCGGGATCATGTGCCCTTCTCGCTCAGCGATGAAGAACTCGAAGACCTCTGGGATTAGCAGCTTCTCATACCGACCTCCATCTATGTAATCATCTTTTTAATCAGTGCAAACTAAGAAATCATGAAAAATCAATTCATTAGCCCTAAAAAACAAGCCTTCGCCAAGTTCCTGTTATTGTCCCTCACCCTTTGCGTGTACAATATGCTGACCAGCCTGTCACTTTTCGCCCAGGACGGAAATGCCGGCATTTCCGAAGCAACCAACAAGGTCAAGGGATATTTCGACACCGGCTGTGACCTGATGTATGCCATCGGCGCAGTTGTCGGCATCATAGGTGCTATCAAGGTCTTCAACAAGTGGAACGCGGGAGAACCGGATACCAATAAGGTGGCCGCCGCCTGGTTCGGCTCCTGTATTTTCCTTGTGGTCGTAGCCACCGTGCTCAAATCATTCTTCGGCATTTAACCTATAGCCCTGCCTTTGGCACCGAGCTAAAGGCAGGGCTTTAAAAAATCAATTATCATGTCAAGCGTATATCAGATCAACAAAGGCATCAATAAACCAATAGAATTCAAGGGATTGCGGGCGCAATATATCGCCTACCTGGCTGTAGGATTGGTATTGCTGCTGATCAGCTTCGCTATCCTATACATCTGCGGATTAAGCCTGTTGATTATCCTGCCGGTGATCTTCGGCTTGGGCGGCGGCCTGTTCTACACCGTATTTAGGCTTAGCCATAAATATGGTGAGCATGGGCTGATGAAATACTTCGCCAAACGGCAATTGCCGAAATACCTTAAGTTCAATTCACGAAAAGTATTCACCTCACTTAGAAAGGCAAAATCATGACCGCAATAGAGAAAATTATGCCGATCAGCACAGTGGAACATAACGCCATTGTTTCGGCACAGGGCGACATTACCATTGCCTATGAGGCCAGCCTGCCGGAGATCTTTACCCTTTCTGACAGGGACTATGAAGCCTACCACCAAACACTGATCAAAGCCATCAAATTGTTGCCCGTTAATAGCATTTTCCATAAGCAGGACTGGTTTACCGAAACAAGCTACAAAGCAAACTTCGAGACAGAAGACAATAGCTTTTTATCACGTTCCAGCGAACGCTTTTTCAACGAGCGCCCATATTTAGATCACCGCTGTTATATCTTCCTGACCAAAAAGCCGAAAGACAGGAAACTATCAAGTTCGGTCTATTCCAATATCCTGCGCAAGTCTATCGTACCGCAGCAGACCGTTAACCCGGTGTTGTTCAACGATTTCCTGGATAGCGCAGGCCAATTTGAACGCATCCTGAAAGACAGCGGGTTTATCACGCTTCGCAGGCTGACCGATGAAGAATTGGCCGGAACGGGCAACCGCCCCGGCATCATCGAAAAGTACTGCTTCCTGCAAAAAGAGGGCGAGAAAACCATACGGGACGTGCATATCAAAGATGAGCTGCGCATAGGCGAAGCGCACTGCAAATTGTTCACCTTATCCGATGCCGAAGATCTGCCCGCCTTATGCGGTAGTCGTATCAATTACGACAAGTACAGCACCGACCGCACTAAGTTCAGTATCGGCTTTGCTTCGCCATTGGGCCAGCTGTTGCCTTGCAACCATGTCTACAATCAATATGTGTTCATAGAAGATGCGCCCAAAACGCTGAAGCGTTTAGAAGCCAAGAAACTTCGCCTGCAATCATTATCATCTTATAGCCGTGAAAATGCCATCTCCCGTGATGCGACCAACGACTTTTTGAACGAGGCCATCGGGCAGCAGCGGTTGCCGGTTAAAGCGCACTTTAATGTTTTAGCCTGGTCAGAGGATGAAGCGGAGATTAAAGACCTGAAGAACAAAGTGTCATCGGCATTGGCCCAGATGGATGCCACACCTAAAGAGGAAACCGACGGTGCGCCGCAGATCTGGTGGTCAGGGCTGCCGGGAAACCAGGCAGACTTCCCGATGAACGACACCTTTGATACGTTTTTGGAGCAGGCTAGCTGTTTTTTAAACCTGGAAACCAATTACCGTTCTTCGATCAGCCCCTTTGGAATTCGCTTCGGAGACAGGCTTAGCGGCAGGCCGGTACATACCGACATATCGGATGAGCCGATCAAACTCGGTTATACCACCAATCGTAACAAGTTCATTATTGGCCCCAGCGGTTCCGGCAAATCTTTCTTTACCAACCACATGGTGCGTAGCTACTACGAACAGGGAACGCATGTGGTGTTGGTAGATGTTGGCCATAGCTACAAAGGCTTATGCGATCTGGTGGGTGGCTACTATTTTACCTATTCCGAAAAAGACCCGATCAAGTTCAACCCGTTCTACCTGACCGATGGTGATGTACTGGACACCGAGAAAAAGGAAAGCATCAAAACGCTGCTACTGGCTCTTTGGAAAAAGGACGATGAGCCTTTTACCCGTTCGGAGTACGTGGCGCTTTCCAACGCCTTGACCCTTTACTACCAGCACCTCGATGCTCATTCAGAAATATTCCCCTGCTTCAATTCTTTCTATGATTACCTGATGGAGCACTATATGCAGGTACTGGAAAATGGCAAGGTGAAGGAAAAGGATTTTGACATCGGCAACTTTTTGTACGTGCTGAACCCTTACTACAAAGGCGGTGAATATGATTATTTGCTGAATGCTACCGAGAACCTTGACCTGCTGAATGAGCGCTTTATCGTGTTTGAGCTGGATGCCGTGAAGGATCACCCGATACTATTCCCGGTGGTAACGATCATCATCATGGAGGTGTTTATCAGCAAGATGCGTAAGCTAAAGGGCATCCGCAAGATGATATTATTAGAAGAAGCCTGGAAAGCCATTGCCAAGGAAGGAATGGCGGAATACCTGAAATATCTCTTTAAAACGGTAAGAAAATTCTTTGGCGAGGCCATCGTTGTGACCCAGGAGATCGAGGATATTATTTCTTCGCCAATCGTCAAGCAGGCCATCGTCAATAATTCCGACTGCAAGATCCTTTTAGACCAATCAAAGTACCAGAACAAGTTCGATGCGATTCAGGAACTATTGGGATTAACCGACAAGGAAAAAGCGCAGGTGCTATCCATGAACAAGGCCAATGATCCTAAACGCAAGTACAAAGAGGTATTCATTTCCCTGGGCGGGCAGTACAGCAAGGTCTATCGTACAGAAGTTAGCCTGGAAGAATATCTCGCATACACCACCGAGGAAAGTGAAAAGATGAAAGTGCAGCAATACAGCGAAAAGTATGGCAGCATACAGAAAGGCATAGCTGTACTGGCCAGCGAACTGCGTAACCAGAATTCTTAATCCTAAAATCTATAAACATGAAAACACTATTTTATCTATGTGTAGCCGTAGTACTATTTATTACCGCCTGCACCAGCGACAAAACAAGAGATTTTATTCCCGGCACCTATGTCAATAGCGCCGGTGGCGAATTCAGTGTAGCCAATGATACGCTGGTCATTGAACCTGCGGAAAGCAATAACTTTTCTATTCAGCGCAAGACCGGCTTTAATGTCACCACCGAGGGCAAAAAAGGAAAGCGCCAGTATGAAACCGAGCAATGGAACGCCATCTACGATGAGGGTACCAAGGTGCTAACCGAAATTCGTAAAGGCAAGACTATCACTTTTTACCCGAAGGCAGGCACCTTAAGGGTTGGTAAGCGGGAATATACAAAGCTTAAGTAAGCCATCGGTGAAATCAGTTTGTAATCAATGCAATCAAAAAATATTAATCATGAAACTCATAAAACATATGAAAAAGTACATGGTCGTGCTGCCGATGAGCGCCATGACGCTGTTTGTTGCCCTGCCTTCCGAGGCGAATGCGCAGATCGCTATCGTGGAAGTAATCAAGGCAGGCATAAAAAAAGTCATCAAGGCGGTTGATCTGAAGGTTCAGCGCCTGCAAAACGAAACGATCTGGCTGCAAAACGCGCAGAAGGTGTTGGAAAATCAGCTGTCCAAACTGAAGCTGACCGAGATCGCTGACTGGACAGAAAAGCAAAAGGAATTGTATAGCCAGTATTACAATGAGCTTTGGCAGATCAAGTCGGCGATAGCCTACTATAAACGGATCAAAGACCTGACCGAAAAACAAGTGGCCATCGTAGACGAATATAAATGGGCCTGGGGGCTGTTTGGAAAGGACAAGCATTTTACGCCGGAAGAACTCACCTATATGGAAACGGTGTATTCCGGTATACTGGATGCCAGTATCAAGAATCTTGACCAGATCCTGCTTGTGGTGAACAGCTTTAAAACGCAGATGAGCGATGCCAAAAGGCTGGAGATCATCAATGCTGCTGCGGATCAGATGGACATTAACTACAGCGACCTTAAAAAGTTCAATTCGCAGAACATCGCTTTAAGCATCCAACGGGCAAAGTCTTTGGGTGAAGTGGCCACCTTAAAACAAATCTATGGAATCAATGAGTAAGGTACAAGCGGAAAAGCCAAAGGTAAAAGGTTTGTTAAGCGTGCTTAGTATATGCTTTCTGCTTTGCGCTTTCAGCTTTCAACCAGCCAAAGCGCAGACCTTCGCCGAATGGTTTAGCCAGAAGAAAAAGCAAAAGGAATACTTGTTAAAACAGATCGCAGGTTTGCAGGTCTATATCGGCTTTGCCAAAAAAGGCTATGATATTGCTAGCAGTGGCATTCACACCGTGCGTGACATCAAAAACGGTGAGTTCGGTTTGCACAGTGCTTTTTTCAGTTCGCTTAAAGCGGTTAGCCCTTTTATCCGCAACAACAGCAAGGTAGCGGAGATCATTGAAATGCAGCTAAGCATCAGTAAAAGTTTTAATGGTATTAAAAGCAATGATCTGCTATCGGATGGTGACCGGGACTATATCGGTTCAGTTAGGGAAAAGGTACTGGATGAATGCCTGACCGATCTGGAAGAACTGCTACTGGTAATTACTTCCGGCAAAATCGAAATGACCGACGATGAGCGCATCAAGCGGCTGGATCAGGTCTATGCCGGGATGAAAGACAAATCAGCATTTACCCAAAGCTTTACCGGTGAGGTCAGCTTATTCATCAGCCAGAAAGAAAGCGAACAACGATCCATTAACCAAAACAGGAGGCTTTATGAAATCAATTAGAATACTGCTGTCAGTGCTTTTAATATTGGGGGCTACAAACTATTCGAGGGCACAATCCACCGAGATACAGCAACTATTGTTGAACGTGGAAAAGCTGAGCCAGTTCAAGAACATTCTTTCCGATATGAAGAAAGGTTATCAAATCCTGAATACCGGCTATAACGCGGTAAAGAATGTTTCCCAGGGGAATTTCAGTCTGCATGAGGTATTTATTGACGGCCTGATGCTGGTTAACCCGGAGGTGCGGAAATATCACAAGGTGGCTGATATCATTACCTATCAAAAGGACATTGTCAGCGAATACAAAACGGCATTCAACCGCTTCAAATCTTCAGGCACCTTCAGCGAACAGGAGATCAGCTACCTCAGTAAAGTTTACGGGCAGTTGTTCGATCAGAGTGTGAATAACCTGGATGCCCTGATGAACGTAGTTACCTCCTCCAAACTGCGCATGAGCGATGATGAACGCTTGCAGGCCATTGACCGGATCTTCGCAGACACCCAGGACAAGCTTTCCTTTCTGCGGGATTTCAACAAGCAGGCCAGCCTGCTCAACCTACAAAGGCAAAAGGAAAAGAACGATATACAAAACCTTCAAAAAATCTATCAGCCATGAAATTCAAACATAAATTAATCAAACTTTTCAAAAGCTCCCCCTTCAGGGGGCTGGGGGGCTTGTGCCTGCTATTGCTTTTGCCCGGCCTATCCCACGCCCAGGGCATAGCGCACGAGATCGGCAGTATGCAGGGCGAACTGGACAAGGTGTATAGCCAGATGCTCCCGCTTTGCTCCAAGCTGATCGGCGTTGCCCGCGGCATAGCCGGGTTTGGCGCACTCTGGTATATTGCCTCACGGGTATGGCGGCAGATCGCAGCAGCAGACCCCATCGACTTTTACCCATTGTTGCGCCCCTTTGCATTAGGGCTGGCCATTATTGCCTTTCCGGCGGTCATTGCCCTGATGAATGGCATATTGCAGCCCACCGTTTCAGCGACAGGTGCAATGGTGGCTGATAGTAATAAGGCGATTGCAGCTTTGCTCAAACAAAAAGAAGAGGCCGTAAAAAAATCTAAGCAGTGGCAGATGTATGTTGGTGAGGATGGAAGTGGCGACAGGTCAGCCTGGTATAAGTACACTCATCCCAAAGATCCCGGCGGCGAAGAAGAAGGTTTCTTTGACGGCATCGGCAATGACATGAAGTTCTGGGCGGAAAAGCAGTCTTACAATTTCCGAAACTCAATCAAGCAATGGCTAAGCCAGGTGCTGGAAATGCTCTACGCCTCGGCGGCACTTTGTATCAATACCATCCGCACTTTCTTTCTGATAGTGCTGGCTATACTCGGCCCGTTGGTATTTGGCTTTGCCGTGTTCGACGGTTTTCAGCATACGCTTACGGTGTGGCTTGCACGTTACGTGAACATTTTCTTATGGTTGCCCATTGCCAATATCTTCGGCAGCATCCTGGGAAAAATACAGGAAAACATGCTCAAACTCGACCTGTCGCAGATCGGCCAGCAGGGCGATACTTTCTTTAGTTCCACAGATACGGCGTATTTAATATTTCTCGTGATCGGAATTGTAGGTTATTTCTCAGTGCCGAACGTGGCAAACTACGTGGTACATGCCGGTGGCGGTAATACCATCCTGCAAAGGGTGAATACCATTGTCAGCAACACCAGTTCTACGGCAAGCGGTGCTGCCATTGCAGGTGGCGGTATGACAGCGGACGCTTTGGGCGATGCCTACCGAAACATCAAGCAGGGCTTTTCCGGTTCAGGCAACAGCGATTACTTCCCCGATAAATCCGGCGGTTCACAGCACCAGCGGGACAAGCTCTCTGGAAAGTCTTAATACTTGATACTAACTACTCAATACTAAAAATCATGTTTACACAATTCAAAAACATAGACACCGCCTTTAAGCATATCAAGACGTTCAGCATCTTCCTGATCCTGGCTAATGTACTCACGATAGGCTTCTGCATCTACAAAAGCTATGACATGGTGAACCAGGCGCAGAACCGTGTACATATCCTGTACAATGGCAAAGTGCTGGAAGCTATCGCCTCGGACAGGAAAAGCAACCTGCCCGTAGAGCTGCGCGACCACATCAGGACATTTCACCAGTTGTTCTTTAACCTGGCACCTGATGATAAAGCCATACAGGCGAACATTTCCAAAGCGCTTTATCTCGCCGATGAATCTGCCAAAAAGCAATATGATAACCTGAAAGAAAGCGGTTATTACAACAATCTTATCTCCGCCAACATCTCCCAGGACATCGAGGTAGATAGCATCAAACTGGATGTGAATGCCTATCCCTACGCCTTTACCTGTTATGCTACCCAAAAACTGGTGCGTTCCAGCAGTACGGTAAAACGCAGGTTGGTATCACAGGGAACCATTAGGGACATCAAGACCCAGACAGACAATAACCCGCACGGTTTCCTCATTCAGGGCTGGGAGATATTAGAAAACCGGGACGAAGACCCTAAAGCGATCAAGCCATGAAACTACTTAGAAAAAGACAGACAGCGGTTAGTCCGAAACAGGAGGAGCTGGCCGCAGGTATTGCAGGTACAATCATTGGTTTGCAGACAAAGGCAGCGGATTACCTAAACGAAAAAGCATCTCACCTGTCAGGAAAGGCAAGACTGTTTATGCTGATCCTGTTCTGCGTAGTGTTTACGGCGATCAACCTCTACCTGCTTATTCACTCGATTTAATCATCATAAAAAAATAATCAAATGGAAAACAACCAAGAAAAAAACACAAGGAAACTGCTATTGGCCTTACCGTTATTGGTACTGCCGTTCCTATCGCTTGGCTTTTATGCCCTGGGCGGTGGTAAAGGTGACAGTTCGGGTGAAGCGCTGACTGCAAAGCCCGGCATCAACACGAGCTTGCCGGATGCGGCTTTTAAAAAAGAAGACCCGCAGAGCAAGCTAAGCCTTTACGAACTGGCCGGTCGGGAACAAAAACCCGATAGCCTGCCTGCTTCGGTTACCAAACGGGGATTTGGTACTGCAAATCTGCCTGATCCCAACGAGCAGCGCATCAATGAAAAGCTGGCGCAGATCAATACGGAGGTAAATCGTCCTGTTCCGCCTGTCGATTATGGCACCAGGTATACCCAGCCTGCAAATAATAACAACATGACTGGTGATGTAGATCGGCTGGAAAAGCTAATGCGCACCATGCAGGAAGGTAAAACCGAAGACCCGGAAATGAAGCAGCTTAGCGAAATGATGGATAAGATCATTGCCATTCAGAACCCGGAAAGCGTAGCTACAAAAACGGTAAAACCAGCCGGGACCGAAGGCGATACGAAGTTCAAGGCGATACCTGCACAGATCGTAGACAAACAAAAAGCGGTACAGGGTGCAACCATCAAGCTGCGCTTGCAGGATACGGTAACCCTATATGGTTACCTGATTCCCAAAGGGCACGAGATCTTCGGCCCCTGCCGCATCACCAACCAGCGTTTGCTACTCGACATTAAGAACATCCGCCTGGGCACTTCGATTATTCCGGTTGACCTTTCGGTTTATTCGCTCGACGGTATGCCGGGACTGTATGCGCCCGAAGCGGAACTGGCCGATGCAGCAGGTAACGGCGCGGATGATGCGGTGCGCAGCATCGGCATGTATGGCATGGACAATTCTATTGCCACGCAGGTAGCGGGTGCTGGCATTGATGCTGCCAAATCCCTATTCAGCAAGAAGATCAAAAAGATCAAGGTCAAACTCGAATCAGGTCAGCCGGTATTGCTGCGCAACAACCAGCAGAAAATCAGGTAAAAGCAAAGTATATGGCACAGTTAAACGATCCGGCCAAAGCAGGTGAACTGCGTGAACATTTGGAACAGCAGGAGAACAAAGGATATGAGTGGGTGGTGTACGACACCGATAACCCAATCAATACCAGGTATGACCTGACCTGCTTTTTAGATGAGCACGAGGCCGTAGATCATGCCAGGGAGTACCAGCAGATTTTCAATTGGCATGAGGCGGTGCCGATCAGCAGCCTGATCTACGACTTTAAAGTGGTAGAAAGAACACTGTTACAAACAGAAAAGGGAACATATCCCAATTTATCATTAAAAACAAATAAAGCGATGAACTTAAACAATTTGGACAACCTGAAAGAAGAGCTCAAAGAGCTTGGCTTTCCCAAAAAACTGGCCGAGGAAATGGAGAAGAACATGCAGAAGAATGTTCCAGAGTTCCAGCTCCGCCATAACATGCCTGCCGATAAGGGGCAGGTAGATTTGCAGCTGCACTTTAAGCAGTCCGGCCAGTCCGACTATTATTACTTCAATAAATATTCGGTTACCCTGAACAATGCCAAGCCGCTGGAAGAGGAGCAGAAATACCTGGTCATCTCGCCCGGTGAACAGAACAAGCCGGTATTCCGCAAGTTCGATAGCCCGCACGAGGCGATCAGCTATTTTAAAGAACAGAAAGGAGATAGCGAACTGGCCGTAGGTAAAGATGTGGGCCATAAGACTACTTTGGCTACGATGGAAAAGGACAAGGTGAACTTTGTCGCCAAGGATTTTCAAAAGACGTTTTACAGCCCTGCGGTAACACAGAACGTGTATGTAGAGAAAGGTAAGGGTTTCTCTGCCGAGCAATCGGCCAACCTGATCCAGGGCCGTTCCGTCTACCGTGATGACCTGCTTAATTTGGGCGGTCAGCAGTACAAGGCATGGATCAAGCTGGACTTTGACCAGGCCAAAGACCGCTTTGATAACTTTAAAACCAAGCAGTTTCATGATCCATCCTATGGCTTTGATCTGAAAGCGGTACTGGACAGGTACAACATCAAAGAGCTGGCCGATCCCAAGCAACGCGAAAAGCTGGAGGAATCGTTGAAGAACGGTAACCGCCCTTTGATTACCACCGTTAAGGATGGGCAGGAGGTAAAGCTGCGCATTGAGGCAGTTCCGCGTTATGGTCAGGTCAATATGTTCCAGGAGAACGGCAAGCCGGAGAAAAGGGAACAGTTCCAGGTTACCGTTAAAAATGATTTGCTTTTGGAGAAAGGCAAGAACACGCAAAAAGACCTTTCGCAAAGCCGTGGGGTTAAAGTTTAAGATATAACGTGCCAGCAATCAAATAAACAACAATTCAATAAATCATTTAAAACAAATTAAAATCATGGAAAATTTCAAAAAGTTGAAAGAGCTGATCGAATCAGCAGAACAGGATGCCGTTAAATTTTATGAAAAGGGCAATAGAACGGCCGGAACCCGACTGCGGATAGCCTTACAGCAAACCAAACAGCTTGCCCAGGAAATTAGGAATGAGGTAACGGCCAAAAAGAACGCGGATTAAAGAAGCTTTGCTCCGGCAAACAGCCCTGTCAATTTTGGCAGGGCTGTCCTGTTTAAGCAGATTTGGTCAAATAACAACAAGGCTATATTACTATCCTGTTAAATGATGGCTTAAAAGCCGGAAGCCGTTATAGGTAGTTTACCTTTGTCCCGAAGTAAAGCTGTTACTTCATCGCAGAGCGCTGGATCAGGCAGCTACGAAGGTTCGAGCCCTTCCTCTGCAACTACTTAATTGTAAATAATCATGGAAATTAACTATTGGATCATTGGCATAATCGTCATATTAGCTGTTTGCTTAGTGGGCTTTCTGATCTGGAAGAACAGGAAGGATGAAAAATCATTTGAGCAGGATACCATCCAATCGGAACTTAAACCGGAAAAGCACGATGAGGATAAAGAGGCGGGTATTTAATCTAAGCCGAGCATCCTTACTGCTTAGATTTTAAAGTAATGCCGGTATTCTTTAGCCGAAGTGCCCATTCACATAATTACGGGTCAGATCCTTTTCCGGTTTGCCAAAAATATCAGCTGTATCGCCCTCCTCGATAATCTCTCCTAAATACATAAACACTGTTTTATCGGCTATACGCTGGGCCTGCTGCATGTTGTGGGTCACGATAACGATGGTATAGTCCTTTTTCAATTTGACGATAAGCTCCTCGATCTTCGAGGTGCTCAACGGGTCAAGCGCAGAACAGGGTTCATCCATCAGGATCACTTCAGGCCGCAGCGCTACGGCACGGGCAATGCACAGGCGTTGTTGCTGACCACCGGATAGCCGCGTGGCGGGTTTTTGAAGATCATCTCTTACTTCGTCCCAGATATAACTTTCCTTTAGCGCGTTCTCAATAATTCCGGCACGTTCGGCCTGTGGCACATCATTGATCGCTAAGCCATAATTGATATTTTCATAAATGCTTTTGGGAAAGGGGTTAGCCTGTTGGAACACCATGCCGATACGCCTGCGTACCTCAGTCGCAGAAATGCTTTTCGCATACAGATCCTCCTTGCCGAGTAAAAACTGCCCCTCAATTTTGGCATCTGCTGAAAGCTCATGCATCCGGTTAAAGCAGCGTAGCAATGTGCTTTTACCACAGCCTGACGGGCCGATCAACGCGGTTATTTTCTTTTCAGGAAAAGCAACCTTTACATTCTTTAAAACCTGCTTGCTGCCAAACCAGAGGTTTACAGCACTGGCAGAAAGTTTCATTTGTTCTTCATTCATGCTTGCTGTGTTTATACCGGATGTAAAATGCGGAAAGGTTCAATAAAAAAACAACGATAATTAAAACCAGGGCCGTACCATAGGCAAGGGGCCGTACCTGTTCAATATCCTGGTGTTGCGTGGCCAGCATATACAAATGATAAGGAAGGGCCATGAATTCCTGGTTCAAATATCCGGCGGGTTTATTAATGTAAAATGCCACACCGGTGAACAGGATCGGCGCGGTTTCACCTGCTGCCCTGGAAAGGGTGAGCACCAGCCCGGTCAGCATTCCCGGCAATGCGGATGGTAACACCACGTCACGAATCGATTCAAATTTGGTAGCACCTAAAGCCAGTGCGGCTTCGCGCATACTGCCCGGAATACGGCGCAACGCTTCTTCTGTAGTGATGATGATGTAAGGCAGGGAAAGCAGCCCAAGCGTAAGCCCGGCTGGTAATAGTGAAGTGCCCATGCTCAGGCCCTGTACAAATAAAGCCAGCCCGAAAAGCCCATAAATAATGGATGGAACACCGGCCAGGTTGCGTATCGAAGCGCGGATCAGCCTCGTCAGCCAGGTATTGGCGGCATATTCGTTCAGGTATATAGCGCAGCAAATGCCAAAGGGGGCGGCAACAAGCGCAGTAATCAGGGTTAGTAATACCGTTCCGGTTATAGCGGGCAATATCCCGCCCTTGGTCATGCTTTGTTGGGGCAGGCTGCTGATGAATTCCCAGGATAAAGAAGGCGCGCCTTTGCTAAACAAATCCCACAGGATGACCACCAAAAAGAAACAAACGATGCCGGTGCTCAGTAACAAAGTCCCCCATTCAAGTATAGATGTCAGTTTTTTAATCATGCGGCCTGGTACTTTCTAAACTTGTTTACAAAATATTCTCCGGCCAGGTTAACCAGGAGTGTAATTAGAAAAAGTACGGTAGCAATGGCAAACAGCGCATAGTAATGGGTGGTTTGATACGGTACTTCTCCCATTTCAATGGCAATGGTCGCGGTAATGGTACGTACCGAATGGAAGAAGCCTTTTGGAAAAGCAGACACGTTGCCGGTGGCCATGAGGACGGTCATGGTTTCGCCTATTGCCCGGCCAACACCCAGCATAATGGCAGCCAATATACCCGGTGCGGCAGCAGGAATTGTAACCTTAATTAAGGTTTGCCATTTATTCGCACCAACGCCATAACTGGCCTCTTTATAGGATCTGGGTACGCCTTGTAGGGCATCTTCGGTAACCGTGATGATGGTAGGCAGCGCCATCACTGATAACAATATAGCCCCGTTCAACGCATTTAAACCGTTGGACTGGCTGGTTAGGTGGGCTATGAACGGCCCCAGTATGACAATACCTAAAAACCCAATGGCCACGGAGGGTACCGCCGCCAGCATTTCTATCATCGGTTTCAGTATGTTCTTCACCTTTTTATCCGCATATTCTGACAAAAAAGCAGCCGTAAAAATACCTAACGGAATCGCAATGACCATTGCACCCAAAGTAACCAGGCAGGTACTGACCAATAAGGGTAAAATACCATAACTGGCATGGTTGCCGGAAGGGTTCCACTGCGTACCGGTAATAAAATCAAGTGGTTTTACCTTTAAAAAGAAAGCTACGGTGTTCCATACAAGCATAAAAAATATGCCGCCCAAAATCGCGATCACCAGTAAGCCGGTAGTTCTGAAAACTAATCTGGCCGTATAGTCGATTCTTTCTCTTTTAATGAGTTTCATAGGCCTTATTGATTTTGAGCGATGATATAATAGCCTGATGACTGAATGATCTTTTTTCCTGCCGTGCCCTTTTCATAAGCGATAAAGGCAGCTACTTTTTTCCAGGATGTTTCCGGGATGAACTGGTATAATGGCCTTTGGAAATAATAGCGGCGTGCCATGATGGCCTGCTTGTCCAAAGGTGAAACGGCGACTTGGCCGATCTTTTCGGTTATCTTCAGCACTTTGATCGGCTGGCTGGCGCCGCTGTGTAGAATGTAACCAACCCCTACATAGCCTATGCCGGAAGCATCTGTTTTAATACCTTCCAGGATCTGTGCGTTACCATTCATTTCCTTGGCGTCCCGGCTGAATTCAATTTTTAATTTTTTGCGGATAAAGGAATGTGTCCCGGAGTTGCTTTGCCTGCCGTAAATATTGATCTGTATATCCCGGCCGGTTACCGCTTTCCAGGTTTTATATTGTCCGTTTAGTATTTTTTTCAAGGTGCCGACATCGATAGAATCAAGCGGAAATGTTTTTTGTACGATAAATGCTGTAGCATCCTCGGCAAATATTACCGTACGTAACTTGATCCCTCTTACTTTGAACAGGCTGTCTTCTTCGGCGTTCAGCGGCCTGGATGAGTTGGCAATATCGGTTTGTCCATTCAGCAGTGAAGCAATCCCCAGCCCGGAGCCACCGCCGGATATGGCCAGGCTGAACTCGTGGTTTACCTTATAGAAATTTTCTGCCAGGGTGACCGCCAGGTTGACCTCGGTATCAGAACCCTTTACTTTAATAGACCTGTCATTACTTGCGCAGGAAGTCAGCAGTAACAGGATCAGGTAAGCGGCGTTCTTCATAACAAAAGAGTTAGGTGACCTCTCAAAGATAGCGATAGCAAGTTAGCTTACTGTTAAATCCCTTAGCTATCTGATTACCAGTGATTTTTTATTCTTAAAATTTAATCATTCTCGTCAGTCATCCTCAATAGTCATTTCTGTATAGAGCATAAATGCTTTCAACTTATAGTAGCATAGATATGATCTGCGGCTATTTCCTGATCTTTAAGAATATCTATGAGAGAATAATAATGCTTTTTTGTAGTTACAGATCAGCTTCGTTTTTATCCGGTTTTTTCGCGCCGTCCTCTTCAGCCGGGACGACAGGCGTGCCTGTAGCGCCATCCTCGTTCTGTGGCGGCAATAGTTTTTCCTTTAAATAATTGTCAGTATGGTCAATAGCGACCTCAACCCACATGGGCAGGTGATCGGACATTTGAAAAGTCCTCCAATAGGTTTTATAGTATGCCTTTTTCCCTTTTTCATCGCGGGCTATACCTTCTGAATTTTGCAGGTACGCCTTGCCCATTGCTTCTGCATACTCGGTTTCATCTTGCAGGTCATCTTTGAAGATCGATTCAAAGTAATCAAAGACTCCGGCCTTGTCTGTCGTTTCAAACCGCCCCGGCCTTACCTTGAAAGCGATCTGATCATAAAATTTGTTTTTCAACGCATTAGAGGGAAGCTTCTGTAATTCCTCAGGTGTTGTAAAACCAGCCTTGGTGATGGCTTCATAGGTGTGATCCTCGCGTTTAAAGATGTTAAAATCGCCTAAAAGGATCATGTTGTGCGACCACGCTGTTTTTTCGGCAGCTTTATTGGCGATCATCTGCGCCAAATCTTCTATTTCTTTGATCCGTGCAGGATTGTTGCCTACGGAATCACCATAAAGGATATGAACTGTGGTTAACGTGAAGTTCGTCCAACCTGCTTTAAATCCACAAAGAAAAGGTGTGCGTGCAAGCTGCTTAACGGGTTTATAGATCGTTTGTCCACTCTCCGGGTCTTTTTCTTCAAGCGGGGGGAGCACCAACTGGCCAGCCAGTCCGCCAAACCTGACTTTACGGGTGTCAAACAGAAAGGCGGTGCGCTCCGAATTTCCCTCCCTCCCCTCCGTCACATCGGTGAACATATAAGACCAATAGCTGCCCAATATTTCCATCACCTTATCTAAGGCCGCCAGGTTATCGCGCACTTCCTGTATGGCAATGAGATCAAATTTTGAAATGATCTCTGCAATATAATAATAAGATTCATCTAACCTTCCACCATACTTTGTTCCGCCAAATTCCCGGATGTTCCAGGTAGCCAGCAACAGGTTACTTTCCATCTGCTTAGCAGGAATTTCTTTGGTTAATTGGACCCTTAATTCCTGAAGTTTCGTTATGGTACGCTTTCCTTGCGGTGTCCCTGGTTTGATGTTCTGGTAAAATGGCATGGCGATAGGGTTGAGATGGTTAGTTATCAGATTAATAATTAAATAAAAATACTAAAAAGTTGTTAAGCTAATATTAAATAACCGCCTCAAATTCAGCAGTTCCAGCAGCCTCATTGCGTCCCTCCATTCGGCAGCTTCACTGCATTGGGCATAAGTGGCTCCGTTCCTTCGCCACCCATGCTGTCTGCCACTTTATAATCTCTTATAAGTGTCTTTTACCGCTGGTTAATAATTCCACCCATCTTTTTGAGAGCAAATTTCTCAACAATCCCTTTGACGTCAAGACCGGTGCCCTACGGGTTTTCAGAAAAAAATCTTCCCTGCTCGCTGCGCTCACGAGGTTTTTTTTTCTGAAAAGTCTTGCCTTACAAAGGGATTGGTTTAGGTGAGGGTGCTTATCAAAAAGACAGGAGGCCACTGCCGACTGACATATTAAAAAAGAGATAGCACCATGAACACAAAAACAGCAAACGGCAGAAGCCCACCAACCGCAGGAGGTAAAAACAAAACAGCAAGAACAAACGCCCACAGGGCAAAATCAAATCATTATCAGTAAAAATTTAAAATCAAAATCATGAAAACTACAGTAATCGAATCGGGAAAAACAGGTAATAAAGTGAACAATACCGCAGTAAACGCTAAGGCAGAAAACAACGGTGCGCCTAAAACAAACGGTCTGCCAATAAGCAAAGAGTTTGACGACAAGCCAAACGGCGAAGCCGAAGCGAAGAAAGCGGAAACCCCTGCAACAAGCGAACAGCCGAAACCACAGGAAACGCCAAAAGTTGAAACGGCACAATTGCTCGAGAAGAGAAATTTTTTATGAATTATATTGAGTTTCAATCGGTAGGTTACTATCTGATTTCCTTAAACCATATTATGAATTATTGGTGATCAAGCCATTCACATGATACCGAAATACATGGAAAAATTTATAACGTTAGATAAACTTGTTATTGATATTAAGGCAAATGATTAAAACTAGCCTATTTAAAAGAGCAATGTCATTGTTGAAATTCCGTTATTTAGATCATTTAATTTTATAAATATCACGAATAATATTAAAAATACCCTTTAAGTGTTTTAAAGGATTCACTTCATCCCCGCACCCAATACCATCAAAAACAAACAAAAGCCTGTAAATCAATATTTTACGGGCTTTTTTCGTTTTATCAAATGCACAAAAAAACACAAAAAAACACAAAATTGCGTGGCAAAATCATGGCAAAAATTAATTAAAAAAAATTGCCACGATTTAGAGACTAACTCATTGATTAACAAGTTGTACACGAGATGAACATCTTGATTTCTTGTAATTGCATGTCGACATTTATTCACTTTTTAAATTTTGTCGTTATGTTAGAGAAAAGCTTTGCATTGCTTTATTTTTTAAAGCAATCAAAAAATGAGGGGAGTAAAAAGTACATCTATTTACGTATTACTGTCGATGGCCATCCGGTAGAAGTCTCCACAAAAAAACAATGGTGGGAAAATCGCTGGGATCAAAACATTGGGCGCGCAAGTGGCACCAAACACGATGTACAGGAATTGAATTTTTTCCTTAGCACGCTGGAAAATAAAGTATTTCAGGCTCGTCAAAAACTTATTGAGGACGATGAACGGATTACTGCAGAAGCTATCCGTGATTTGGTTACCGGCAAGGATACCCGTAAAATGATACTTGAAGTGTTCGCCGACCACAACAAGCAGATGGAAGCTTTGGTAGGAAAAGATTACGCAGATGGTACATTGGAACGTTATGAAACATCTTTAGAGCACACCAAAGCGTTTATTCAATGGCAGTATCAGGTTAATGATCTTTATATCCGCAAGCTTGATCATTTCTTTATTGAACAGTATGCATTTTGGTTAAAAACCGTTCGGAACTGCAATCATAATACGACGATGAAGTATCTGTCAAACTTTAAAAAGATCGTTCTGATCTGTGTTAAAAATAAATGGTTACAAGGCGACCCGTTCACCAATTTCAAGATGTCTAAAAGAGAGGTTATGCGTGAACCTCTTTCAGAATGGGAACTGCAAGCAATGATCAACAAGGATTTTGAAAACGACCGCCTGAACAATGTGCGTGACATATTCGTATTCAGTTGTTATACCGGCCTTGCCTATGCGGATGTAAAGAAGCTTAAACGAAGTGAGATCAACATGGGTGTTGATGGTGAGCAATGGATATTTACGCCACGCCAAAAAACTGATACACCGTGTCCTATTCCGTTGTTACCAGTTGCACTGCAATTACTGGAAAAATATGCACATTATCCTAAATGCATAAATCAGGACAGGGTATTGCCGGTATTAACCAACCAAAAAATGAACGCGTACCTGAAAGAGATCGCAGATCTTTGCGGCATCAACAAAGTGCTTACGTTTCACCTGGCCCGGCACACTTTTGCTACAACAATCTGCCTTAGCAATGGTGTTCCGATGGAAACCGTATCTAAAATGTTGGGGCACACCAACCTGAAGCAGACCCTGCATTACGCGAAAACATTGCATAGCAAGATCGGTGCGGATATGGCTTCATTACGTCAGAAACTGGCCGTTAACCCTAAACCTGAAAAGGAATGTGGCAAAGGTATATTGGAACCAGTTAAACAGGTACCTACGGTGCCTAAGTTTAATTACGTACTGGTTGCCTCGTAAATTTTAAGCGGCATTTAAGCCTTAAATTTTTGAATAGACATTATGGAAAACGCACTGATACCGGACGAAACCCTAATGAGCAAGATATACTTTATCAGAGGTCAGAAAGTGATGCTTGATAGTGATCTTGCCGAGCTTTACGGAGTTGAAACACGAAGATTGAATGAACAGGTTACAAGGAACGCTGATAGGTTCCCGGATGATTTCATGTTCAGATTGAACGAATTTGAGTTTGATAGTTTGATGTCGCAAATTGCGACATCAAAACGAGGCGGCAGGCGAAAATTGCCTTATGTATTTACCGAGCATGGGGTGTTGATGCTTTCGAGCGTATTAAATAGTAAGCAGGCGATAAAGGTCAATATACAGGTGATGCGGATATTTACCCGCATCCGTAAAATGTTTATGGATAACACGGAGCTACGTTTAGAAATAGAAATGATCAAAAAGAAACTGGATAACCAAGATAAAAATTTGGAGATCGTATTTCGTTATCTTGATGAACTGATTGACAAGAACGAACGGCCGAAGGAGCGAAAGCGGATTGGTTACAAGCCGGATGATATTTAAATTGGATAAAATACGCCTATGTATTCAATTCAATATATAGTCCTCTACATCGCAAAGGCTTTGCTTTTTGATGCAGAAATTAGGATTTGTAACTAAGGTAGCAACTTCTCTAACCGTGCATCCAACGCGTTTCCGCGTAGGTTTTTGTCAATAATTATCCCATTTTCATCTATCAAAAAGTTAGCGGGGATAGCCGAAACGCCGTACATCAAGGTGGCTTTGTTTTTATCGCCGCGCAAGTCGCTTACATTTTCCCATACCAATTGGTATTTTTTTATGGCCTGTAGCCACGGGCTTTTATTTTCATCCATAGACACACCCAAAATGGCGAAGCCCTTGTCTTTGAAGCGGGCGTAAGTCCGCACAAGATTAGGGTTTTCCTCCAGGCAGGGCCCGCACCAGGAAGCCCAAAAATCAAGCAAAACGTATTTGCCTTTGATCTGTGATAACCTAACCGCTTTTCCTTCGGCATTCATTTGTTCAAAGTCGATATAATGATCACCCACTTTCGGATTTTTGTTCAATGCCAGGTAATCCCTAATATTGCGGCCAAACTGTGTGGCCTTCATTTCCGTGGTTAACCGCTCATAAAGCGCCTGCGTTGTTTCCTTTCCCCACACGATTGCATAAATATCCAGGATATTGGCAGATACCAGGGAATTCGGATATTTTTTAACCCAATCTTTTTCCACTTCTTTTCCCTTGTCGTTAGCCGACCTGATCCGTGATATTAGGCTTTTACGTTCAGCACTGTCTTTTGTCTTATCTAAAATCTTTCCCAGGCTGTCAGCTTCTACACTATACGGTTTGCGCAACTGATCCAGCCGTCTGTCCTCGTCTTGTGTAGCCGAACCGCTGATCAAGCCTTTTTTAAATTCACCAGCTTTAAGAGTTATGCTGATGTTGGTATTTTCCAGCCAGAAGGGTACGTAGTTGGTGTATTTTGCGGTATGCAGGTATACGGGAACCGCTTTTTCAGTAATATGCCCGCTCATGCCGAATTTGCCGCCGATTATACGGCAGGAATCAATCTCGTTATCAGGATGGGCTGTCCGCAGGTAAAGCCAAGTGCTATCCGGTAGCCCGGTCACGGTACCGTTGATCCGGTAACCCGGGGAAGTTGGGATAAACGTAAAGGCAGATAAGATACAGGCAGCTAAAAGAAGGAATAGATATTTCATGATGCAGTTGAATTATTTATTCCAAAACTACATTGCAGAATGATAGTATTTTGGAGAATTAGACCGGGCAGCTGATATTTTCGACGAGGCATGCACCTCACAATTTAGTCGAAAAAATACGGGGCTTAGTCGAAAAAGCCGCAATGTCCATCTCCGGCCCGGTTATTAATCCCTATTTTGCATCATGAAGGCCACTCATTTTAAAATAGACCGGAAATACTTTTGGGTAGAACTGAGTTTCCTGCTTTTTCTGTCCTTCGGTGTTTCGCTCATCAGCGACCTGGAGTACAGCACCTATGAACAGCACGACATTACCCGGTTTGCAGAGGATATCGGCTATCGGCTGATCACGGGCAGCTTTTCACTCCTCACCTATGCCATATATTACCTTGCATTCCTTAAGCGTTATGTGTTTGGACGCAAGGTTGTCGGTATTATCCTTTGCAGCGTTGGCTTTGTGATTATAGATCAGTTAATATATAAGTTCCCGACTAACTGGGTGATTATTCATACTGACTTGGTTTCAAACAGTTTGAAAAAGCGGGCGGTTGTAGACCTTTTAAGGCCACATATTATTTTTATGTTCAATTACAGAGTTATCCGTTCTATAATTCCGTTAATTGGCTTGGCTTTTCTGATCAGGTCGCTCACCCAGGAACGGGAAATGAAGGAACTGAAAGAACAACAGCTGGTTTCTGAACTCAATTACCTGAAAGCACAACTCCACCCACATTTCTTTTTCAACACGATCAATAATATTTATGCGCTGGCGCTCAAGCAATCCGTACAAACTGCACCTATGATAGCGCGACTTGGCGAAATGATGCGTTACATCCTTTATGAAGCCGACCAGCCAACCGTTCCTTTATCCCGGGAACTTACTTTTTTATCCGATTATATTGCAGTTGAAAAAATACGTCACCAGGCACACATTGATATCCAATTCGACGTTCAGGGCATCCGGTCGGATTACCGCATGGAGCCGCTGTTGTTGCTGCCTTTTATCGAAAACGCTTTCAAACACGGATTGGAAGAAGAAACAAAAAACGGGTTTGTCCATATCGTGATCTGTCAGACCGATCAGGATCTCACCTTACAGGTGAGTAACAGTGTTCCGCAGCCCGTAAAAAAAACAGGTGTATCCGGGATCGGTATTCAGAATGTGCGTAAAAGGCTCGATATTTTATACCCTGACAAGTATCAGCTGGATATTAACGAGACACCAAAATTATATGAAGTGAATTTAATTCTGACTAATCCATGATCCGGTGTATCATTGTCGATGACGAACCTTTAGCGCTGGAGGTACTGGAGCATTTCATCAGCCGTACACCCCAATTGGAATTAGTTGCCAATTGCTGCAATGCGGTTGATGCTTTTAAGGTACTGCACGATCAGCAGGTTGACCTGATGTTCCTCGATATCAAAATGCCCGGCATTAGCGGCCTTGATTTTGTGAGTTCATTAAAAAATCCACCATCCATTATCTTCACTACTGCTTTTGCCGAACATGCGGTAAGGGGTTTTGAACTGGAAGCTATTGACTACCTTCTCAAACCGATCACTTTCGAAAGGTTTGAGAAGAGCATTCGCAAACTGCTGAAGATGCGCCCGCCTGAACCGGCGGACGTTAAAGATTATACTTATTTCAGGGTGTCAGGGCGGTTGATCAAGATCTTTCATGCTGATCTGCTTTATGCACAATCAGTAAAGGATTATATTTTGATCTGTACAAAAAGCGGCAATCACCTAACGCACATGACGATGAAATATCTTGCCGAACTGTTACCGTCACCGCCTTTTCTGCGGGTACACCGTTCTTATTTGGTCAAACGCGAAGCAATCGACCAAGTGGAAAGAAATAGTATTCGGGTAAATGCCGAGATTATTCCGGTAGGCGAAAATTATCGTGGTAACTTGGAAAAGATAACATGACAAAAGACCGTAGTCTAATAGTTATTAAAAAAATTAAAATACAATTATGATTACTGAAATTATGGCATCCATTTTCTAAACGCTGTTAATGCATGTATACCATTGTTTTTTGAAAACCTAAAGCGGATAGAAAAACGAAAGCGATTAGTTGTCAAAACTTGATGGTTTCTAATAACTAAACTTTAACCATGCCCGCAAGGAAGCATTGGTTTTGTTCTATTACCGTTAATACCCGAACCGGGGCCACGAAAAAGGATCGGCTATAAGCCTGATGATGAATAAAAATGGAGATCGCAAAATGCGACCTCCATTTTTGTGTTTGTTTATAGAACTGTTTAAGCCTTAAATTATGTCCTATCAGGCACCAATAATCTTATATAACTCCCAATAAAGGGGTTATAAGACGGTTCATAAACAATATAACCAAAATCCCGCAGCTGACGAATACACTTATGATAGGTTACGATACTTCTGATATGTGTTTGCCGCATAATTTCGCTCCGGGAGATTGACACAGGATTTACCCGGCCATTCGCCAGCCATCTATGGAAAAGGCTCATATAGATACTGAAGTGCCACACATTGATACGCTGATCAGAAGCCATGACCCCAAAAAGGCTGCTAAAAACAACATCATTATTCATGGCCGTTATTCCCGTTAACCAACATGCTTTGAATATCTTGGTAGCGGTAATAGTAAGTACCGCCGATCTTGGAATATTGCAGCCTGCCTGTTGCCCTTAAGGTCAGTAAGGTACCGGCTGAAATTTTGAGCAGTTTTCTGACCTCAGCGGCTTTTAACCATTCTTTAGGCGCTTCTATTTTCTTTCCTAACAGGGATTTGATATCATTCAGCAAATCATTGCGGAATGCCTGCAAGTCTTCTTTTGTTATCACCTCTACACTCATCTCTCTGCACTTAATATTAAAAAAAGTAATTGCTAAATCAGCAAGTACACCTTGCTCCGGCTGTTGCGTTTAAAGGATGGCTCATAACGGATATAGCCGAAAGAGTGCAAATCCTTGATGCATCTGTGATACGTGGCCTGCGCAGATATTTTTGCGATGCGCATAATCTCGTAACTAAAGGCACACAAAGGATTTGCACATTCATGCTCCTGCCAGTATTGAAGTAATGCGGCATAGATACCGATATGAGTGGTTCCTATGCGCGCATCCTTTTCAATCGCCGTGAAAAAATCCGTTAGTGGTTTCATTCCCGAATAGCATTAAAAATTATCCCATTCAGGACACATGCATACGCTGGCGTCTTGACTGCCTATTGTTTTTCGCGGTATTTTCCGATTCTTTTTGATCTGCTTTTTTTCCAGCTGATTGACCTGGCTGATCATTGGTCTGATTATTTTGAAGGGGAACAACTTTGGCACCATCGTTTGTTTTCCCGAGGTTGGTATCACTGTTTATCCCTTGTTCCTGTTTAACTGCCTTTTGTACTTCGACCTGTTTAACCTCCATACGCTGGTTGTTGCTGTCATAAAAATCGAAGCCTGCCTGACGCGGATTTGCAGCCATCGTCCCCTTAATTTCCTGGCCATCTTTGATAATCGTAACTTTGGTTGGGTTTCCCTTTTCCAGCGAAGCCAATAAACGGCTGCGGTCATAGCCTTCAGCCAGCTCCTTGATCGGGTAATTTTTAATAGCCTTTTCATGATCCCAAAACATCATTTTAGGCAGGAAATTGCCGCGATCATCGGTTTGCTTGAAATCAAGAGCGCGCCAGGCTTTATAAGTCTCGTCTGTCGCCTTAAATTTCCTATTCTCACCTTCACCTACCGGAACCAGTTTATTCAGTTCTTTATATACCGCACGGGAGTCCAGCATGTTATACCTTTCCTTCAGGGTATAATTGTTCTCTTTACCAATGAAGTAGGTTTGCTTTAAGGGTTCATCAGCGCCTGGTTGCTTTAATTCCAGATCGAACTTTTTAAAGAAATAAAGGTCACCGCCGTTGGATTTACCGAAGTGCAGCGTGCTTTTCACCTCATCCTGACCGAATTTGGTCTGATGCGGTACTGTAAAATCATTCGCGCCGGTTGCCATTTTTTCCTGAATCGCCTTAGCGGGTTCTTCCCCGAAACCCAGGAACATGGCCTGGTTTTTCAGGTAATCATAATTTTTCATGTTAATTTCCATAGCAATTGAATTTTTAATGGTTAATATTTCGTAATTGAAGTGATCGGGATAGGTTGATACTTTCAGGTTATCAGGGTTGACCTCTTGCAGTCGGTCGTCATAAAGCTTTAATATTTGATTTTCATGATCGAATCGTGCATATAGAAAATGCCGGATGCTTTTCGGCTCATACAGCGAATTAATTTCCAGTTCGTTCCAGACTTTGGCCCGGTGGTCAGCATCAAATTGATAAAAAGCTGTTTTAATCGTAAGGCCGCTGTAATCTTCCGGCCTGCCCTCCATATCCTGAATTAGCTGACGCCCTTTATACTGACCGATCAGCAGGTAATCGCTTTTTTCATTAATTTCCGGGTCTGATTTTAATTGCTCTTTGAAACATCTTTCAGCTTCGTCAAGGGAAGGAAAAGAACCAATCATGCGGAGGCTATGACCGATCTCGTAAACCTGATGTCCGGCATGTCGGTGTGCAAACACGTGAAAACGGTCAATTTCCTTTGCCGGATCAATATTGTTATTCCATTGCACCGGAAACGTCCTTCCATCTTGTACTAAGGCCAACACCTGCTCTATAGGCTGACCGGGCAATAACTGCACAGATTGGCTTTCCATAGCCTCCCTGAAAGTGTTTTGAGAAATAGCAGTCGCAATAGTCCTTCCATTCCCTTGATAAGATTGCCGCAAGGTTTCTACCGGCATAAAGCGGTAATCCAGGTATTTTTCCCTGACAGCATAGGGATCATCCTCATAAGGATAAGATCGGGACACATCATTGGCATAGCAAAAGGCTTGTGCCTCAGCCGCCGATATAAACCCTTCGAAGACAGGCGGAATATCGTTTGGCAAAGAACTGAAAGCAACCCAGTTCCACCCGGATAATTCGGCATTGCGCAGAAAGCTACCCACTTCCCGAAGATTTGTTTCCTTGACTTCCATCTGATCGGTGGCGTTTTATCACTTACTTTCCCTTAATTTTTTGTTATCACGCAGCAAAAGCGGATGCCCGTCTTTTAACTTTGCTTTGATGCGTTTTACCTTTTTGGAGAAAAGCCCCTTTGCAACATTCACCCCGGCTCCGGCGAGTTGCGCTCCCATTGAGGGGTCAAGGCTCATAAATTCCATTCCCTCTACACTATTGACCGCGCCGTCTTTAACGGCATCGCCGGTAACGGCCTCCGGCACGCTAATACCTTCCAATCCATCCGTCATGTCAAAAACGGTCAGGTCAACCGGCAGGATCATGGTGCCCATGCGGATGATCTTGATGTTCATGGTCAGCCTTTGATTGTACAATTGGCCGCTGCCATAGATAAGCTGTCCTTTGGGAATCAACTGCCCGCTGATCGTTACGGTATCGAGCAATTTTAATCTTACAACTGTACCCTGGGTGATTTTTTGTTTCCCATCTATCACAGCGGGTATCGCTTTAAATCGCCTACTTTCCAATTCTTTAGCCTGCGGATCTGCTTTTTCCTTTACTCTGTCGGGGTGTTGAATGTCCATGATTTTTTCAAGCAGGCCATTCATTTGCTTGAGTTCAGGGTCTTCACTTTTTTGTTGGGAATCTTGCTGCAAATTGCTATTCAAACTATTATCATTAATTGGTGGAGTTGAAGCGGTCTTAACAGGCGTTACCGGCTTGTTAATAGCCGTTTGTAATTGCGCCAGTTTTTGATAAACCTGAGCTTCGTTAGCAGTTTGATTATTTCCCCCGGCCAGCTTCGATGGCTGAATATTAGTGCGCCATGCTGGTTGTGCATTACCGGGAATAGTGATCGCTGCCGCGCTGTCTGCCGCCTGACGGTAGTAAGGATCACTTTTCATTTGTTCCTTTAGTTTCACCGAATCAGCAGCCGCTTTATCATAATAACTTAGTTTATTAAGGTCTTTGTTGCCTTTTAGAACCGCATCCGGTAGGTTCATATTAAATCCCTTTGTTGTATTGGCTTTGATTTCAGCGGAACTGGCCTTACCACCGCCTAATGCCCAAAAGAACATCGTTAAAAAGGGCAACACCATAAGGGGCAATACCAGCAGCACTTTGCGCTGGCGAAGCATTTTTGGAGATAATGTTTGCTTTTCCATAATTATTATTTTAATGATTGACTGTTTTTAAATCTTTATTTTCAAGGGTGTTCCAGCGTTCTATGAGAAAACCATGTGGATTGTTATCACTGCGTGGTACATTTCGCAGGTCACCTTCTGTGACAAGACTTCGGGTGACAGTGCTGGTTGTTCGTACAATGTTCTGCGTGGCATAACAGCGGAAATGGTAAGGATAACTCCGCAGATCAACGGAAACGCTGTCCACCTCGATCTGCTGACTGATGTTACCGGCTATAATATTGTTGTAGTAGCCATTTTCGGACAGGTTATCATATTCCCGCTTTGCCGAACCGTCTGCGAGGTAAAGCGCTTTGGTAACATTCGCCTGGATGAACTTATCATCCGGTGCGAGCGTGAAGAAAAGCTGATGAAAGGTTTTAACATGATCTCTTGCCTCCACCGCAACATTGTCTTTTCGGTCGGCTGCATAAGCCTCCAGCACTTTGCCATTATAAAGCACATAAAGCCTGCTTTGGATAGTGGCTATTAAAGCCTTATTTTGATATTCTATATAACATATCGCTATAAAATAACCTACCGTCAGCACGATGACCAAACCACGCACGTGCTGAAAAGCGGTTTCAATATTTCGCATCTTTTTAAACATAATTCCCTCCTTTTCCCTTCCACTTATGCGGAACACTATTATTTGTTATTCATTTAATGACCTTCACTGCGCGTCAGGACTTGGGCGGTGTGCCCGATAGCTTTCCCTGATTGGCGGTATTTCCACCGCTGTTGTTGCTGCTGTTAGTACTTTGCTGTGAAGACTGGTTTTGGGTATTGCCTCTGAAAAAGCTTTGCGTGATGGTACCACTGGCGTAAGACATAGCCATTGAAGCCAGGGCGCTTGTTTTACTGAAAAGTGCATGGCCACCCACATTCATGATGTAGTTAGCGATGCTTGGCACGGTGAAATATCCGACAATGCCAATCAGCAAAAAGATCAGGTAAGCGGTATTACTGTTCCCAAACTCGTTTCCTGGTAAGTTGCCGCTTTGTGCTGCAGCGATCATGTTCTCTTGTATTTTGGCGATTATGGCCCCGAATATATTGGCGATGGGCAGCCACATAAATACATTGACATAGCGTGCCAGCCATTGCTTCAGCGTGTGTTGAAATCCGTCGAAGATGCTCAGTCCAAAGCACAACGGGCCGAGAATGGCTAACACGATCAGTTTAAATGTTCGTATAGTATCCAGGCATAGAGCTGCCGCCTGAAACAACACATTCAGGACTTCCGCAATAAATTTCCGCGCCCAGTTCTTAATGCTCCAGCCTGAAAAGGCATCCGATATGGGATTGGTATTCGTTGCATTCGCCCCCGAATTGTCAGGATGACTATACTGATACCATTTGTCAGGGTCAGAGTTGGTAGATGATGGCTCCTGTCCTTCGGTAGCAGTCTGCGGTTTGTCTTCCAGCATGCGCGCAATGGCCTGATTAGAATTAGTCACCATTCCCTGGGTGGCTGTAACCACAGGCTGTAAAATGCCGTTGATCAATCCAAGCACCAGCGGGAAGAATGCAATACAGAAACCGATTGCAAATGGTCGTAGTAACGGGTAAACATCGACCGGCTCCGCCGCGGCAATATGTTTCCATATTCTTGCACCGATATACCACAATGCGGCGAACCCGGCTATGCCCCTGGCTACCCCGATCATCCCGCTGCAAAGCGGCATCATTTGGGTATACAGATTTTCCAAAATACCCTGCAAGCTATGCAGGTCGTCAGCAATGCCCGTGTCCTGTGCATGGGAAAATAAAGGCAAAAGCGTGGCTAATACTGCGAGAATCGCAGCCTTTGAAATGTTCTTTTTCATAGTTAAATCAGTTTATGCCGTACAAATTTTTAAGTGTCTGCCGGTCGTTGGTTTCTTTAGATCGTTGCAAAGCTGTCCGGTAAGCCTGATCGTTAAAGCGCCTCAAAAAACTTAGTTGGCTATGGCTGTCCGTGTAGATGCGATCAATTGCGGCCAGCCGCTCGGCATCGCTCATTCGCATTTGATTGTCGGTCATTACCATTGCAAGGTCGTCGAGATTTTTCAGGCTGGCGGCGATCAGATGATTATAGACATCCATCATATAACCGATCTCATCCGGGTTAAAGTGCTTGTCCTGCCGGAAAGTGGAAGATGCAGACCTATATTCACTGACCAAAGATGCCTGGTCGCTGATGATATCCGCAGCCCTCGGGTATTTCCTAACGGTCGGGCTGACAACCAGCAAGCCGTCGAGAAATGCCTCGTGCAAGCTAAAATTTCCTTGCGATACCTCTTTTACGGATTTATACCCCTTACTTAAAACCTCATAACCCTGGTACATCTGTTGTAAGATACTTTTCAAGCCCGCCAGTTTTTTATAATCCAACGTTAACTGTTCTATGCAATCCGCAACGGATTGCGCCCTGCTTCCCACCGGAATGAGCATGCAAAGTGCGAGCATTACCACCACGCTTTTTACTACTTTTTTCATCCTTTTACCTTTCCTTTTCCATATTTATTGAATGCCATATAGTTCTTTTAACTGTTCTTTTTCCTTTATGGCTTGTTGACGGTTGAGCGCTATTTTTCGGCACTTCGCTATAAAGTCGCCTGCGAACGTGTATTTATCTTTCATGCTGTTATACAGGTGATCCAACCTTTCCAGTCTTTGCTGATCGGTTAGCTGCATTTTTCCGGGCGTCAGCACCAGGTTTAGTTCGTCTATGTTTTTTTTGCACTCATTTAAAAGATTATTATATACGTCTTGTATGTAATCCAGTTCACTTACCTGTAACAGCTTTTCCTTTTGCTGCCAGGCAATTTCCTTGTCAAACAAGCTGATCAGCTCTGTTTGGAGATCAAGAATTGCCTTACCTTTAGGGTCGTTCGCCACCACGCGATTTACCTGTTCTAAAGAGTTAAAGTATGCCGTATGCAAACCGAAAGTGCCGTTTTTTAGGTCGTGGGCGGTATTCAGGCCGCTCTCCGCGATGTGATAACCTTTCTTTAGCGCCTGCTGGTAAATTTCCAGGTCAGCGATCTGTTCAGCCATGATCTTTCTTTTGGTCGATTGCTGATTGAAAAATCCACCTAAGAATTGAGCCTTGCATTGCGATAGTGCAAGACCGGTAAAAACAAAAAATAAAATTGCCTTCTTCATCCTGATCTTTCTCCTGTTCGTATTTATTGAAGTCCGTAAAGTTGTTTCACCGCCTGCCTGTCCTGTTCATCCTTTGTCCTGGCAAGGCTCAGCGTTACATTTTGCTGATTAAATTGCCGCAAGTGATCCAGGTTGGTTTGCATCCCGGCAGATGCTTTATGTATCCTTTGCATTCGTTCCGCATCATCCATTTGTGTACTAAAAGAGTTAACGGCCAGCAGCACTTCATTCAAATTACGAAGGCTTTCCTGTAAAATACCATCATAGATGTTGCCCATATAGCTGATCTCTTCCGCTGAAAAATGCTTATCTTTATGAAATAGCGCGTTGGCGTTTTGGTATTCACCAAGTAATTGTTTTTGCTGGTTGATGATATTTTTAACCTCATCATAATCCGAGATAATCGCTTTAACCTGCGCCAGCTCCTGGTAATACTGTTGGTATAAATTCCTTTCCTTGTTCAGCCAGCCCGATATATCGTTCAGGCTGTTGAGATGCAGATTGTTTTCCAAGGACTGTTCTGCATTTTGAAGGGCGATGGTCTGATTTTGAAGCTGCTGCACTTTGATATCCAGCGCGGTAATCACTTTTTTTATTGCTGAGGAAACTAACCCTACAATAGGGATCTGTGCATTGGCTGCCATGCTGCCCAGCAGCAACGCAGCCATACATATCAGTTTTTTCATGCCAGATAACTTTTAATTCGTTCCACAAATTCATCCTCGGGAAGTGTGCCCGGAATCTTTTTATAAAGGCAGGTGCCTGCAATTAGTAAATCTTCTTCCGGCAAAAAGAAGTACAACTTTGGATAACCAACGCCTCTTAATTCCTGTGTGTAAGGGTCGTAGACCGTTTTCCATTCCTCTTCCCGGAAATTTACCGGAGATTGATTGTCGGGATTTAAAAGACAGATCGTCCTAATTATCTTATAAGTATCCGAGTTGGGCTCTCCAGGAAAGACTGTCAGTGATTCGCGGACCAGATACCCATGTTCTGTTACCTCCCTGCAATACCGGCCAGTCAATAGCGCCGTTTTTATTTTTTCAGGTGTCAATCCGATAGTCGTCGTTTTGCTGTACGTGCATAGCGATTCGAGTAATTTTGTCCAGTTCATATTAATTCTTTTTATTGCTTATATCTTTCACTAATGCTGCAATACCTTTCATCATATCGCCATATTTTTGGGCATAATCATGCACTATGACCCTTTCTGTACCTTCCGTCGTGTAGGCATAATATTCCTCGGGGCATAGCTCATTTTTGTACACTTTCATTACCTGACCGCCGATATCGACATAGATCTCACGGTTATCTTTATTGACAGAAAGCAGGATGGTTTTGCCTTTTTCCGACATGCCCAATACGTCCTGTAATTTTTCGATCTTGCCCTGAAACTTGCGCATATCCATCAATACCTTGATGTCGGCATTATTGATGATCGCGTCTTTAATGATCGGGGAACTGATGAGGTCGTCCAATTCCTGGGTAATGACGATTGGTATACCATTGAATTTCCTGATCGTCTTAAAGGCGTATTTCAGAAACTCGGCCATGCCCGATTTGGCGATGGCTTTCCATGCCTCGTCAATCGTAAGCACCTTACGCACGCCTTTCAGCTTGCGCATCTTGCTGATAAATAATTCCATCAGGATAAGCGTAACGACCCCAAAAAGAATGGGATGATCTTTGATATTGTCCAGCTCTACAACAATGAAGGGCTGATCGAGCAGGTCAAGGTTTTCCCGGCCATTGAGCAGATAATCAAATTCACCCCCCTCATAATATGGCCTGAGTACGTACAGGAAATTATCAATATCAAAATCACGATCTTTGACCCGGTGTCCTTTCAGTACTTCAACATAGTGTGTTTCGAGGTATTCGTAAAACGTATTGAAGCACGGGAAAAGGCTTTTATCATTTGCCAGGTGCAGGTAATAACCCTGAATGGCATTGGATAAGGCCACATATTCGGAACGGTTAAAACTTTCGTTTTCCTGTTTCCAAAGAGCGATCAGCAACGCTTTAAGGCTTTCCTTTTTTTCGGTATCCAGTATTTCGCCTTGTTTGATGTAGAAAGGATTAAAGCGGATAGGATTTTCTTCTGTATAAGTAAAATAATAACCACCTACCAGTTCACACAGACCTAAGTAGCTGCCGCCAATATCAACGGTAACACAATGCGCGCCCTGGTCGAAAAGCGAACGTAAAATATGATTGACGGTCATGGATTTACCCCCGCCTGATGTTCCACAGACCAGCATACCCATATTGGAGGCTATACCTTCCTTGCGTGGCGCGTCGAAAAGATCAACAAAAACCGGCCTGCCGGAACGGTCGCAAAAGCGGATACCTTGCTCCGGCGGAGCGCTTTTATAATTGCTTTCGAGATTAAGGAAGCAGCAGGCCTGTTCCGCGAACGTATCGAAAGTATCATTAACGGGAAAGTCGGCGGCATTGCCGGGAATGCCTGCCCACCATATTTGAGCGGCACCGGTAGTTTCGGGTTTTGCAGCGGCATCCATTCCTGCCAGCGCCGAAGCAACCTGATTTTTCATATCCTTTAGTTGCTCAGGATTATCAGACCAGATCATTACATTGAAATGTGCTTTTACCGGCAGGCGTTGCTGGCTGATCGCCTCATTCAAAAAATCGTTCGTCGCATCCAGGGAGATCGCATTTTCACGGGAATAAGCCGATAGTGATTGTAACCGAAGGCGCTTTTTTTCCAATTGTTTAAGCGTGTCCTGCGCATCGCCAACCAAAATAAACTGATTGTAAACATGATTGCAGGGCAGCAGCAGGCCGAGTGAAGCCGCAAAACTGACCGGGAACTTCGTCTTATCCGTAGAATAGGTGTCATAAGTAATTCGCGATCCGCACATGCCCGGCAGGTTTTCTACATCGCCAAGGGTATACAAGGCCACGTGCTGATCGCCGATCTGTATGCCATCCTCTAAGGCAATATCTTTATATAAAAAATGATCTTCTCTTTCTGTGAGGTAGCAGTATCGCTCGATCAGACCGTTTTTATTTGGCTGGCTTAACAGCGCATTCGCAGGCTGGCGGGTAAGCCTGATCAGTCGGCTGTCCTCCAGTAAACGTTTGAACTGACTGGCCATGTCCAGAAATTCCCGTAAGGCCTGGGGGTTTAGTGTTTCTTCCGGTACCAGGGTCGGACGCAGCAGGTTAGAAAACATAGAGCTACTAAGTTTTCTGCCGTTTCCTTTTTGCGTGAGCATGATATAACAATCATGCTGCATATAAGGCCTGCCTGAAAAATAACGCTCACTGCTTTCGTTTAAAAAACTACCCTGGCTTTTCTTTTTGCCCGTTCCGTAATACTGTTGGGTGAACAAGTCCTGTTTATGCAATACGCTATCTTTAGGCAATACCCTGATAGCCTTAACCCAGGCCTGATGTAAGTTCTCATAATCTTCATCCGAGAGGGTAAACACTTCGGGTAGTTCTGCTTTAAATACAATAGTAACATCGCCCTGCTTAGACAGGATGCAATCATGCTCAACACCCATAATGGGTAAAATATCCTTCAACTCCTTTTCCATCTGCACCGTATTTTCTCTTGTTATTTAATTGAATTACCTCCGTTCCCGTTTAAAATCGCGGGCGGTGACGCGGTTTAATGCGCCGTGCGATTTCTGCGTGTTCTTTCTGCAACTGTTCCCGGTTCTGTCGTATCAATGCTGGTATCCCTGTATCAGCCAATGGAATAATCACTGCTTTAAGGTCTTTTTTTGGCGGGAAGCGGCGCAGCAATTCGTTTTCATCAATCCCGTAGCGGCGTGCGGTCGACACAGGGTCAAGGCCGAGTTCATTGGGTAATCTGATCTTAACTACGTTATCAGGGAACTCTGTCAGTTTGGGATCAATATTGACCACCTGCTTCATAACCGGATGGTAAAAGGCCTCGTAATATTCCCCATCGTTTGTTAAATCAAAACTTTTCAGGCTGATGACAGGAAAAAAATACTTGGCATGACGTAGTTCCTGTAAGGGCAGATCGATGATAAATTCTTCACCGGCAATGTTAACGCGCGGCAGAACACCTTTTTTTCTTTCCGCCAGCCAATCCTGATCAACGATAACTTCAAAATCTGTTTTGCCCTTTAGCTCTGTTTCAGGAATACCATATTTTGCGGACATACCTTGCGGGTCAAGCTCGATCAGGGTGGGCACATCGATCCCCTTAACCCGGTTCTGGTCAAACAGATCTTCAGCTGCTCGTTTTTCGTCCAGGTCATATAATAAGCCATAAAAAGTGCCATTATCCTGCATGTTATTGATAAAGGATATTTCATTGTCAGGGTCATTTGCCTGTCGTAACACCTGTTTATGAATATCCACCAGGAATGTGGTTCCTTCAATCGTAAATGTTGGCAGCGGCCTTAGCTTTTTCATCTTTTCCTCCTTATCTTCCAGATTGTTTTCATTTATTCATCGCCTGAAAAAATTTCCGGCTGTACGATTTCAGCACTTTGGGTACCTGCTTTTTCGCCATCGCTTTCATCAGCCCATGTTCACCATACTTTTTACTCATGGCGAAGATCTTAATGCTCATATAGGTTCCGGCAGCGCCGATAACCGAGATGCAGATAACCGTTCCGGCCCCGGCGATGTACAGCACAGCAAATACGATCATCAGGATGATGACCATCCCGCCGAAGTACCAGATATACTGTGCGCGAAGGCCCTGAAACTCTATACTTTTGTTAATGCCTTTGTTGATATGATAAATGCTGTTTCCCATAACCTTGGTTAAATCCTTAATCCTTGTTTTTGCCTGATCCGTTTTCCGGTTGCCTGATCGTCAGCCGTTACCGGAGCACCGTTTGCTCTGGCCAGTCTTGGTTGCTGTTCCGTTGCCGTCGGTTTCAGCGGAATGATCGCCGCCTCTTTCTGGTCTACCAATTGTCCGGTGGTATTTTCAGGATCAGCGCCGTTTTGCCCTGTCACCTGTTTAAGTTGCTTTTCCTGTATCGTTACCGCAATCTGTCGTTCAAGACTGCTTAGTTCATTTTTGAGTTGCTGAATTTCACGGTCTTGCTCAAAAGGTTTGTTCAGCAGGGCTTCCAGCTTAGGGATGTTGTCGTTCAGCTCCGTCAGTTCCTTATTGTACTTTTCCACCAATCCCTCTACTTTATCGATGGCGTTCAGGAAATAGCGGGCGGCCAACTTTGGATTATCGGGGTTTGGTATACCTGATGTGTAGGTATAATGAATGCCGGTTTCAGGGCGGGTTGCATACAGCGTATTAAAACCTTTAAGGACCTGCCTGCTCTTATCTTCCACCCAATCCATTTGCCGCCGTATCATCAGGTCAAAACCATACAGGCTGCCTATCTTTGTACCTCTGTCCGTCTCCTTTTCGGGCTTCCAGTTCTTTTGTAGCCTGATCAGGTATTTGCCGATCTCATCGGGCTTTACGGACGGCAGGCTGTCCAGGCTGATTGCGTTGATCTTTGTGCCATCCTTATCCAGCTTCAGGTTGTTTTTATAAATCAACGCATCGCTTTCCACCCGGTCGATCAGTTGTGTGATCTTTCCCCTTTCGGTTTGCTGATTTTCCAGTGAGTAACGTGCACGGGTCAGTCCACGGAAATGCGCTGCTTTCATGCTTTCCATAACCGCTATCTTTTTTTCCAGCCGGGACTTTTCCAGTAGTGAGGTATCGCCGGATAATATGGCTATGTATTCCGATAGGTTCATGCCGCTTTTATCATCCATCGCGCCCTCATCAATCGTGCGCTTGCTCAGTTCGCAATTCTTCATCTGGCTGATAAAGAGTTGCTTGTTTTTCAGCAAATTGAGTTTATAATTATCCAGTGACTTTTCATTGCCGTAGATATACCGTTTTACCTTATTATCGCGGTACTTTTTGGCGGCCTTATTGCCCTGCCTGGCACCACGCCCGCCACGCTGATCAAGATCTTTGGGCGTCCAGGGAATATCAAAATCATGGAGTGCAACAATCAGTTCCTGTACATTTAAACCCGTACCCGCTTTTTCAGTACTGCCTAACAGTATCCGGATTTCACCCCGGTTCATTTTTTTGAACAGCGTTGGCTTTTGCTTATCTGTCCAGTCATGGATAAAGGTGATCTCATGCGCAGGGATATTAAAATCGCGCACCAGTTTTTCTTTTATCGCATCATAAATGTTGAAGGTTCCCGGTTTGGGTGTGCCAATGTCGCTGAAAATGATTTGGGTTCCCCTAAAGGCGCTGCTGGCATGATATTCTTCAGCCACGTGCTGGGCACAAATGCTCACCTTATTGCCGGGGTGATCTTCGAACTGATAGCTATTGATCAGCCGCATATCGGCAGCCATCTTTTTAGCATAATTGGTGGCGATCAGCATTCTTCCCTTGTCTTCTTCGGGGGTGAGTTTTGGCCTGCCGATCAGCCGGGCATCTCCAATACGGGCAAACTCAATGAGTTTTTGAGTAAAGTCCTGCTGATCGGGTGTCAACGGGATATTGATTAACCGTTCATCCAGTTCAGGTTTATCCAGGTTGATATGCTTGGCCGTTTTATAATCGGTAATTTCATTGTAAAACAGGGCCAGTTCCGGCACCTTAATAAAATAGCGGAAGCGCTCTTTGGCAACAATCTCGTTGGTGATGGAAAACTCAAAATCGGTTGTTTTCTTGGCGAATACCGCGGCCCAGCCGTCGAAGTTTTCAATCTTTTGGCGCTCCATTTCGCGGGGACGCAGGTATTTAAAGATGAGGTACATTTCCGTAAGGCTGTTGGAGATCGGCGTACCGGAGAGAAACGTAACGCATAGATCGCTGTCAAAGCGTTCCTGTAAGGTGCGGACGGCAAACAGCATATTGAGAGCTTTTTGGCTGCCTTCCATATTGCCTAATCCGGCAACCCGGTCATGGCGGGTTGTAAATGTCAGGTTCTTGAATTTATGCGATTCGTCCACAAACAGGTGGTCAACATCCATTTCCTTGAAATTGATACCTTTATCCTGTTTATGCTCAATTTCATATTTCAATGTTTTAAGCTTGGCTGTCAGGTTCTTTTTCTTGATCTCCAGCCCTTTAAGCATCCTGCGCGAAATATCGCCGCCCTCGGCTTTCATCGTATCCAGGTCACGTTCTGTATTGTCCAGTTCCGCCTGGAATATAGCCTGCTGCATTTCAGGCGATTGCGGTATCTTTCCGAACTGGTCGTGGGTCAAAATGATACAATCCCAATTATTATTCTTGATCTCATGAAACAGCCGCAGTCTTTTAGCCGGTACAAAATCGTCTTCTTCCGGTGCCAGAATGCGCGCAGCAGGATAGGCTTTGCGATAGGTTTCCGCAATCTGCTTTACATTTGCTTTCAGCGCCAGTATCATCGGCTTGTGAACAATTCCAAGACGTTTCATTTCCTGTGCGGCGACGATCATGGTGAGCGTCTTGCCCAAACCAACCTCGTGATCAATCAGCGCACCCCGGTTTTGCATGATGCGCCAGGCCGCATTTTTCTGCGAGCTGTACAGATCGTCAATGCCCAACGCTTGTTTGTCCAACCCCGGAAATGTCAGGTGACTACCGTCATATTCCCGCAGGACGTAACAGTTAAAGGTGTCGTTATAAAGTTTTTCAATGTACCGCTTATCGCTATCAGGAAGCTCCTGCAGCCAGTTCACAAAGCCGGAACGGATATTTTCAATCTTTTGGTGTGCTAACTGAATCGCTTCGTTATCCGGCACTTTCCTGGTCTGGTCGCCGATCTTAACCTCGTAGGTAAAAAAAGGCGTGGTATTTACCAGCGCATGTTCCAGCAGCATATTTCCGTAAGCCGTCCGGTTACCCTTTGAACTTACCGCATATTCTTGCGTTACTTTCAGGCTCTTACCTTTTGTGCTGACTTTATATTTATCGCCGCCATGCATGTAGGTAACAGTGGTTTCCTGTTCAAAAAGCGCTGTGGCAAAGCGGTTATAATAATCCAGCGGGAACCAGCGTTCACCGAGGTTAAAGTCCAGCCAGTCGAATGGTATCTTTTCCGGCTGTACACGGGTGATTTCCTGTAAACTTCGCTGTAGTTGCGGATCGTTCGGGTGAAGCCCAGCCTGATTTTGCGCGATGGCCAGCTTTTCAACCACATTACCGGACAAGTACTGGTCTATCGTCTCCCAACCATAGTTGTTGGGGTTAAGGCAAATGTGGCGTTGCAGGCTTATGGTAACTTCATCAGCATTCAGCCCTGTTGCTCCACTTATAAAAGAAATATCAACGCGGCCCTTTTCATTCAGGCACCGCGCCAGGGCGGATACAGGATCATCAGTTTTAAAAGCTTCCTTTTGCTGAAAAACCGGCCCGGACAGTATATCTGCCGGTTGAAAGTTGGTTCCGTCCTTTCGTTCCACCGAGGACAATACCTTAAATCCATCTTTCTCATCAGCGAGGATAAGTTTGCGGTTCAGGGGACGGTTCAGTTCACCATACTGCTGTACGAATGCCTCATAGGAATTTTGTAATTGCTTCCGCAGTACCGGATAAGCTATCTGGTTGGCTGCTTCTTTTTCAAAAAGCTGATAGTACTGATCCCTGATTAATGTATAGCGCTGGTAGAAACTGTTATTTTGCTGATCAGCTATCGGCTCAAACACTGCACGGTTACGTTCGGCATCGAGTTTAGTTATCTTTCCTGCATGACCGTTGAAAATAACCAAACTGCCTTCCTGATGATGCGGTAACAAGCCGGTAAAAAATTGTTCCGCAGGCGCTGAAAGGTTAAAAGATTGTTCAAGGCTTTTATCACCCTCAAAAAAATATTCGTGGCCATAATGTTTCAGATTGGCCGAAAGTCCGTTTAACTCCTGGGCCAATTGGCCGCCGTTCATCCAGTTGACAGAAAAAATCAGTTCTTTAGCATTGGAGTAGAATTTATAAAGGTATTGCTTGCTGTCCCTCTGTTTGGCTGTAACCAGCACTACGCTTTCATGTTGCGGGTTATCCTGTGTCTTAACAATGCCTATAACCCTTGCGGTTTCCTTATGGACGACCCTGTTGTCATATTCTTGCAGGTAATCCATTGCCCGGTTACTGTTTTCAGCTGGTTGGCTATCAAACAAGCCGAGTTGCACCGTAGCGCCCGTAGCACCGCTTTCCGGCATCGGCGTGTAAGTAAGCAAAGGCAAAAGTTCGCGGCTCTGGGCCGGGTCGGGGTTAACCAGGTTCCAGGCTTTAATAAACGCCTCTAAGCCGAAGCGCGTCTTAATTCCTTCGCTAACGTTTGCCTTTAACTTGTCGGCAATAGCAGCCATGTCACCTTGCTGCCAAAACTCCATCGTGGCCTGTCCGTATTGGGTTTTTCCGGGGCGGATGGTATCTGCCATAACAATACCGCCAGCCTGCGCGAGTATGTACCGGTTAACTTCGTAGCGCCCAAATTCATTTTCCCGCCAGTCGGTTTCCAGCAATAGTTTTTCGTCTTTGCTCAGTTCGAGCCCTGGCTTGCTATCATTCTTTTGAACGACCAGCAAATGATTAGGTGCTTCAGTATTGCCTGTATCTTTCATCAGGTTATCCGGCATTACCGAGAGACTAACAAAGTTGGCGTGGGTAAAGAGGTATTCCCGTGCCTTGCGGTTGGATGGATTATTTAAAAATGCATCGGTAGTAATAAAGGCCATAATACCGCCGTCAGCCAGCTTGCTCAGTCCTTTAGCGAAAAAGTAATTATGAATTTTGCCGGATATGGCTTTGTCGGTGAAATCACGGTCATACACCTGGAAATTGCCGAATGGTATATTGCTGACGATCAAGTCGTATTGGCCTTTTTCAGTAGCGGCGGTTTCCTCAAAGCCCATGATCTGTACCTGCGCGGGAACGCCTAACGTACTTGCTAAGGCAGTCAGCACCTTGCCGGTCAGCAGGTCTTTTTCGACCGCCGTGACTTGTTTGATTTCAGGGAAGGATTTAACCGCTTCTGTAATAAATATGCCAGCGCCACTGCTCGGCTCGTAGATGCGGGACGGGTTAACACCACTATCTTTGAGTGTTTGGTAAAGCACCTGCGGGACGATTGCCGGTGTATAGTAAGCTGTCAGAATACTTTCCAGGATGGAATTGATCGCTGCTTTATAGGTTGGCTCGTCCAGGTGCTGGCGCAACAGTTCATGCAGTTCCATCACTGAAGGATATAACCGCAGATCGTTTTCTGATGCATTCCGTTCTTCCCATGTCGATTTTTCACCCGCCGGAAACAAGACCGCCTTAATGCCGCCAAACCCCGAATACTTTCGCAGGATGGTCGCATCAGCTTCACTTATGGTCATACCTTCCCGGTATTCAAGCGCTATGCGTATCGCTGCGATGTTGTCCCTTAACTTTTGAAACTGATTGTAAGCCATCTCCTTGCACTTATCCTTCTCAATAGGCGGTCGCCTGATTTTCAAGGTATTCCGCGATCATGCCCATGATCGCATATTTCAATTCTTTACTTTCTTCGTTTTCCTCCCCAAAGGCGAATACCTCAAAAATGGGTTCGCAGGCTCCGATCAGGTTAATCACCTCGTAGGTGAGGATACCACTGCCTGACATGCGCAGCGCATCTTCCTCAAATTCATCTTCCAGCAGCGTACGCACGTATTCAAATCGCGAAGGCCGTAAATCCCTGGTCAGTTCTTCCATGCACAGCGCCTCTATCACGTACACAGGGCGTTTTTCAACTTCCAGTCCTTCATACAGATCTTTCACCGAATCGACCTTGTGTTCGAGGTAATGGGTAAGCCGGTGTTCTTCCTGTAGCGATATGAGCAGGTCTAAATGGTTCTGAACCAGATAACCGTGCAGTTTTTTGATCAATTGTTCTTTCATGACCGTATAGTTTTAATGCTTTCTTTGCTTGTGGGCAGGCTAAACACCAAAAAAGGATTTAATGATAGTCGCTACCACAACTAAGAAGATACACGAGCCAAACCAGGCAGCAGCGACCTTTGAAGTATCCTGATCGCCAGCGTTCCATTTGGAATAAACTTTAATGGCACTTATCAGGCCGAGAATCGCCCCGATAGCATACATGAGGTTAGTACCGTCAGTAAAATAACTCCTGACCTGTGTGTTGGCTTCCTGTATGCCGGAATTACCACTTTGGGCTTCCGCAGCCCGATTTGCGATTAACAATAGTGCAGCTAAGGCACTTGCTTTCAGGGTCTTCCCCTTGAATTTTCCACTCCACTTTTTCATCTTCACTTATCTTTTTGTTAAAAAATTCGGGCAATAGCTTTCCTTAACCCTCTTCGCACCGGTGTGCGAAAGGGGCAGGAAAGGTGCTGTCACCGGGTTCCCCACTTACTCAGCTCATCGTCTTGTTAAGTACCGGGATCGGGCGTACAGCAATAAATTGATGCTTGTTTTTAAAAGCTTCCGGTAATCCCGGTCAGCCGGAATGCTGACCGGGGCCGGTTGCGGCGCGCCTGCTAACTATTCCACCACTCATCTACCTCATCTTCGGTCAGTTCGGCAACGCCAGTTCTTTCGCATTCGCTCACGACCAATTCATTGATGGCCGGGCGATAGGGTGAGTTTGTTAATACCTGATGTTTTTGAAATTCCGCGCGTATCAGCGGAATCAGCTGATCCGGCGCGTAGGATTTGCCGGATGCCCCCGAAACCAAAGCTTTTACCGAAATAGTCAGCTCATCCGCTTCGAGGATGTCGTCATCTGGATAATGGTCGTCGGCATAACTTACTTCCTCCGGTAAGCCATGATCAGCAACAGCCTGCTCCTGGTAAACCAGTTGTTCGGGGAGTTCATTACCGGAATTGTTTTGCAATGCCGGGCGGCTGATTAATTTTTTAATATCCGGTGAATAAAACCGGATGCCTACGAAGGCATAATAAATGACCAGCACCGCAATAACGGCTTCCCAATAGCTGGCCCAGGACAGGTGATTTAACATGACATTTCTTTTTTAAAATTTTCTACTCACAGATCTAACTTCATTACCGCCATAAGAGCGGGTTTGCTGATACAAAGGAACCGGGAATGGTGAGGCCGTACAAGTCCAACTTGCGGTTGTATCCGTTTTGTATCCTTGTATCCGTCTGATAATCAGAGACTAAAATTTCAACTTTGGAATATTACGAAGTGAGCAACAGCAGATTTGGCATGTTAAGGATTGGATGGAAATGTCGCTAAGCGGGTGAAAAAGAAAAACAACCCGGCGTGGGCAGGGCGGTACTTTATGGGCGATAGTTTGATAATCCATAAGGTTGTGGGTGTTCGTTTTTTAAGGGCAAAAAACTATAAAAATCTTGATAAATATTTTACAAGTATCAAGATTTTTTGTATATTTATGTAGCAATTGATGGCAGGTAGGCCATGAAAATGTGAGCGTTAAGTATTCAGAAAAAGGAATTAAAACGGAGGCGCAACCGGGCAAAAGGCGCAAGAAAGTGATGAAACACAATTTTGAAGAACGCAGGAACAACCGTATCAACTATGCGCATCAGAGAGCGGCAAAAAGTGAAGCAGAGGCAGACCGCCTTTACAACGTGTCCAACGATATGGCAAGTTTTATCCCACTCGGCCAACCCATTTTGATCGGCCATCATTCGGAAAAGCGGGATCGCAGATACCGCGAAAGAATGCGTAACGTATTCGGCCAGTCGGTGGCGCAACGTGATAAAGCTGCTTATTACGGCGAAAAAGCGGAAAGTATTGAGCATAACAATGCCATCTTTTCAGACGATCCTGATGCCCTGGAAAAGCTGACCGAAAAACTAAAGACCTTGCAGGAATTGCAGGAGTTCATGAAAGCCGCCAACAAGTGCATTAAAAAGAATGATAAAACGGCTTTCTTAAAGCTGAACCGCGCCACGGAACCCCTGTGGGAAAAACTGACAACCCCCGACTATGCAAACCGCACCGGCTTCCCTTCCTATAAGCTGACCAATAACAACGCCAATATCAGGCGTATTGCTGACCGGATAGCCGGATTAAAGAAGCTGGAAAAGAAACAGGCGGTAGACAAAACGGTCAACGGGGTGCGGATTTATGAAAATAAGGACGCTAACCGCCTGCAATTGATTTTTAAGGGCAAGCCGTACGAAGATATACGTAAGCAATTAAAGTCAAGCGGTTTTCACTGGTCGCCATCTGAGGGAGCATGGCAACGGCATATCAGCCCTAATGCGCTTTACAGCGCAGAGAGCATCGTCAGAAATTTTAAGGACATAGCGTGATGAACAACGAAGGGGGTAAGCAGTAAAGCCGCTTACCCCTTTTCAAATAGATAACATTTAAATAATAGATGATGGAAGATCAATTGAGACAGTTCATTGAATGGCTTGGCAACGAGGGGTTGAAAGAAACCAAGGAAATAGCGATTCATGCGGAGAGCCTGAACGATTTTATTTCTTACATGGAATTTGACATAAACGAACGGCAGCAGGCGCTGCGCATGGCCGCGGCCATCCTTGGGGATGAAAGCCCGAAAGAACCGCAAGCAAGTACCGCCCTTGATGACTTGCAGGAATTTAGAATGATGCTGATCGGTTTTGAAGTAGGTATAACCAAAAGCATAGCAGATGAATTAAAACGCATTGGCCGGACGGTGGACATGAAGGAACTGGAATTTATGCCCTTCATTGAGGAAGTAAAAGACTATGTGGATACATTACGTTTGGACAAGCGCCATGAGCCGGTATTTGATACCTCATTCAATGATGTGAAAGAGAAATACCTGTCCGGCTTTATGTCGGATGAGGAAATCGGTCACTGGCAAATGATCCACCTGTTAAGGATGTTGAAGAAGATTGCTAACTAATATTTGAAGCTATGAATTTTATATCGAAAGACCCGGCAAAAAAATATCCTTCGTTTCCCTATAACGGCCTGCGGGTATTCGTTAGTGAAGATGACCTGATCGGCTTAACGATTTCCAAAGCCGTAAGATTATGCGATAAACACGGACTGAATTATAACGCTGGTTTTAAAGCCGCGCAGGTTTATTATCTGCGTGGCCGCGTAGGCAAGGCCGAATATGGACAGGTTTTGATCGGCATAATAGAAGCGGAACATTTACCTGCCGAATTAAACGAGATCGTACACTGTTTGCAGTTTTGGAATCAGGAAGGCGTTAAAAATTTTAACATGAACAAAGAGGGACAGGAAAGTTACCAGGATTTTATTCTCCGTTGCATTGCTGCGGATTGCCGCGCTTTTGTACAGCCTCATGCCGACCGTTTCATTACCGGAAAAGGCGGTAACCATGTATGGGTTTCAGACAGGCAAACCGACAAAAGGATTTTAATCATTCATTTTTAGCCTTTAAGGTCATGACTAAAAATCAAAGGAAATTCATTGCCGCTGTTTTCGACGTTAAAAATAATAACGACCCCGATGCGCGCCATAGAGGGATTGAGCTGTTCGGGCACTGGCATCGTACCGCCAAAAGCCTGCAAGCCCAAATTTCACCGATGATCTGCATAGAAAGCCTGGGCGAAACGACTTATCAGCCGTTTGCCTTTTATGTGCACAATCCGCTGATCTGCCAATGCACCGACAAGGTTTTAAAAGTCCCTTACCTCGTTTAGTTCTGTCCGGCCTGCAAAGGGGTGGTCAAAAAAACAGAGTGGTTTGAAAATGTTGCGGATAGGTAAGCAGGATTATCGCGAAGCTTGTCTTAAATTAAAAAATTTGCCTGATCAGTTGAATAGATTATCTTTAAATTTATCAACTGATCAGGCAAATACTTTAATGAGCGAACCCACGAAATCTACACACGGCGGTAAACGTCCCGGCTCGGGCCAACCCAAAAAAGAAGAAACGGGCATCCTTAATTTTCGCCTGCCCAAATCCAAGATCAATATTCTCAGAAAAACCTACGGCAAAAAGCTACCCACGATGTTTCAGGAATGGGCTGAAAACTTATTGCCGGACGAGCCTGAAGGTTAATCTGTTCATTACAAATCCCTGATCTTACGAATCAGCTTTTCCAGCGCGGCTATCGCGACCTCTTTGTCCCTTTCTTCGGGATGGTACGAATTGCTCCGCATACTGTCCCACGATAGCTCCGCCTTGTTCGTCGTAGATAAATAAGGCACGATGGATCTGAAGACCTGACTTAAAGAGCGGGAAACGATCAGCTTGATATCGTCCGCAGCTTTCAGTATGATTCCCATCTGGTCGATACTGAGGTCACAAATGATCTTAAAGATACCGGGTGCCGGTTGTGGTGCGATTTCATCTGCGGCACGTTTCACGGGAAGATAGGCCGGATACCTTTTTTCGATGGCATGAGACAGTTCATCTAAATAGGCTATGATCGCATCACCCGCAATTCCTAAAAGGCTGTCTTGGGGGTAGTTATCCTGATTAAACACCGCCTGTTTTTTTAACATCCGGATGGCCTGATCGTATTCCTCCAGTACCGCTTTCTTTTTCCTGGGTGAGAAAATCCAAAAGGTCTGTGCTTTCAGACTACCCAATACCTGATGGATTTCGGCTCCGAATTTAAACTTTAACTGCTCGATTTCGTCCGCTGCTAACAGCGTTACGCTACCTCTAACCGGGTTAAGGGTCTGCTCGATGGCTTCATCCAGCCAGGCAAACGGATAAGGTAGTTTTACTAATTGTTTTTTCATATACATTACCATTAAAAGGGATTACCGGCCCTTGGTTATAAATATTTACTTATTGGCTTTAGGGGATGGCTGCCTGCGACCGCAGCCCTTTAATCCCCAAAGCCCGTAAAAATGAGCTATTGGTAATTTTTGAGATAGCTCGTTATCAGAACATTAGGGAGTAGCAAAAGTAAAAGCAGGCCTATTGCCGGTAAATAATCAAATCAGGTATTTCTGATCATTATATAGTGGTAAATTTCGTGACAAAGTGGCCCGTCGGTTCATCAAAATACTTCACCCTTTGCCGATGGTGCCCAACATTTTCTCAGGTCATAAACAAACAGTGCCTGGAATTTTCGGGACAGAAAGGCCGGAATCCTTGCCGGAGGCCATTTGAGAGGCTTAGTTATTGACTTAATTTAGCAGATTAATATTCACGGCAAATGCGGGATATACTATTTTAAAAGAATTTCGGATTTGTTCTCCGCTGAGTGGTGACTAAAATAAACTCGATATGGTACTTGCCTCAATCATTTCCGGTAAAACACTCATACAGATTTTGTCAGTAGTCCTGATTATCCTGGGATAGGGGATAAAATATTGGATGAACCGCAGAAAATTCTACAGGCGTAATGCAGCAGGGATAGAAGGATTTAAATCGTATGAGAAAATGAGATTGACAGTCCTATTGGAAAATCTTGGCTGGCTTGTCGGTAATATCCTGATCACCATCGGCATTTTAGCTTTTTTTCTAACTTTCGTGATGCCGTTAGGACATTATCGATAAACTATCCGGAACGTGCAAAGCAGATTTCAAAATTTGGGCAAGGTAGTTTCGCTTGACCCTTGAAAGGTGATTCGGCTTTGATAGTCCTTGCCTATTAAAAAAATCAAAAAATACGCTGTTGGTTTTGAAAAATTTCTACTCTTGCCCAGGCAATATTTATTAAGGCGCATGGTGGGCGCACAAAATGCGATTTTCGCCATGTACAATCCGCAAATCATTTTTCATACACCAGCAATTTGGAATCTTTAAAAGATGTGCTAAAAATATTAGCAACCCTAACGAAGTTAAAAAAAATAATTTACAACTGCGGAAATTAAGAGTATTGGCAGAGGTAAAAATCTTCGGACAATATGGAATAGAGAAAGCCACATAGCTGATGGGCATATTAAAACCTAAAGGAAATTTGCATCCTATCCGCATTCTTGGTGTACGGCGTCGATAGCACTTTAGGGATCATTAACGCCACATCCAATCATTGGTACTTAATAAATCCGTCAGTATCACTGACTGAACTTAACCTTAAAAAAAGTTTAGTTAACCATTGAGCAATTAAAAAACATCACTAAATTTACGCTCAACATCCTATTCCTCTATCTATCATACGTATGAAAAATAAATTCCTTTCGAATTTAGCCCCATTTAAAAGCAGGTCACTTTTGCTTTTAGTAAGTTTAATCCTCATCTGTTACAGCGCCTGTAAAAAGGATCACGATCTACCGCAATTATCATCTGCTTCGATAAAAGACCCGTTTATTGCCTCTTTAGCTGAAAATCTTAAAACATATGATAAATCTTTCATTGATTCGATTAATCAATTAGGAAAAATAGACTGGAATAATGTCATCGTCAGACACACTTCCAGTAGTGAAATGCCTGTTAATTTTATATTGCCTATTATCAAAGGCGATCAGCCTTGTAACCAGGTCATCGAATTTGGTTTTTCCAAAGACAAAAAATTTGTAAAGGCAGCAATCCGCAAATTAGAAACGGCGGTATTAAGTACCTCATCTTCGAACAAACAAATGATAACAGAACAAGAACGTACTGAACATATTTTGTATCATTTTTCTCAAAGAGGGGTACGTGTGAGTAATTCAATTATCGAAGCAGAGCATCAGAGAGCCCAGTTATATACCCTGAATAAAAAAAATGTATTGAAGGCTCCTTCCGTTGGGAAACAAAACAACAATATTAATAACCCGGCTCCCATCAGCTATTGCCAAACTCAATTGATTTTTGATTTTTATATTAGCTACCAGATTGAAGTTAATAGTTCAAATTCCTATGATACATATTCAAAATTGCCTGAAGGAATGGAGCCAGCCACAATTCAATTTGAGCTCAGTAAATACTTTTTCGAGTATCTAATGTCCAATTATATTCCTTACTTAACCGATCAAAGCACTTGGAATACCAATGCGTTATTTATTTATAATATGGATGATACGAATGGGCAATTAGGTTATTTTATCCAAGATGCTCTTCAATATGCAATGCAACAAGTTCAACAGGAGTACGCTCCTCAAATGTGGTCTATTGGTTTAAGTTATTTTAATTATAGCACACGATCCAATTGTAATGGTTCTACTACAGCTGACGGGGGGTGGGTTAGCCTGACGGATGATGATTCAACGCCGCCGGATGATGCTGCTCTTGATACCATCAATCATGTCAAGAACCCTTGCTTAAAAAAGATGGTCTCGGAGGCCTTGAAAAACAACATCCAATATGAATTAAAAAAGTCGATGAACGGTATTTTCGCAAATAGTACCAAATTCAACTTAAGTTTTATTGACACTTTGTTAGAACCTCATACAGACGGTATAACAACTGTTACGCGAACATCTACCTCAGCAATAGATGGAGGTTCTCGTTTGCGTATAGACGGAATAGACATAACAATAGCATTAAATTCATACACGCTGCCGGGGGCCTCAAAAGAGTATATTTCCGTTACAATCTTGCACGAAGCATTACACGCTTATTTTAGAACACTTGGTTATACCAGTTTTCAGCATGATGTCATGGTTACCTCATATATACCTTGGTTTGTAACGGCCTTACAAGGCTTGTATCCCAATATAACAGAACCGGATGCTAAAGCATTAGCCTATGGCGGACTTATGGATTCAGTAGCATTCTTCAGCTCGGAAGAGCAAGCTATGACGTCAGCCTATGGTATAGTTAACAACAATTATAAAACTGCGGCAAGCGGAACACCATGCAACCTCTAATATGAAAACATTACTTATTTCACTTACGTTTCTCCTATCGTTTCTCGTATCATTTGGCCAACAGAAAAGAACCGGTTTTGATGATTTTCACAGCTTTGTACAGGAAAAGTATAACGTTCCGGCTTCAGTTAGAAATAACTGCGATTGGCAATACGCGATAGTTAAACTTACTGTAGATGACAATAACAGGGTTACCAACTACACTACCCTTAATGAGGTATCAAAGGATTTTTTTAATAGCCTTGCCCATTTGAAGGGATATCAATTTAACAGGAATATCCCCATACATAAAAGACCTGTGGTTTTTTATCTTACCATTGAAAACGATGAACATCCTTGTGACGTGCCGCCAAAGCACATTACATCAGCAATGGCAACTTCAAGCGTTTTTGCCTATTTACATGCACAACAGGAGAAACAACCTAACACATTATTTATATTCAATCCTATCGTCATTCTTCTTTTAGAACCGGTAAAGTGATCAGGGTTATTAACAATCCCTAAAATAAATCATCTACATAAAGCTCAGACGCTTGGCACACCAGTTAGACTACATTCACAATAATCATTTAATTAAAGGTCTGGGCTTTATTGATCATAATGATATCTGTCCTACTTAAATCCAACAATGAAGGATATGGCAGCAACAAACCTGCATAAAAATTGAAAAGGCCAAATGCACGCTTACCCTGTCGCCTTACCTGTGAAACGCACATTCCATTTTGGCTGGCCGGGCATACACCACCACTTTCAGGGTCATGGTTAACAGCGATTACCATCTTTCAACAATTCACTGTGATACTCCGGGCATTAGCGTTGATCTCTGCTTTAAAAGCAGGGACATTTGCCCTCTTGCTGATATAGTCCCGTTTAATCAGGGGCTCAATGATACTCGCGGGTGTAGGTAGAGGGTGTAGGTCTAAGCCGGTATCTTTCATGGCCCGCCTTAGTTCCTCGTCGTCAATTTCCTTCCTTGCCGTTCCATCCTTTTAACAAACTGGCAATTGTACTTATTTATATCCTGAAATTAAAGAATTTTAGCAAGATGTATTTGCCAATATGAAAAAATACTACGATATTAATGTCGCATAATTTTTCTATCAAAGACTTACTATTTGACCATATGAGTTATTGTATAAAGCTGTTTTCTATAACAATTTATTTATTATTAATAGAAAATTTGTCTGCCTTCTCTCAAGTTAAACTTTCCTTAAAACAAGCTATAAATATTGCATTAACTGACAATTTACAGGTTAAACAATCTCAAGTTACAGAAAGTATTGCAAACCAAAATTTCCGTCAATCGAAATTCAATATTTTACCTACCCTTAATGCTAATATTAATGAAAGTTTAAACTTTGGTAGGAGTTTAGATTATACCACTTATTCCTATGTAACCCAAAAAACTAATCTGGCAAATGAGTCTATTACTACAAGTGTTACTCTTTTTCAGGGACTTCAAAAGATAAACCAGATCGCGGCTAACAGATTATTATTTCAATCCGATAAAAGTGCGACACAAAAAGTTAAAAATGATTTGATGCTTGAAGTAATCAATAATTATATAACAATTTTGAGTAGCCAAGATCAACTTACTGCGGCACAACAACAATTAGACTTAGCTAAACAGCAATTAGACGTGTCTACAAAGATCTTCAATGCAGGTAAAAAAATGGCTTCTGATGTTTCAGTAGCAAAATCTCAGGTTGCTAAAGCTGAGTTAAATATCACCACCATACAAAATCAGTTGAATAACTCTGTTGTTAATTTTAAACAGCTTTTAAATTTATCACCAGAAACTAAAATAAATTTAAGTGAACCTAAAAACGATGAAGTTCAATTTCAGGAAAAAGCTACTTTAGATATCTACAATAAAGCTCTGCATGTTTTACCGGAAACTAATAAAGCATTGTATGCCAGGCTTTATGCTGAAAAGCAAGTGATGATCCAAAAGGGAGCCTATTATCCGAGTATTGTGTTATCAAGTGGTATTGCAAGTAACTATTCACATATTTTGGGGATGGACTCCATGTTCTTTACTCCACAAAGCCGCTTTTTAACTCAGTTTAAAATCAATTTAACTGAATACGTCCAGGTATCGTTGAGTATACCAATATTTAATAATTTTAGTACGAGAATAAATGTTAAAAAAGCCAAATTAGATCTTGAAAGTGCAAGATTAGATGAGGAAACAACTAAAAATGAGATTTACAAAGTCGTGAATCAAGCCAATGAAGATCTTACCGCCGCGAAAAAGACATACGAATACAGTAAAGAAGAGTACAATGCAACGTTAGATACGTATAACACTATGTACAAACGGTATCTAACCGGTCTCTCCAATCCAATAGATGTAAACCAGGCGCAAAATGAAATGAACAGTGCTCAATTTGATTTAATTCATGCAAAATATGATCTCTTGTTAAAATCTGAAATAATCGACTTCTATCAAGGTCGATCAATGGATTATTAAATGCTTAGACATGGTAAGTGGACTGTCTATTGCTAATTTTTATTTGTAACGTATTTTAAATTATCGAAGAATCGTGAGAGTAAGCTTCTTTCATTGCTAACAATATCTGCAGTCCCTTTAATTTCATACTTAAACTCTAAATTAGATTTATAGTTAGTAGTAAGCCCGTTCGGCAACGTTACTTCAACAAGGTATATGTCGACATCATCTTGATTCACTTTCATTTTGCTTTTTGTTAAAGATATAGATGATACCAAGCCCGATACCGAACCGTATTCTTCAAAAGGATAATTGTCAAGTTTAATGATTACTTTTTGGCCAATCTTAACTTTACCAGCACCATTAGCAGGTAGATCAACTTGCCCGATAATATGATTTTTGTCAGGTACGACAGTAAAGACATCCTCTCCTGATTGTACAAATTGGTTCTTAGTCCAAAATTTAGAGAATTCAAGTATTCCAGACATAGGAGATTTAAAAACAAATTTTTGTTCCCAGGCCTTGATTGCGTCTTTAAGATCACCATAAGAGGTTAATACATCCAAGTTCATTTGGCTTTCTTCATCATCTTTTTGAATTGAAAGTTGTTGAAGTTTATTTTGATCAGTTGAGATAGTTTCTTCGGTACTATTTATATCTGTAACGATACTCTGATAATTTTCTTTACTGCTTAAAAAGCTAATATTGCTTCGATCAAAATCTTCCTCAGTTGCTGCTTTTTGAGAAAAAAGGATAGAATCCCTATTAGCAATTTTTTTGCTAAGCATCATATTGCGCTCTCTGGTCGCCTTCAATTTCCCGTACGTTTCCAGGAGGTAAGTAGATTGTTGAATTTGCTGTTGAAGTCCCTCTTGTTGCTTGAGATATACATTGCCCACATTATAATCATAAATTTTATGCAAGGCATTTAGAAAAGCATAATATTTAACATTTACATCCCCTAAAGAAAGGTTGCCGGGAAACTTGGAGAATGCATGTTGATATGATCCTTTAATATTAAAACTTTCAACTAAATCTCTTACCTTAATCATATCCCGAGTATTAGACGGATTCTGTATTACAGCAATATAATCGCCTTCTTTTACAAATTCCTTAAGTTGATAGTTTAATTCAACTAATTTCCCTGATGTATTTGCCACTAATTTAACCGGAGCATATTTCGCATTAATTATGATAGTACCCGTGACCGTATCCGGGTATTGGATAATCATCCCGAAAGAGAGCAGCAAAATGACTAGTACCAAAACAATTCCGGTGACCCAATATCCGAATTTATTAGGCATCCGGTCGATTATATCCTGAACGGGTTCGCTTCTTTCAGTTTCGCTTCTTTCTTGTGATAGTATCATATTATAAAAGATCAGCAAATCGTTCCGCTGATTTGGTTGGAGACGTTTCAATTTTCACAGATGGTGCACTATCAAATTGACTATGGACAAGTTGAGCGTAATGTCCCTTTTTTGCAAGTAGAGATTCGTGATTACCTATTTCTGCAATCATGCCATCCTTAACCACAATAATTTGAAAGGCTTTACGAATAGTACTTAATCGGTGTGCCACTACAATAACCGTTTTTTCATTGAAAACATCATCTAAAGCATTTACGATTTTCTGTTCATTGATCGTATCTAATGAATTTGTCGCTTCGTCAAAAAATAAGAAATCAGGATTTTTATATAAGGCTCTGGCAATGAGTATCCGTTGTTTCTGGCCTCCGCTTAGTCCTCTGCCCATTTCACCCATTACTGTATTATATCCTTGTGATAATTGTTCAATTTCTGTAGCAATGTTAGCTGTAGTGACAGCTTTTTTCAATTTTTCAAAATCGATTTTTTCATCCCCTAAAACAATGTTATTGATAATTGTATCATTAAATATTTTTCCATCCTGCATGACTGCGCCGCAGCGGTCACGCCACTGTTTCAAACTAATATTTTTGATATTCATTCCACCGATCAAAACTTCTCCGAACGTTGGGTTGTATAATCTTAAAAGCAACTTTAGAAGTGTTGATTTACCACTTCCGCTATCACCCACAATCGCTGTAACTTTCCCTTCCGGAATGTGTAGATTAATATTTTTTAATGTTGGCGGCGCATTCTGCGTATATTGAAAAGAGACATTTTTTAATACTAAGCTTTTGTCCATCGGTAAAGCAATATTATTTACCGTTTCGTTATCTTCTTCATCTGGCAACAAATGTACTTCGTTGACCCGGTGAAAACTTATCTGAGCATATTGACCAGAAACTATAAAACTTATGAACTGCACAACAGGACCGTTTAGCATACCGATTATAAATTGTGTCGATACCATTACGCCAAAAGTGATATTTCCTGAGATGACTGCTTTGGCCGCAACGAAAGTTATCAGTAAGTTTTTTAAAGAGTCAATGCATTGGGCACCGGAATTTTGCCAATTATTCACGGTCATAACCTTTTGATTAACCTTATACATCCTGGCTTGAATCTTTTCCCATTTCCAGCGTTTTGATTTTTCGTAATTATTTAATTTTATGTCTTGTATAGAAGTAACAGCTTCCACCCAAAAACTTTGATTTTTGGAAATTAAATCAAAGTATTCCCAATCCAATTTTCTTCGAATTCTCAGGAAGCCCAAAACCCACGTAACATAAAAAATGCTTCCCCCTAAAAAAATGAAGAACATCGTATAATTGTATATACATAAGATCACACTGAAGATCACGAATGTTATGATTGAAAAGAATGTATTTAAGGAATTATTCATGATAAAGTTCCTGATACGTTCCAGATCGTTAGCCCGCTGTAAAATATCACCAACGGACTTGTTTTCAAAAAAAGTTACCGGTAAGCGCATAAGCTTAATCAAGTAATCTGAAACTAGCGCAATGTTAATTCTCGAAGTTACGTGTAGTAGTATCCAGTCTCTTACCGCGTTGGATAGCGTTATGCTCAAGATGATGGTGATATTTGCTATAAGGACGATGTCAATAAATTTAAGATCGTGAGTATGGATACCGACATCAATAACTGCTTTAGAGATAAACGGTAGAAAGGCTTGCAATGTCGTTACAACAAGCATGACTACGAGTAGATTTGCGAAACTATTTTTAAAAGGGATAAAATAGCCAATAAAATTCTCAACTCTTTTTTTTCTTTCGATCTTTTCACCAGCTTCACGTTGTTTGAAATCAGCTTGGGGTTCCAGAACCATCACTGAGCAGTTCAGGGTTTCCTTATCATAGCATTTGGTTTCAAATTCTTTCCGTGAGTATTTAATCAAGCCTTTCGCCGGATCCGAAACGTAAACCTTATTTGAAGTTACTTTGTAAACCACGACAAAGTGACTATCATCCCAATGTACAATGCATGGCAGCGGTACAATATTTGCCAGGTCGTCAATGGTGGCGTTTATAGCTAATGACCGTAAGCCGATACTTTCTGCGGCATAACTTAAATCAAGAAATGATACTCCATCTTTGGTAAGTCCACACTTGTCACGCAGATATTGCATAGAGTAGTACTTACCATAGTATTTAGCAATAATTTTTAAACATGATGGGCCACAGTCCATCATGTCCATTTGGCGATCAGTAGGAAAACTTTTCAGCAATTTATTATGTTTATTTTACCACCAATTGGCAACGGTAATACCTTGTTCAAGTTCATTGTCGTAACTATTGAAATCTATGTAAATAGTACCCACACTATCGCCCCCTCCATTATAGTCCCCGCCAGATGGATCTCCGCCGTCGCCTGGATCGTCGTATGAAGTGTCATATGAAGTGTCAACCGGATCATCTTCATCACGGTCATAAGATCCATCGTCACCACTGCTGCTACCGCCACCACTGCTGCCACCGCCACCTGTGCTTCCTCCACCTGAACCACCGGTACCCCCTCCACTATTCCCAGAGCCGCTAACAGCAACAGTTCCTGTGGTATCATCTAAAATGTCATCGTCGTCAATGTCAAAAATATCATCCAAGTCGTCATCCAAATCATCATCATCGCCAAGGTCGTCTACATCATACCCGTAATATAATAATGTATTGAGTGCCGCTTGTTGGGCGGCAATAGAAGCGTTCGCATTAGCTTGCGCAACACTTAAACCGTTGTGTTCAGCGTTTTGGTAAGCCAGGGCAGCGGCATTTGCTGCCGCCTCTCGTGCAACGAGTGGTAGGTTATTGTTATAATCATATGCATTGTTGTAGGCTTTGGTAATACCGGCATCATCTGATTTGACTAATGTAGTATAACCTGCCGAAGGCTGCTGACCTGATGCAATTGCTTGGGTATGATCAGTGGTAGGATTATACCAAATACTAACACCTCCGCCTCCGATGATGCTTGGATCTTGACTACCAAAATTATAGCCGGATCCCCCTCCAACAGTTATAGGATAGGAACCTATTGTTGATATCCAGGAATTACTTTGTGAATCATAGTACCATCCATTGAGTCCCTGTTGATTCGCAGAAGAGCTACTTGGATCTACCCAGGGAGGTAATGTTGGCGGTGACAGAATGCCGACCGTGCTTTCCGGAAGATTAACTCCGTTCTGCATAGCCGCCCCAAGCGCAAGAAATTGTTGTTGCGTGATTTCCATTGGACTCTCGATCGAAATATCGACCAAAATCTGCATTACCTGAGGTGGTATTTGAAGAGCGCCCATAGTGTCTCCGCTGGCATTCTGAAAAACTCCTAATAGCTGGGAATAATGCCATGATGTGGTTATTGTGGCGTTATTGCCAAACCCATTTCCATTGTTGACATCTTTTTTGTAATAATAGTTTAAAACAGATTGTATATAATTGGTTACATCATTGTAAGAGTGAATTGTCCCATAAGATGTAGGAGCGTTGGGTAAAAGTGATGGACGATAGAAAAGCAAACGGTTTATTGCGGATTGATTAATATCATCGGTGTCTGATATGCCTGCTGCCGATAGTGAATTATAGCTATTATTTGGGGTTTCGAAACTATGTAAAAAATTAGAAATCAAATAGTTGTAGTTATCTAAGTTAAAATGATCATATCGGACAACTTGATCAAATATAGCTCCGAAATCGTTTGTAACGCCAGGACTGGTGATGTTACTGAGCCCGTATAAGCCCCCGTTATTATCCCCTAATTGCCAATATGTACCTGAGTAATGTTCTTGGACATAATACTGGTTATAATAGCTTGTATTGAATTTAACGTCATATTCGTAAAGTATTTTTGCTCCTGCCAAATCCGCGTCAAGTTCCCTTTTAACGCTATTCGGATCAAAAACGCCCAATAACTTCCCCAGAATGTTAGTTTGATAAGAGTGGTATAACTCGTGAGCAATAGTATCTAATAATGCAGCACTCTGCAAGGAAGAATTCACGGTCACATCTATAGTTCCCGGGTTGAGCCATAGTGTATTGATTGTGGGAAAGTAAGATCCCGCAGCTTCATTTCCAAGGTTTGGATTTGCCTGCGTTGGAATTTGCTCTGTTAACTTAATGGGAGCACCACCTGTTGTAAGCATAGCACCTAACATACCTGCACCAAAGTCCGTTTGCTCCATTTTTTGAATTTGATCGGTAAACCGCTTAGATTGGTCGCTGTTAAAGCCTCCCAATCCACTGTAATCAAAAAGTTTTTCCAGCTGTGCTTGTGTTAATGCCGGTATATTACCTCCTTTTAAGCCCCTAAGTATGTCGGTACCTATCGGTTTAAAGTCGCCGGCTAATTCCAGAATGTTTTGTTTCATAAGTAGTAATATTTATAAATCGTGATTTTAATTCGGTTTTTGAAAAAAGACACCAAGGGATTTTTGATTGCTGATTTCGTTTTGTACAAAATCAAGTCCCGGAACTCCTACAGTATAATTAGAATCTTGATATTCGACGTTTCTGAATTGATTGCCTACTTTGATCTCGAAATAATTGATGTACCCATCAGGCGGATATGCCCCAGGTCTTAGTTTTTTTATGGAATCCTGATAAACGGGATCACCTGGTAAATCAAAAAAATGATTTTTAATCAGTGTATGGAATAAATTGTTCCAGTCAAATGTCTTATAGCGATCACTCAAGTCACGGACATTTAAGATTGTTGTATATTTATCAATTGCTCGTTCTGAACCTATATCAATATTATCACTGTTTACATACTGGCTAGCCATAGTTTTATTGACTCTTCCAAATCTGTAAACCATAACATGCATGGCCTTTCCACGGCATTCTATCACCAAAGTTTCTGTATGGCCGCCTGCCAGGATAGTGTATCTGATCTCCAATGGTGCATTCGAACGTTTTATAGGTGTCAGAATTTTTTTTGATACGAGTTCAGGGTAATAAATATTCTGAAACGCTGTGTCGCCTTTGAAATCCGGAATATCCTGATTAATCCCGCAGCATTTTACCTGTGTCTTGTTAGTAGTTTTACAAGCGCAGCAAAGAAGCGTCATGACGAATATAACCTGGAGTACAGCGTTTTTATTAAATACAATCATAAAAGAGTTTAAAATTCCAACAATTAAAATTCTATAATATAGGCATAGCCCATTCAACAAAGCCTTACCGAGCAAAGCTTTAAATATCAAATAGTTTTTCAGATGCTTTTATATCTGTTTAATTAGGAAAGGGGCGGGGTTAAACGATAATTAATCGCTTAATATTTAGGATAATATTACAGAAAAAGTTATTTGTCAAAAAAGCCTAAAGGTGTTTTTAATGGAAATTTAATGTCAATGATAAATAAGTCGATTAAGGAACAATAAGTTTAATATTGCCTTACTGGTACTACCACTACTTAACCTTAAAAAATATACGACAAGCAAAATCATGTTAGTAAGCGCCATACCTGGTATGATTCAAAAACTTTTTCCGATGAGTGCCGGGATAATTTTCACTGGTAGCCAGGTAAATAATGTTGAACTCAATAACCTGTCAGATGTTGATATAATTGTGTTTAATTTTCAATTCAGTGTGGTATCTACCGTAAATGCCGTTATCAGTGGAATTTCGCTTGACATAACATTGGTGCCTTTATATGATATTGAAAACGTCTTATTAAATGAAAGTTTGCATTACAGGGGCATTTTATTATCGATGATTGTGAATGGGCGCATAATTAGGGACCTTGACAATAAAATAGTACGTTCTATACAAATTGCAGCAAAGTCATTCCACAAATCAGGGCACGTAGCCCGTACTAATATTTATAATGATCGGGTAAAAGACCTTGGACGACTTGCTAAAGAATTCAGAAAGGAGTTGGATTTTAAACAAAAATTTTTGTTGATAAATGATTTCATTTATCATATGTCACAGATAGAAATTGCAAAAGGATCTGATTGGATAATTTCCGAAAAGCAGAAGAATCGATATTTATCTTCGGCAAACGGACCTTTTATCGAAGATATGATTAGCATCGCCAAGGAGCACCTTTTTAATGAACAAGTTGAAAATCTGAGTAAAATAGCCGATTATATCACGAGTTATGTCGAAAATGCAAAACTCTTTGAAAGATCAACCGGTTTACTTAACAGGTATGTTATTGATATTAATTTTCACAATTTTACAATCGAGACTTTCTACAATGTTGTCGTGAGGGCATTAAAGAATGAGGAATATTTCAAAGAGCGGTATAAATATAGTTTTACATCTCCGACTCAGTTTCACAGGATTTTTTCGAATAGAGTTTCGTTAACTTTTCAAATAAATTCGGCTAACGACGCAATTTTGTTAAATCAAGACCTTAAAAAGCTATTTAATAATTTATTGAGAAAAAAGGTTCAAATAAACACCAGGGCGACCTATATCTATACTGATAGCAACCCAAATTCAGCTTTTCGTACAAGATTTGAAGATGTCGCAATGGAGGTTGAACGTATGATCCATGGTCAAGTTTCTGAGAGCAATTGTTACAGTGTGGAGCGAAACTTACATATAAGCACAATTATTTTTGCCCATATATTCAAGTTCCTGAACTGCGCAATGGATGATGTTGAGAAATCTTTGACCTACTTAATTCACCGTTATTTTTTTATGCAATCTGAGCAGCGTAAAATTAAGAGCATGAAAGAATTTATGGATTATAAAAACAAAAAACTTCAGCTTCATCATTTATACTATTTTAAAAACAAACACGATTTTGCTGATATGGTAAAGAAAGGTTTCTATTATGAGGCTAATAAATCCAATTCTGAAAGAAAGGAATATTCTGGAATAATTGATGAATTATCGGTTTTCCTTTCAGAACAATCAAAAAGTCATGAATCTTTAATAAGCAATAATCAACTAACTTATAATATACTACATAATTATTGTGGGATTACAGAGGCCGATAAGGCTTTATTATTTATTTTATCCTTCGAGCAATTAGCCCAGTTGTTACATTTCGATTTTACACATAAAGGATTAAGCTTATATATTTTGGTAAACTCTATTAACGAATTAAGAAATCAAAAGCATGATGATTAGTCGGGCCTGATTTAAAATACCAGGATAGAAAAGAATCTACAAAACTTCACCTTGTAATTAAATAATCCTCATGAAAAAGCACCTCATATTGACCATCGCAATTACTGCATCGGCAAACAGCTATGCAACAGCTAAACATAATAGCCCTAAGTTGGTATTATCCAAGCCAATTACCTCACTTTATATTCAGCAAGACACAGCTAAGTATCTCTACGAACACGTGGTGCTTCAAAAAGCAAAATACCAGCATAAAGAATTGAACGACATATTAAACAGTTTAAATATTGAAGTCAAATCGTACTTACTTAGTCATGGCCGAAAAGTAGGCTATCGCACTGGGATTACCTTGTTTTTTGAAAATAGAAAAAATATATCTGAAAAATTGGAAAGACACATTCATACCCATTCCATATATATAGAATTTGAAAAACCGATACCTCTTGATTTAATCAATTCGTCATTACAAACGGGTCATGATGACGAATGGCAGGCTGTAGAAAAAGAGTTTTTTGGAAAACACATTGTAAGCGACATTCAAGGGTCTAAGCCATAATCAGAAAATTTTAGCGCGTAAAACCAGCTTTTATTGCTGATGTTGACTTGTCGTTAAAATCCTTTACCCCTGTTGATTTAACAGGGCTAAGGGATTTTATCTTGATAACTGTAATATCTCAACTTATAACCGCACCAATTGCGTTATCAGGGATGGAAATCAATCAGCCAGGCCAAAAGTTCAATAGTCAGCACACACCATTTGGCAAGAGCATTTTACCTATTCCTCGTTTCCATTTGAAATTACCGGTTTTCTATGACGAGTGGGCAACGTAATATCTTAAATAATCTATCAATCGCCTATCTTAGATATTTAACCGTTGGGCTAATTTTTAACATTTTAATTAAACAGTCAAAAATTATTGCTTAATATTTTATATTTGATCAATTATTTGCATTGCCCTAAGTGTAAATAGGAATTTTAATTTAACCGACCTTATGACTAACACATCTCTGAAACTGATCGGCATTGCAATGCCTTTCCTTTTTTCCCAAGTCCCGCCAAAAGGGTTCACCTTAAAATTATTTTTAACAAATCAATCACTGCAAACCATAGTAACATATCGATTCCCGGACGATAGCGCGGCGCATAACCGATAAATTTTTAATAAGGATAAGCCAAACGCCAACTATAATGAAAAATAAATTCCTTTTGAATCTAGCCCCATTTAAAAGCAGGTCATTTTTGCTTTTAGTAAGTTTAATCCTGATCTGTTATAGCGCCTGTAAAAAAGAACACTATCCACCGCAACTATCATCCACTTCGATAAAAGATCCCTTTATTGCCTCTTTAGCCGAAAAACTTAGTACGTATGATAAATCTTTCATCGATTCGATTAATCAATTAGGGAAAATAGACTGGACTAAAGTCATCGTCAGACACACTTCCAGTGGTGAAATGCCTGTCAATTTTATATTGCCAATTATCAAAGGCGACCAGCCTTGTAACCAGGTCATCGAATTTGGTTTTTCCAAAGACAAAAAATTCGTAAAAGCAACAATCCGCAAATTAGAAACGGCGGTATTAAGTACCTCGTCTTCGAACAAACAAATGATAACAGAACAAGAACGTACTGAACATATTTTATATCATTTTTCTCAAAGAGGGGTACGTGTGAGTAACTCGATTATCGAAGCAGAGCATCAGAGAGCTCAGTTATATACCCTGAATAAAAAAAATGTATTGAAGTCTCCATCTGTTGGGAAACAAAATAACAGTATTGATAATCCGCCTCCCATCAACTATTGCCAAACTCAATTGATTTTTGATTTTTATATTAGCTACCACATTGAAGTTGATGGTTCCGGTTCCAGTTCCGATTATGATGGTGCATATTCAAAATGGATTGAAGGAATGGAACCATCCACAATTCAATTTGAGATCAGTAATTACTTTTTCGCTTATCTGATGTCCAATTATATCCCGTACTTAACCGACCAAAGTTCATCGTATACCAATGCGTTATTTATTTATAATATGGATGATACAAACGGGCAATTAGGTTATTTTATCCAAGATGCTCTTCAACATGCAATGCAACAAGTTCAAATGGAGTATGCTCCCCAAATGTGGTCTATCGGTTTAAGTTATTTTAATTATAGCACACGCTCTAATTGTAATGGTTCTACTACAGCAGATGGGGGCTGGGTTGACACGAGGAATGGTGCTGATGCTCCTGTTTTTGAAATTATAAATAAGGTCAAAGACCCATGCTTACATAATATGGTTGATGCTATATTAAACGATAATGGTAAAGGAGATATTAACGCACTCATTCAACACGTTTTTGGTACTACATCCACCTTGAATTTTACAATAACAGATCAGGTAATAATGACAAATTCCGGCGACGACGGAGAGGAGTCGCCACTTAAAGATAGTAACGGTGCGCTTATAGGTGCTGAAATATATTTAAACCCAGGTACTTTATCAAACTCATCACAGGAGTTTATTGCGGCCACCATTTTACATGAAGGGGTTCATGCATATTTGGATTACCAAGGCATTGACATCGGCGCTCCGCAACATGAGCTAATGGCAAAAGACTATTTGGATGACATGGCGGGTGATTTACAAACAATGTTTCCTGGTATGAGTGATCAGATAGCCTATTCGTTAGCATGGGGTGGGCTTGAAAATACTTATTTATATAACAACCCGGGCTTGGTTAACTGCCCGGGGTATCAGCTGGAAATTAATACCCTTTACCGGGCTCACACAGATGGGCAAGGTCATTTTTATGGACATGGATGTTAGCTAAATCAATTATGAATTACATAAAGCGTATTTTAATGGCAGCGGCCTTTCTGGTTTCTGGTCACTGTATGGCACAGGTTAAGGCAGACCAGAGTTACCATCAATTCGTTAATTCTTTTCCATGGATAGTAAGTTATCCAATGGAACTTGTAAGAAAGTGTATTCCCGTGAATTGCCTGATCAAAGTACGTGTAGATTCAGCAAAAAATGTTGTTGATATGCAATTGTCAGACAGTGCCGATTCACTAATCGTCGCAGAATTCGAAGGTAAAAAGCATGAGCTCAGTATAAACCTTTTAGAAAAGTATATCAAAGCTAAATATTCGGGTAGCACCTGCACTATATTTTTGATACCGTTCACCTATACACTGCTTCAAATGCGGTGTACGCCTCCTGGTACCACGTTTTCGGCGTTAAGTGGTTACGCTAAATTTAACAACAAGCCACAACAAGGTGAAGTAATATTTTTGGATCCGATTTATGTTCAGAGGAGTTATCAAAGATGAAGCTATAGAGCCGATGGAAAAGCCAGGACACGTGGTCTGATAGATGAAGAAAGTACCAGTGAATTAACCCAGGATCAGATTGACGAGGCAATAGTGCTATTGAATGACTATCCTGAGAATAGCAGATAATTGGGCAAAGGAATTTTTAATTGCTATGAGTTTGAAACGTGGATATTTAATTTCACAAGATTCGGCTACTCATTACCAATTCACCCTTGAAGATGTTATTTAGTTTTTGCCACAGCCCGAAGGTTTATTTATTGGAATGTATCTTATTTTGTTAAACACGCTATGGTGCATACTGGATATTTCGCTGAAATTGGAGCAATGTATTACTCATCAGTAAGGAAATTATTTACATGATATTAATTTTCACCAGCACTTCAAGTAATATCAAATCTTTTACTTTACAGTCAAATTATAATACATTTAATCTATGAAATATTTGGCATTCAGTATCCTATTGACATTTTTCAGTATATCTTTAAGCCATGCCCAAAACCTCATTTCGGCATCGTCAGGTTCTAAATACGTTGGACAGTTTAAAAAAGTTTATGGTTACGAATATGAGCGTAAAACGGTAAGGATAAAAGGGCAAAAAGATTTGTTTCAAGAGCTGATTTATTTGAGTGATTCAACCTTAAATAACCGCCAATTCATCGTAGTTATTACAGATAAAGTGGGGCCAAATCATCAGCCCGCCAGAACAATTTCCCATGAGGAACTTTTAAAGGATAAAATGCCGCAGCGCGTTCAGGCCAGCGGTAAAATAATTTTGCTCAAGGGGAAGCCGGCAATAATTGTAGATGATCCGGATAATTACATCATTTTTCAGAGGGTTGATTAAGGGCCTGTCGGTTCATCAAAATCTCCAACTTGATGGAAAATGGATTAAATGAAGCTGGAATTTGCGGCGGCAATTGGTTACTAACTTAACAGCATGTAATCTTACGCAGTAGTATCAACCGGTTTCAGATATACAAAACGGTTGGTTTCCTCGCTTGTTACACGTGATAACTTATTTTCCATAATAAATTTCAGCAATACACCGGATACTTGGTAGGATTGGAGATCTACGCCATATTGCGTGGCACAAAAATCAGTGATCGAAGCAATTGATTTCGGGGCATCAAAAAAATCAGCCGTCAATAATTGGTTTAAGATTCTAGTTGAACTCACCTTTTTACTCTTGGGCCTTCCTGGTAGGTCAGGTTTTATAACATTGGCATTGAAAAGCGTTGAGTATCCCCTTCATTTATATCTGTCTCACCACCACAGTCTTTAGCTGCTAAATAATTCAAAATACGGTCAATAACAATAACAATGCATTGTACCGTTTCGACTGGAATGCATTTATAACATCCGTTAACTCAATTAAATCTTTTTTTAGCCGTTCAACCTGTTTGCTCATAAGACCTTGTTCGCTCAAATATATAAAGCTTTCAGATATTTTAAAACCGCTGACAGTTAACGAAGAAGTACATATTATAGAATTGAATTAGCAACAAATCGTCGATGAAATAGAACTGCTAAACGACTATCCAATAATCAACCAATCGAAAGATCAATAGCTATTTAAAATAAAGTTCGGCATACGAATTACCTGTGTATGTCCTTCGCATCATGGGCCAAATTATTTCCGGTTTAATAATGGTGATTAACTTCTTAATTAAATTCACCGAAGAGGGGATACATCAGTTGATAGAAATGGCCTGTTTGTTTTTTGACCTTCTAAAACTCGCAGGCGTCTCTTTAAATGTATGCTTAAATAGCCTGTTAAATGCGGCCTCTGATTGATAGCCGACTTGATTCGCTATAATACTTACGTTGTCCTTGCTTGTTAAAAGTAAGTCTTTTGCCTTTTGCATCCGCCAATTTTGAAGGTAGCTCAACGGGGTTTGACCCACCAGCGATTTGAAAGTATTAAAAAATAACGTTCTTGACATTCCGGCAGATTTAGAGAGTTCCTCCAGCGTCCAGTTTTTTTCAGGCGAATCTTGTAAGTTTTGCAAAGCTGCACTTATCCTTTTATCCGTCAAGGCAAGCAAAAACCCTTGCTTGATCTTACTCTGATCTAAATAGGCGCGTAACGTATGAATGAAAAGCCCTTCTGATAAACGGCTTACTAAAATATCACTGCCAGGCTTTGGTTGATCAATTTCCAAGAGTATCTGATTGGTTGTAAGTTCGAGCCAGTCTTGATTCTGTTGACGAATTTCTTTTAAGTGGATTACGCCAGGTAACCCGGTAATAAGCGGGTGCTGATATTGATCATCGAATTCAAAGTGACCGCCCAGCATGACAGTTTTCAAATCTCCCTCCAAAAAGTAAGGGCTTTCGGTGTCCCGAAAATTTATATAGGTTTTTAAGGGGATCCTGATGCTATCGGCTTTATCGGATATGCAATGATTACTTCCATTTGGTATCAGCACCAGATCTCCCCTAGCTAATTGTATACCAACGTTTTCTTCTACTTGAAGGCAACACGATCCTTCCAGCAGTTTCCAAAATTGCAAAAACCGACTTTTAGGCAACTCAATTCCCCAGGGAGCTGTTACTTCCAATTTTCGGTAGACGACACCGCTAAGCTTTATTGATTCTAAAATTTTACTTAATGCATCCATGAAAATGTACGATTAAACAAAATTAATGAATTAATCAGTCCTTTATGTACATATTGTCTTGTTAATTTTGGGGGAAATTGGAAAGCAATGTATTCAACAAATAATGTTATGACCAACGACAAATTTCGAATCGTTTTTGAGAAATACTTAGACGCATTCGCTAAAGAATCTCCTGCCGAGCAGGAACAACTCTTGAATTCAAGTGTAGCTGAAGATGTGATATTTACAAATCCCGGCGTAGATGGCCGTGGAAGAAGTTCTCTTCTTGCCCACGCGACAGGCTTCCAAAAAAAATTTCCTGGTGGTTATTTCCGGGTAAATTGGTTTAGACAGCAGCACGGGCAGCTACTTTCAGAATGGACACAATATGACCAGCAAGGCCAAGCGCTTTTTACAGCCCATAGTTACGGACGGCTGAACGAAGACGGCCTCTTGATTCATTTAGCCGGATTTTGGGCTGACGGGGCTGTTTAGCCTCGTCGCAGTATGATAATAATGTATGCAATTCATTGTTTTATGATGCTTATTGCATGCAATAGAAAATGGCAATTAAAGTTGAAATAATTACACAATTCAAACAGTGATATTTTAAAGGTTTACACTCGCCAAATTGAAAAAAACTGGAAAAATATATAACTCTCAAATACCTATTACAGCCAAAGATAAGCTCTATTTAAACACCTGCGGGATATGCACAACATATCAATATATTACCAATCCTATAACTTGTCGGATAATTCCTTATCGAAAGAAGATTAACGGTTTATAAGAGTACGTCCCCCTTTTCGTTCAGCCTTTTCAGTTGATTTCCGAAAGTTTTTTTGAGGATATTCTTCTGGAATTGACATCGGAAATGAAAGTCTATATGCCAATAAGAAGTGGAAATAAATAAATTTAGACTCGCGTCCTGTAATCCCCTATAAAGAACAGATACATAATACATTGGCGTATTTTAAATTGGCTAATTAATATATTTTGCATTTTAAAAAAATACACATAGCTTAGTGTCTTTATGGCCACTTATATATAAACTTTTAAGCTATCCAAGCTGCCCCTTCAGTTTGGTAAAAAGTTTAATTTTCTGTAGCGTTTAGACTATTGTTTACGTATTTTCTTTAAAAACCTTAACCTATGAAATACTATAACTTATCTTTTATTTTGACATTTTTTATTTTCGGCTCATTCAGCTGCAAAAAAGACAATACAACGGATTTTCCACTAACGTTTAAGTTACAGACCGCTAATTCCGGGGGATTGGTTACGACCTCATTCAGTAAAACTGACACCATCCATTTCCAGCTCCTAATTTCCAATACGACCAATCAGGACGTCAATTTAAATAATTTCATGCCGGACCTCATTTGCAACTCAAAAAGCGACTTGTTTCGCGCATACAGTGCAACAGGCACGGACATGGGCAGGCCCTGTATAAATACGAACTGCACGGATATCGGCCTCATTGTTATTAAAGCCGGGAGCACACAAACTATTGATTATCCCCGGCCAAGCGCTGCAACTGCCTGTAATACCGCAAGCCTGACTTTCGGAACTTATAATACCGGCCTCAGCTATACTTTTGCGACCAGTAACGCCACTTCTAACCAGGTACTTAAAACATCGTTCAGCATCACCAACTAAACTTTATCATAATGAAAAAGATCTTGATGTGCATGTGCTTTAGCATCGTCATAGGCGAAGCTATGGCCCAAATTCCGGTTAAAAGAATTAAAATTACCGCTGATCGTAAGCTAACAGCGCCGGACAACCCCAAGGGGCGCGGCCTTTACACTTTGGCTGAACGTATTGATACAGCTACCTTGTTCAAGGAAGATGAGGCTGAAAGCAAATTGGGTTTGCCATTCCGTTTTGGAAAAGGATTTGCCGTTGATTTAGGATTCGGGGCAGGAAAATGGATGGAAACGACAAAGGGAAGGATATGGCAGTTGCAGATTTCATCCGACAAAGCCTATTCCCTGAACCTTGTTTTCGATGATCTCGAACTTGCCGATGGATGTGAATTAATGATCAACAACACGGCTGGCAATATGCAGGTTGGCCCATATACCTCGGCAATAACCGCTAAAAATCACTATTTGGCTACGGATATTATTGAAGGCAATTCTATTATTTTAACCCTGTTTGAACCTGCCAGCGCACGCGCCAAAAGCAAACTGCATATTTCAAAGATCGTGCATGGTTATAAACGGACGTTCTCCGACCCTTATAGCGTTGGCGGTTACGGGCAGTCGTCATCTTGCGAAGTTAACGTGAATTGCAGCCAGGGAGCAAATTGGGTTTCGGAATCTAATGGGGTTGCCATGATTTTATTAAGCAGTGGTGACCGGTTATGCAGTGGTTCGATGATTACCGACGTGTGCCAGGATCTGAAAACTTACTTCCTTACTGCCTTTCATTGCGTGGACTCCATTACGCCGGATGCTACCTTATCGGCTGGAGAGAAAAATGCGGTTGGTGGATGGCTTTTCCGTTTTAATTATAAAAGCCCTACGTGCAGCGGCAGTGAAGATTATGATTACCTGACTTACAACGGTTCAACTTTCCGTGCCGCTTACCAGCAAAGTGATTTTGCGTTGGTTGAACTGATGGCCACCCCCCTGGCTAATTCTGGAATATATTACAATGGGTGGTCAAGAAGCACGACCGGAGCATCGTCATCTGTTATGATTCATCATCCGAAGGGCGATGTAATGAAAATATCAACCGATAATAATGCTGTCGCAACTAATTCTTCGACACTGAATTTTTACTTAGGTTCAGGAACTGTATCTTTTGGTCCAGGTACGCATTGGCAAGCTGTGATGACGTCAGGTGGAGCGGAGCAGGGTTCATCCGGGTCACCACTCTTAAATCAGAATCACCAGATCGTCGGACAATTACATGGTGGCACTGGGACCTGTCCCGGAGATGCCAACTTTCAACAGCTTTTCGGACGTTTTGACGTTTCCTGGGATGGGGGCGGCACTGCTGACACCCGGTTGAAAGACTGGCTTGATCCTGGCAATACCAATGCAAGTTCTGTGGGCGGCTTGCCTTACCCATTGATCACCGGTGCGCCTTATATCTGTTCGAGTGAAACGTATACGATCACCGGCTTGCCCGCTGGCGTTACGCCCACCTGGGCAGTTACAAGCCCGATGACCATTACATCATCAACTGCGAATACAGTGACCGTGGCATCCAATAACACCAATCAATTTGGTAACCTAACGGCGACCTATGCCGGTTCATGCGGTAACATTACCGCAACATTGGTTATTCAGTCCGGTAATCCTTTCTGGTATAACGGGATCATTTACGGCGATGCCAATCCGATCTGTGTTGGCGGGGAGTTCTATTATAACGTGCCGACTTATCCCTACAGTGTGGGCGGCTATACATGGGATTGGCTTGGTGTAGACCCGAATTCTTACGCGATCAATGGGAACGGTAACAACAGTATCTCCCTATATCCCTTCAGCCCTACTAACGGCACATTGAGGGTACAGGTAAACGGCCCCTGTGGCGTTCCGGTAGAAAGTTATACCTATGTAGAATCGGCCTCTTGCAGCAGTTCGTTTGCGTATACTTATTATCCCAATCCGGCTACTAACCAGATCACCGTATCCAGTTCGATAGCCAGCACGGCGGCGAAAGCCAAAATACAAAATCCCGATCAGGTTTATGAATTGTTTGAAGCAAGAATTTACAGTGATAAAGGGCGCGTGCTGGCAAGCGCAAAGAACACGTCAGTCAGTAAATACGTTGTAATCGACACCTCTCAAATTCCGAGCGGGACTTATTATTTACATATATTGAAAGGGAAGGAAACGATTAAAAAGCAGATCATCATTAGCCATTAAGTCGTTGAACCAGGTACACCATAAGGAGCTACTTTTGGTGTACCTGTATACAATCATGCGGCTGTACAAAGTCTCTAAATCGCCCGGCTTCAATGCCTTTCAGCAGATTTTCGGAAGTGCGTTTACCTGATCGCCGGAAGTGAAGTGGTACATGGAATACGGGTGTGGACTGAAGCCTTATCGTTCCGGTTACAGCTCAATCGGTATTACTGTTATGGTCTCCTGCAACAGCGGCGGCGATTGGTTACTAATTATGCAGCATGTAAGTTTACACGGTAGTATCAAACAGGTTTCAGATAGACATAACGGTTGGTTTCCTCGCTTTTCACGCGTGATAATTTATTGACCTTAATTAGCTTTAGTAGTACACCCGATATTTCACTTGTTTGAAGCACGGTATCATATTTCGTGGCACAAAAATCAGTGATCGAAGCAATAGATTTCGGGCTATCAAAAAAATCAGTCGTCAATAATTGGTTTAAGATTTTAGTGGAACCCATCTTTTTACCCTTGGAGCTTCCCGGTAGGTCAGGTTTTATGATATTGGCATTGAAAGGTATTGTAGTATCCCCTTCATTTATATCTGTTTCAGCGCCACGGTCTTTAGCTGCTAGATAGTTCAAAATACGGTCAATAACAATGCATTGTACCGTTTCCGACTGGAATGCGTTTATAACATCCGTTAACTCAATTAAATTTTTTTTTAGCCGTTCAACCTGTTTGCTCATAGGATCTTGTTCGCTCAAATATATAAAGCTTTCAGATACATTAAAACCGCTTAACGGCTAACGAAGAAGAATCTATTATTGATTAGCGACACGTTGTAAATGCAAAATTATTGAATGACTATCCCGATATCGCTGTTTAGGTGGATTGTTTGTATTTTTTTGTTAACTGACAAATAAGTTGAGGCAGTTATTTCTCAATTATAAGATCTTTTAATCGCTTCAAAAGTTCAGGGTTTACAATTTTCTTTGGCTTTTTTGTTTTGGTTTCCGTTTGGACGTATAAAGATAAGCCCTGATGTTGAAACTTCTCAACTTCGGCTAACATCGATTCTGCTATTTTATTGCCCGTAGGTTGCGTTGGGACAATAAGTTCCCGAATATTTAAATCTAAAAAATCAGCTATTTTTTTAAAGTCTTTAGGGCTTGGTTGATTTCTATTAGTACACCAATCAGATACAGTAGTTTCGTGTACACCCATATAGATAGCAAGCAGAAAACTCGGAATCCCTTTATCAACTAACGCACCCTTAATCCTATTTAACTTTATCGCTTTACTCATCGGTTTACACTGCAAACCCAAATGTAAAACACTTAAAAATGTTGAATTAATTGTAAAAATAGTCTATTTGAGTTATTAATTAGTTAAATAGACTATTTGATTTGCCTAAGTGACTATTTGTTATATATTTGTAATTTGTTAAAATATTTAAGATTTAAAAATTGATGATATAAGATTAATTTTGCAACACTTATTATCGAAATGATATAGAGGTGTTCGCTAAGAGCCTCGTCCGCACAAGTGGTATTGAATGGACGCGAGGAATAGGTGAGCACCCGGTTCTTATAGCTACGCTATTAGGCCGGGGCAGCTTATTGTTTGCGTCCTGGCTTGTTACTCGTATCTCTGATACTTGTTTCAAGCCCCCGTTACCACCGGGAGTGCGGGCAAATTCAATAAGAACAACTGCTCCGGCCTTATGGCTTTAGTGGATTCTTGAATGGCTCAATTCAATTTGAGGAAGCCATCCAATGAGTTTAGATAAAACAAATATTACCTTACTTCTAAATCAACTGCAACAAGGCAGTGAGCGAGCTTTTGCCAAGATTTACGATCATTGTAGCAGGCCCTTATACCGCAATATTTTGTTTTTAGTAAAAGATGAGGAAGTTGCCCAGGAGCTTTTGCAAGAGCTTTTTCTAACTGTGTGGACAAGGCGCGAACAAATTGACCCCGATAAAGCATTTTGGCCATACCTATATATGGTTGCCCGGTGGCTGGTGTTGAACCATTTTCAAAAAGTTGCCCGTGATAAACGACTCATCGACCATTTGATAATAACTACGGTAGATCATGTTACCAACGCGGAAGAAAACATGATCGACCAGGAAACTTACGAGCTTTTAATGAGGGCTATAGAAGATTTACCACCACAACGCAAGCAGGTTTTTAAGCTGTGTAAATTTGAAGGTAAAAGCTATCAGGAAGCAAGTGAAATTTTGGGAATCTCCACCTCAACAATTCGCAATCAAATCGTGTCAGCCAATAAATCTGTAAAAGAGTTTTTTCTGTTAAATACTGATTTGGCTGTCTTTCTGATAGTCTCTGTAGCACTATATCGCATTAATCCATAGTAAATTAAAAGTCCATGGCCACACCTGCACTATATACAAATACACCATCAAGTGAGGTAAATTCACCGTTCGAGGTCATTGCTGACTTCTTTCAGTCTGGATTGCCGGGAGAGCATACGAAAAGATCTGAAAAAATGGCGGCACTACGTAATTAATGACGAGCAATTCAAAAGTCGTCACGGGGCGGTATACCTCCTTTCTGTTTACGAAGAAACAATACAGTTAATAGAGGCTGCCCATCTTTTATTAGCTTCCGGTAATAGCATGATGTTCTTATCAAATGAAAACATAACAGAAAGCCAAATTGAGCAGGAAAGAAAGGATTGGGAGTTTTTCCCGCATAATCTTTCAGAAAAAGAGATCCTCAATCCATTGGCAGTAATAAAAAGATTTTTCAAGCGGATTACTTTAAAACAATATAAGGAGTACCTGCACGAATGGCTCCGTATAGCTTTGTCTGATAAAGCCGTTCTCGAAACACTGACCGCAAGGGAAGTTATTGAAGTTTATGACAACCTGCGAAAACTATATTCCGCAACCTGGCTTATTCATCAGCGTAAATGTCGATAACGTCTTTTAGTGAACTTTCAACGTTATTCTAATGGCTTGGCGGCCTTTCTTACATAACCATGCTTTTTATACGGCTCTATAAATATCATTCTCGTATCGGCTAAAGCAGGCCCGCAGGGTTGCAATCTAAAATGCCCGCTTACATCAAATCCGTCGGTTCGTATGCTCGTTATATTCCAGCAACTGTTAACGATAGTTACAGGTACATTGATATCATTTGAAAGCGCATCAGGTTGTTTCTTGGTGCCATAGCTTTTACCTGGGTTAACAATAATTTCTTGGTTTTCAGATAGAAAGAAAAAACACAATAATTTATAGAAGGTTTCTTCCATACCATTTGCACTCGCGTGGGCAAAATAAGCAGTAGGTTCACCGGTATTCCTGTCTACATATAATTGTACCACATCTATAGTACCTGTTGCCTTATACTTTAGCTTCTCCTGCTGTGAATAATAAACAAACTGCCCATGTAAAAATTGGATAACATGGTGATGAATCCAGACACGTAAAAAACTATTGTTTTTGAATATGAATGTTAGTTTACAAGGTTTTACATGCTTAAAAACCGTCCAGTCATATATCCCATTTTTATTGGTTACTTTAAGCATGTCAAGCTTATCAACTACTGTATTGGTGATATAATAAGCTTTTTGTTCATCAATCTCCAATAACTTGTACGTCATAGCGATCCTGTGCATTTCTTCGTCACTCTGCTGATGGCGAATCAAATTTTCAACTTCTATGGGAAGCAATGATCTTAAAATATCGTTTAAAAAATGTTTTTCAGTTAAAAAGCGATAAACAATGTGATTTCTAAGCTGCATAGGACATGATTTACAATGATTTGCAAAGTTAAAGCAAAAATGTTTTGATGGTAGTAGATACGATAAAGCGTTAGCGATTTCAGGTTTGCAACCGCAAAATCATCAATGATTACCTATCGACAAACTTTGATGTCCTTCGGGTGCTCGTTCCGAATTACTTCGGAAAGCCAATTTGCGGTTTTTACCCTGCGTGTAATTGACAGCAAACAAATGGCGCATTAAAATAATTTATTTATTCAATAGCCCTATTTTCTCTTATGTTTTATTTTGTTGTGGAGTAACACAACAAATGAAGGATCAAATCTATATAAAAAGTCTCTTTAAAAAGTACCTCGACGATGAGTGTACTCCTGACGAGATCAATGAACTGTTTAAGCTAATCAGCAAAAAGGAAAATGAGGAACTTTTTAATTCCTTGATCGGTAATGAACTTTCTAAAGACACCCTAAAGCCACTGAAGGCCGAACAAGAAGATAAGATTATTACCAAAGTTAAATCTGTCATACTTAGCGAAATTCGGGCACAAATTCCCCCAAAGTCTAATCCATCCAAGTTTCCCTATAAAATAGCTAATACCTGGTTGAAGATCGCCGCTTTATGGCTGGTGGTCGGTTCAGCCACTTTATTCTTTTTTTACCAGCATTTTACAGATATTTATAATGCGCATATAAAAAATTCCTCAAAACAAATAGTTACCCAAAACGGCCAGAGAAAACTAATTAAGTTATTCGATGGAACCAAGATATGGCTTAGCCCGTCCAGCACGATAAAATATGCAGATCAGTTAGTTAATAGTTATCGAGAAGTTACGCTGGACGGCGAAGCCTATTTCGAGGTGGCGAAGGATAAAAAACATCCTTTTATTATTCATAGCGGACGGATGCAGACCCAAGTTGTTGGTACATCTTTCAATATCAAATCCGATAGTAAGCAGAATCTATACAGTGTTACAGTCGTAACCGGTGTGGTTAAGGTTGCCATGTTAGCGGCTAATAAGCATAAGCTATCTGAAGTTACTTTAAGGCCGAAACAACAGGCAGAATATAATAATGCTCAAGCAACTTTAACTGAAAAATCAATACCAACGGTTGCCCCCCTATTAAAAAAGCGAAATGGCATTTTAAGCTATGACGGAACGCTTGTGCCCGAAGTTGTTGCCGACTTCAGACGCTATTACAATCAAGATATTGAACTGGAAAACAAATCGGCATCCTGTCTCTGTTATGGCGAATTTGATACCTCAAAGCCGATTGATATTGTACTACGCCAATTAGTTGCAGCAATTGGCGCTACCGTTCGTCAAACTGACAAGGGATATGTTATAGTGGGAGGATGTAGTGACAAATAGTAATAACAAAAGATAAATAAGGGCTGCGCTCTCAGGCGGCCATCTAATCAATTTTTAACGAACAAACTCAACTGCAAAAAAATGAAAAATTGCTTTACAGGATTGTTATTGCCCTTTTTGTGGCTCATTCGAAAGCCGCTACCGCCAATTAATCAATTTGAAATGCGCATCATATTCTCCCATCAACCCCCATTTAATTAACCACTATGCTTAAAAACTTACCCACCAAATTGAAGTGCAGGTTATTTGTTTTAACCGTCGCAACGGCCTGTTTTTTTAACTGCGCTTTGGCAGTCGAAGTTTCCCGGTCGCAAGGCTTAACCAACCCAATTTCGATAGATATAGAAAAGAAAACATTAAAAGAAACGCTTGATCAAATCGCCAAACAAGGACAAATAGGAATAATATATAGCAATGCCAAAGGCATTCTGAATAAACAGGTAACTATACATGCAAAAGATCAGCCTGTGAGCAAAGTGCTTACTGAATTGTTATCGCCGCTTAAGCTTACTTACGAAATTATAGGCGACCAAATTGTAGTTTCCAGTTCGCGGCCTCCCACGCAAGGGCAATCTGAAAAACCGGCGTTTCCAATAAAGGGAAAGGTAACTGACAGTAAAGGGATACCGTTTCCCGGTGCTACTATTAAAATTAAAGGCGGGTCGGTATCAGCAACTACCGATAGCAAAGGTGAATTTGAAATTAATAATGTTGCTGATAGTACTGTTTTGCAGGTTTCTTTTATCGGGTATTTGACCAAAGAGATTGTTGTAACAAGTGCGGAATACTTAACAATAGTACTTGAAAATGGTGGCACACAACTTAATGAAGTTGCGATAGTATCAACGGGGTATCAGACGATTCCGAAAGAAAGGGCAACGGGAAGTTTTGTTCAAATCGATAATCAGTTAATAAATCGGTCAGTTTCTACAAATATTTTAGATAGGTTAAACGGAGTGACAAGTGGATTGATTTTTACTAATAATGGTAATCATCAATTCGGACAAAGTAATATCGAGATTCGTGGGCGAGCCACCTTGTTTTCAAATCCAGACCCGCTAATTATCGTCGACAACTTTCCTTATGACGGGGATGTCAATAATATAAATCCTAATGACATTGAAAGTATAACTATCCTTAAAGACGCGGCTGCGGCCTCCGCCTGGGGAGCCCGTAGCGGTAACGGCGTTATTGTTATAACAACAAAAAAAGGACATCTTAATGCTGCTCCAACCGTAAGTTTCAATGCCAATGCCACTATTGGTGCAAAACCAAATTTATATTATACTCCACAGTTGACGTCCGCACAATATATCGGGATAGAACATTTTTTATTTAACCAAGGCGCTTACAATGCCTCGATCAGTGACGGATATTCAGCATTGTCACCCGCTGTAGAGATTTTTTCGGCCAAAAGGAACGGCACTATATCGGCAGCCGATTCGCTGGCGCGGATCAATAAGCTAAAGGGATATGATTCAAGGCAGCAGATACTAAAATATTATTACAGGCCAAGCGTATTTCAGCAATATCAGGCCAGTATAAGCGGAGGTGGTGCTGCACAAAAGTATTTCGTGTCGGCAGGGTACGACAAAAACCTGAACAGTTACGTGAACAACAGCTACGACCGGGTTTCACTTAACGCCAGTAATACCTATTACTTTTTAAAAAACAAACTTGAATTTTTTTCCAATATTATTTATACAGCAAGCACCACAAAATCAGGGCCTGTCGTCAGTAATACCTTATATCCTTACGATCAGTTTGCAGATGCCAATGGGAACCCTTTGGCTATTGCCAAAACGCTAAGGCTGTCCTATGCCAGTACCGCCGGAAATGGCCAATTGCTCAACTGGTTATATAAACCACTGGACGAACTGAACAACGGCTATAGCGGCACGACTACCAACTTAACAGATTACCGGATAAACCTTTCCCTGACCTATAAAATTTTTCCGGGTTTAAAAGCGTTAGCCTTATATAACTATGAAAAAGGGGTTACAGAAAGTGATAACCTGAACGAACGCCAATCCTATTATACCCGGAACCTAATCAATACCTATACACAAATTGACCCGGTAACAGGCACCGTTACCCATCCCATCCCGCTTGGTGATATTTTATATACTAACTTAACCAATATCAGTTCCAATAACGGGCGTTTTCAGCTTAATTATGATAGCGCTTGGGGAAAACACGCTATAAGTGCGATAGCCGGAACAGAAATTAAGGACTATACCACTTTTAACAGTACCAACGGTCTGTATGGTTATAACCCTGAAACGGCCACCAACCAGAATGCCGCCGTTAACTATACAGCATACTATCCTAATTTTTACGGGTACAATACCAGTCAAATTCCAACAAATACTACCGGGTTAGGTACGGACAATCGTTTTTTTTCCTATTATTTTAATGGTTCTTACATTTATAATGATAAATATATTGCTTCCTTAAGCGCCCGCAGGGATGAATCCAATCTATTTGGGGTAACGACCAATCAGAAAGGGGTGCCGCTCTGGAGTGCCGGGCTTGCGTGGGTCGTCAACAAAGAAATTTTTTATAAAATAGACTGGCTGCCTCAATTAAAGCTACGCGCTACTTATGGCTATACCGGGAATGTGAACACTAATTTATCCGCTTACCTGACCGCAAGCCCCGGACTGACATCAAAAACCTATAACGCCCCTTATAGCCAGATCGTTAATCCCCCTAACCCTTCTTTACGTTGGGAAAAAGATCGGAATATAAATATCGGATTGGATTTTGCAACAAAAGAAAATCGATTGACCGGCAGTGTGGATTACTGGCACAAAAACGGCATAGATCTGATCGGGAACAGTCCAATAGCACCACAAACAGGCACTACCCTTTATACTGGCAATTCCGCCAATACCTCTACCAAAGGGGTAGATGTGCAATTAAATAGCATTAATTTGAATGGTAAGTTGAAATGGTTAACAACTTTACTATACAACCATGTCCAAAGCCGTGTTACAGATTATAAGGTAAGCAACGGAACGAATTACAATGTTGTTTCGGCCAATTATAACAACCCTTTGCAGGGCTATCCCTATTATGCCATTTTCAGCTTTAAATATGCCGGGTTAACTGCCACAGGCGACCCTCAAGGGTATTTAAATGGGACGGTAAGTTCAGATTATACGGGCATCGCCAATTCAACCAACCGATCCGAATTGGTTTACAGCGGTTCAGCCACACCAACATCCTTTGGTAGTTTGCGAAATACTTTTGCCTACAATGCCTTTGATTTATCGTTCAATATCACTTATAAGTTTGGTTATCATTTTAGGAGAAACTCATTAAATAATGATGGACTTTATTCCACCGGCGGCGGTAATTATCAAATGTCCGATTATGATAACCGCTGGCAAAAGCCGGGCGATGAGTTGCATACCAATGTTCCCGCTCTGATCTACCCGTCAAGCACTTATCGAACGGCATTATACACCTATTCAAATATACTGGTCGAAAATGCCGCCAATATCAGGTTGCAAGACTTCCGGTTAGGTTATACCCTTAGCAAAAAACCACATTTGCCGTTCAGAAACTTAAATGTCTTTGCGTATATCAACAATATCGGTATCCTATGGAGGGCCAATAAATACCACATTGACCCTGATTACCCAACAGGCATCCTGGTGCCCAGAACCATTGCCTTTGGAATTAAAGGCGACCTGTAACCCAGTATTTGACCCTAACAAAGAAATTAAAATGAAAAAAAACAAACAATGGTTTTATATAATGGCCCTGCTACTAAGCCTTTATGCCTGTAAAAAATCTGATTTTTTAGACAAAAAACCTGCTACTAATATTTTAACGCCAACCACGTTGACGGATTTTCAAAACCTGCTTAACAACACGAACTTTTTGAACAGCACAGGAGGGCTGGCGCAGCTTTCGGCAGATGAATATATGGTAAGCGATGCCAACTGGCTGAACGCAACGGCAACAGAACGGAACGCCTATATATGGGCAAATGACATATATGCCGGGGATGTGAATATACAGGATTGGAATACGCTGTATTTGCAGGTATTTTATTCAAATAGCGTACTGGACGGATTAGCCAAATCCGACAGCGCAATAACGTTACAAGGTCAGTATATAAAGGGATGGGCACTATTTACCCGTGCATTTGCTTTTTATGACCTGACACGAACTTTTTGCAAAGCCTATGATGCCAGTACAGCCAATTCGGATTTAGGTATCCCGCTACGCCTAAAATCGGGCGTTGATGATATTCAGCAGCGAGCAACCTTACAGCAAACCTACAATCAGATTTTCAGTGATCTCATAACAGCGGCAAGTTTGCTCCCTTCGACCAGGCCATCTGCTAACTTAAACCGCCCCTCAAAAATCGCGGTTTATGCTTTACTGGCCCGAATTTACCTGGATATGCGAAATTATGCGCAGGCTGAAAATTACGCAGATCAATGCCTGGGTTTGTATAGTAGTCTGATCGACTACAACACGATTAGCAAAACGGCAAGCAGCCCGTTCACTACGGTTAATAATGAACTGATCTACAATGCAAGGCAGGTGATCGCTTACCCTAATTTTTCCCTGACCACATCCGGCTCAAAAGGGAGAATCCCCATCAATATTATAAATCTATATGCTCCGAATGACCTGCGATTGTTGATTTTCTTTTCTAAATCAGCAGATGGCACCTACTACAGAAAAAAAGGTTATTACGGGTTAGGGAATTATGCTTTCACGGGTTTGGCTACCGATGAGCAGTACCTTATTAAAGCAGAATGCTTGGCGAGAAAAGGAATGGTCAGCGCGACTATGGATAAATTAAACCAACTACTGATCAACCGTTACAGTAATACCACTGCATACGCACCCTTGACGGCATCATCTCCTGCCACTGCTTTAGCTGCTGCTTTGACTGAACGTCAAAAAGAGCTGGTATGGCGAGGGCTCCGGTGGTATGACCTAAAGCGGTTAAATAAAGAGGGTGCTAATATTACGCTTAGCCGTATTATTAGCGGAACTACCTACACTTTACCTCCTAATGATAACCGTTGGGTATTACCCATCCCAACGGACGAAATCGCGCTAAGCGGCATACAGCAAAATCCACGGTAACCCATGATGAAAGATCCTTTATATTTTTTACTAAAGACAAAACAGATATGAAAATACATAATTTGTGTAGATGCATTTTATGGTTACTGATAACGGTACAGTTACCATTATTTGCCCGCGCACAAACAACCAATAAAAGGCATCCTGTGATTATTGATCTTGTTATAGATGATCCTGCAATGCTTCAGGATGCCGCTATTGAATTTAGCATGAGTAAGAATGACATTAATACCAATTATGCAATCGGCACAGACTTATACCGTTTCAAAATAACCGCAGCTAAGACTATGCTGGTCATTCCATTATCAGTCTCGCTCAACTATGGACGTATAGATTATGTTTATAACAAACCAGGGACAGGCAGGCCGCTTAACCGCAGCAATAATCTATTTCTTTTTCAGCAAGGAGATACGGTAGAATTGCATTTGTCAAATCAAAAGAACGGAGCTTTTTTTAGTGGTAGAAGCGCCGACACGTACAATTGTATGTATAAAATAAGTAACAGTGATGTGATAATTAACAATAATCAATATAATACCTACATGCGGTTAAAGGATTATGAAGCGGCATTTGACTGCCGTAAATCCCAACTGGATTCCATATTAAAAGTACAATCAGCCATCCTGAATAGCTTGAAAGGGAAATTAAGCCGGGAAATTTATAACTTAATTGGCTTGGATTGTTGGGGTAATTACAATCAAAGGCTTGTCGAAATGTATTATACACCTTTTACCCTGCAAACCACGGAAATTTATAAAACAGCAAAAAAATTGTTTATAAGGGATTACGGTCATTACAAAGAAAAGATCTTAACTGACTCTAATTTATTCGTTTTATCGTACCAGTATGCTGATTTTTTATTTAAAAAGGACAGGGCCTATGCCGTAATCATGAACAGCAATGCCGGGAAAAGCCATTATCCCGATCTTAAATTCGCGGATATTAATCAGGCAATTGATCTAAATCAGGATAATGGCGCTCTAAGGGATAAATTAAAATTGCTCGCCTTTTATGAAATAGACCGGCGAAGGCAGAGCGACTTTGTTGATTTTGTAAACAAGGCGGTTAGCGAAGCTGTAAATAACCAGTATAAAAAAGCCTTACAGGAATTTAGTGATAACAGCGCTATCGGTGCAAACGCGTATCCTTTTGAGCTTCCAGACGAAAATGGGAAAATCCGTCAATTGAAAGATTTTCAGGGTAAGGTGGTAGTTATGGATTTTTGGTTTACCGGGTGTGAGGGTTGTATAGGCATGGCTGCAAAGCTAAAGCCAATTATTTCATCCTTTAAGGCAAACCCTGATGTAATATTCATTACCGTAAGCCTTGACAGGAACAAAACCATGTGGTTAAAAAGTTTGGCTGCTGAAAAATACAGTGGTAAAAGTGAAATTAATCTATTGGCGGGAATGGACAGGCAATCAGCCATTGTCAAACATTATAATATTCAGGGATGCCCGACAATAATTATCATTTCCAAGGACGGAAAAATTATTTCTGTCGCACCACCAGACCCAAGAACTGATAGTAAAGCTTTTATTGCAATGGTGAAACAATCACTGTAATACTTGCTAAAAAGCTAATTAGCAAAAGAGGTGTCCCAATATTGGGATACCTCTTTTGGACTATCAGGCATTGTCTGGCTTATGGTTGATATAACGCGGCACTGGAACCAGATGCCGGAGTTAGCCATGAATGCGAAATATAGTTGTCAATTTCGGCAGCAGTGTAACTGGCCTGATCGGGAATGTTGCTTTTTCCTGAAGTAGTTACATCATAAACACATTGCCTTGTTGCCGGATCGCCGCAATTAGATGTATTTACACTGCTCTCCTGTACGAAGTTATTTAAAGTCGGTTGTACAATAAAATTGTCTGTTATCATACCGGCCTTTAAGGCCTTGTGAATTTTGACAGCCTCGTTACTTTCTTTTGCATTGGTAAAAGCACTAAATCCGATTGCCATAGCACCTACCAACAGGCCGTAAGCTACTTGTTTGAAATTTTTCATGATTTTTGTAATTTAAATGTTTTGTTAAAATTAATGAGCCAGACACCTGTAATGGCTATAAGTATGAATGCGAGATTAAACCATATATGTTGTCCCCAGCTTAGTTTTTCGATGGCTCCCCCGCAATGGCACGGAAGGGTTGGTTCCCAAATCAGCGCGCTTGCGATGTAAATTGTAAACGCAGACATTACTGCGATAAAGCAATATAGCCCAGTCTTTGCAGTGTTCGGCACCAACAATAACAACGCAACTAAAAATTCGACAATTGGAACAGCATAAGAAAGAAATAAGGCAAAGCCGCTGATCAAATGTACCCTTGCCAGACCTTTTAGGAAACGGTCGTGATCAACGGTTTTCGCATGGGCAGTATAAAAGAATAATGCCATACATAACCAACGGATAGCAATCGCTGTAATTTCCTTTGCAAGTTCTGAGATTTGAATTTTAGATTTAGTTGTTATTACACTTTCCATTGGAATTTTGGATTGACCATCTTATATAGTTGGATAAAGAGATAACTTCAGTTATCGGCAGGTACGTAACCCGCAATTGTATTCTTGTACTCTTTGTCACCAGTCTCCTTTCTTTTGTATTACTTGTAATAAGTAAGCGGTTAGGTATTGATTTAGGGTTACATAAGGGTTTGTAACTATGAGTTAAAGTTACAATCGGCAATTGTTATTGCCCGTACACCTATGTGGCGAAATGACTTAACCAAGGTTAACAAAGGAATTAACAAAGGTGATGCTTTACAGCAAAAAACGATTTTAACGGCAGCGATTCGCTTTGATCAGGCGGCTCAATGACTGCGGGGCAACATCAATATAAGATGCAATGATCTTTTTTGTGACCTTTAATTCAATTTTTGGATAGTGTTTTAATAATTGTTGATACCGCTCCCACGCAGATAAACTTACCAGGTCGTGGCTTCTCGTAGCAAAATGGGCGCTATAAAAAGAGGTAATACGGAAAGTGAAAACTTCGGCATAGGGAAAGGTCTGGTAAAGCTCATCTAATTGTTGCCGGGAGATAAAAAGCAGGTGGCTTCCGGCCATCACTTCTATGTTAAGTTTGGAAGGCTCTTTTTCAAAAAAAGCGGGCGGGTCAGTAATAAACGAATACTGATCCCAAAGCATAACCGTATGCTCCCGGTCATGCTGAATATCATGATAATACCCTCTCGCAAAACCTTTTTCCAGGAAGTAAATATACATGGCCTCCTGTCCTTCACTTAAAAGGAGTTGATCGCGCTGGTGATAACTATGGCCAACAATTTTATTCAGGTAAGCTGTTAACCGCGCTCTTTCACCTTCGTCTGATAACGCTGCCGGAAGATTCCTGATAGTAAATAGAAGCTTATATAATTCATCTGCTGTCATAATCTTGATCTTAAATGCAATCCCGGAGTTGCCAGTTACAACCGTTAAAAAAATATTATCAAAATTAACGACGGTATTTCGCTATAAAAATGCTTAGATCGGGTATTTATCCTAATTAAAAAGGAGTAATTTTTATGACAAAGACATTATAACATAGTGCTGTGGTGATTTTGTAATGTATAGATCAGCGCGGCACGGCTCTTTACATTGACCTTGCGGTACACATTTTGAAGATGTTTTTTAACCGTATTTTCCGAAATAGACATCAGATCAGCGATCTCTTTATTCGACTTGCCTTTATATATATACTGGATGATCAATATCTCCGTTCGGGTGAGATCAAAATGCAGGCAATTAGCCTGGAATTGATAAGGATTAGTTTCTCCGATGGTGATAGCGTTTTCTTCCAGGTATTCCTGCATGGCCCGCCTTGCCGACTTGATAAAAAATATGATCGTTATGATAAGGAATCCAAGGTTAGCGCATAAAGTTTCGACAACTTGCCCGACCTCCAGCCATGCGAACAACGTCATCGGCACCCACGGTAAAACAGCGAAGTAAACACTGATTTCCTCTGCATAGAAATGATCATCCCTGTTCTGCTGGTAACGCTTCCTGATCGCGGATAGAACAATCCAAAGCAATACCAGGGAATACGCAAACGGAAGGATTACGCCATAGCCCATATCTCTTTTAAGTTCTCCATTAATGGAATACATGATCACAAAAAAGATGATATAAGGGAGTATCAGGAAGATAGGCACACCATAAAGCACATGATTTCTTAACGCGGTTAGGTCAAACTCCTTGTAAAAATAAAATGGGAAATACGACACCATCAGGAAAGCCATTCCATAAGCGATGATATTCTGTGTTTTGACAGGCAATGGAATATTGGGGTCAGGAAAAAAACCGTTAGTAATATTATATAGCAACAGCAATAACAACAATAGGATATACCAACCCCGGTGCTTGTCCCGCAACCGGTAGAAGTATCGTGCCATCTGCCAGATAAACATGCAAAATTCCAGCATGATGAAACTGAACGTCACAATGTGCATTTTGGTTCCCGGGATAAGCATAGGCATGTATAAATTAGCTTGTTCAGGTTAAAAGGGACTTTAAAATCCCTTAAATTTTGTCTCAGCTCACTGCCACACGATTTCCCTACTATAGAATTAACATTCCAATCGGGCCTTAATTCATTGTGTTTAAGGCCCGGTTGGAAGACCAGCTTTAATTATAAATAGATGTACAATACCCGTGGCAACCCACCGTGAATTACCTCGTTAACACATTTGGCTCTGAGATTGGATTATTTAAATATGTTAACCTGCAATTTCACTTAGGTTAAAAAGCCAATCTAATTTAACCAATGTTTAAGGAATGCGGGTTTACTCCCGTTAGGAATATCGCCCGAATATTAACCGTTCCAGCCCGAAAATCAAGGGCTTTTACATCTATTTGACAAATGATTGTTTTGAACCGTCATTTTTTGGTATGCAATTAAGATTTAGACTAAAAACAAAATCTAAATATCTGAATCCTTTAAACAGGCTTTTCTATCCTGAAAACAACCCCTTGCATATAACTTCGTTACCCTGAAATGCAATTGCAGATTTCTTTGCGCTGTAACAACTTTTCAGCCAATGCAGAAAATTAAATCAGGTAGCTTCCAATTAAACTTACTCAATACGGCTTTATGCAGGACGCCGGTATTCAGCCCCACAGATCAACTGGAAAACAAATGGGATGAATTAAAAGAACTCATCAATCTTTCCTCTCCGTCATTTTACCACCTGATTGCTAATTGTAGTAAAGCTGACCTGGACACTTTAAGTCCGAAAATCCGTTATACGATCTGGAAGTATTTTAATCGCGTCAGGTATAGGCCTACGCCTTTTGGAAAACTGGCAGCGATTTCCCTCGTTCCGTTTTTGGCCTTTCCCCAAACGCCTGTAATTTTAGAAGATACGTTATCCGTACATGAGTTCATCGATTGGAAGGATGTTTGCCAACACAGGTTCAATAATAACATAAGCGTATCAAAAGCCCGGTGGCTCATTGCTAACTCGACGATCTATTTTATTGATACAAACGTTCGTTACATCCGCAGAAACGAAGATTTTTTTGAGTTGGCAGTAATTGCAGGCTTCCCGGAATTGATTACTGTGCTAACAATCTGCCGGAAAAAAATTTCACGGGACGCACTTTTCAAAAAGATGGCCTCAGAACTGAATGTGAATGACCGTCAGATAAAGCAACTTCTTTCTCAAATGCTGCGGCTCCAGCTTTTATTTTCTGAGGTTGAAGTCAATATCACGGGAAAAGAATATTTTCAAAGAATAGGGCTTAAAAACAGCAAGCTATCTTTGAAGTATTTAATTTCAGAAAGGAAGCTGGTTTCAGGAGCGATTGCCGATCACGACATGAAAGAGCTGCCACAACTGATAAAATTTTTGGCAAAACACCTTCCTGATACTGAGAATAAAGACCTGGCTAATTTTTGTAATGCCTTTCTTAAAAAATTTGAACATCGGATAGTACCATTAATGACCGCATTAGATTTAGAATTGGGAGTTGGTTATGGAAACTTTGGAAAACGGAACGCGGCCTATGATTTAACAGAGCAACTGGATATTTTGGGGGCAAATGAAAAGAAAAAACAACAACACATCCCATATACAGCACTCCACCGTTTTCTGATTGACAAGCTTACGAGCGGCGACCCGATCAGGCTGGAAGAATTTACAACAGGCCAGGAGTCATCAGATTTGCCGTTGCCAAACACGTTTAGCGTTTTACTTCATTTTTACGATAAACATCCGGTCATCGAAAATATCGGTGGTTGTACAGCTAATGCTTTATTAGGCCGTTTTACAATTGCCAGCACTGAATTGGAAAATTTCGCCCTGCAGATCACGGATTTGGAACAGCGCGCAAACCCCGGCATCCTATTTTTTGATGTCGCCTACCATCTGGAAAAGGACGTTGACAATGTCAACAGGCGGAAACAACTTTACCCATTTGAATTGCCGATCATGAGCTGGCCTTGTGAAGATGAGCCACTTTTCACAGAGGATATATGGGTTACCATCCGGGGAGCGGAAATCGTACTATGGTCGAAAAAGTATAATAGAAGAATGGTGCCGCGAATCCCATCGGCCTATAATTATTCCCGTTCTGATCTTGGGCTATTCCGGTTTTTGAGTGACCTTCAGCACCAGCATATCAAATCAGACCTTAACTTTCAATTGCCTTTTATTTTCCCGGAGCTTGATTATTATCCCCGTGTTTATTTTAAAAATGTGATTGTATCGCCCGCAAGCTGGAAATTACCAGGTGCCCTTCTTAGCTCGATACAAACTGAAAAAAGGGAATCAGCGCCGGAATTATTGAAGGACTGGCTTTATCAAAAAGGTATCCATCATCCTTTTACCGCCGGTCATAGTGATCAGAAGCTATGTTTCAATCCTTCTGAGGAATCGGATATTGACGCATTTTTATCCTATTGCCGGCAGCAGGGGAGGCTTGCCGTTTATATCTCAGAAGCCTTAATTTCAGATTACGATGTATTTACAAACGAATCAGGTAAAAAACATATTACGCAGATTATTGCAAGTTATGGGCATAGCCATCCCGTATATGAATTACCTGATTTGGAATTACCGGCAAATAGTCCTGATGAAAGTAGTATCGTCCCTCCCGGAAATGACTGGTTGTATTTTGAAATATATTGCCACCCGGCGAGAGCGAACGAAATATTGGTCAACAAGATCCGCCCCCTGTTGATGGAGATTAAACCGCAAATATATAAATGGTTTTTTATCCGGTATGATGACCCGCGGCCTCATATCAGGTTGAGGTTGCATCTAATAAACCAGACTGAAGGTTACGATATAATAAGTGAAATCCGGTCTTTAATAGAACCTGATCTAAAGATCGGGTTAATCTCTGACTTACAGATTAAAACCTATTTTCGTGAAACCTGGCGTTATGGTGATAAGAGAATGGGACTAACCGAAAACCTGTTTTTTCAGGATAGTAAATATGTAATGGGGTTGCTGGTCGGTAATAAAGCAATGGATAACTATTATGCGTCAACATTGATAATGATGAGCCTATTGGTTGCTTTAGTATTCAAAGACAGCGACGAGCAGTTGAATTTTGCAAAAGCAATGGCCGATAGTTTTAGCTGCGAATTAGGGTTGAGCCGGACCAGCTTTAAATTGCTGAACCAAAAATTTGAAGCACTGAAGCGGGATCACTTAACCGAAACTAAAATGGTAGCATTCAAACTTCAAAGTCAACTTTTAAAGGCTTACAGAAATCTGTTCAAAAAAAGTAACGATCTAACCGTTAGGCGTAAGCTATTGGCAGATGTACTCCACATGCATATTAACCGTCTTTTTATTTCCGATCAACGCATGCACGAGGGCATATTATACCAGTATTTGGTAAAGTTTATGTTAAGACAGCGCTTACGTTCAAACGTCCCAGCGGAATGCTGAGGTTTAAATGAAAGTGATTGGTTTGATCGGCATGATAATTAAAAGTTACTTCTGACCCGTAAGTATAACCTAATCTTTTCTGGATATTGTTCAGACCGGCGTGAGAGCCAGTATCGGATGTGTTTTGCGAAATAAGATTATAGGTGTCTATATGCAGGTAATGGGCATCAAGATTCAGGTTAATAACGGCTTCGTCGTTGGGTTCACTTAGATCTCCATGTTTAAAAATATTTTCGATCAGCGTCAACAGAACTAAAGGGATCAGACGGATATTCCGGATTTGCTCAGTATAATTCAGTTTAAAATAAAGTGAATGGTTTTGCCTGACCTGGTTCAAATAAATCAGGTTTTCGGCCTGGTCAATTTCGTCCCCTAAATAAATGTATTCCCCCATCTTATCGGCATCAACGGCATATCTCATCATCTCTGTTAAGACGATCACCGCGTCAGCGGCAATAGGTGACGAATCAGCGATGCTGTGATAGATAAAATCAAGTGTGTTAAAAAGAAAATGTGGATTGATTTGGGCTTTTAAGAAAGCGTTCTGCGCCTTCGTTAATTCCTGTTCCGCTTTTTGCTGAGTAATGATGTCGTTCAAATGCTGCTTTTCTAATTCATTTGTTTTTCTTTTCTCTTTCATATAGGTCACCAGGTAGTAATAACCTGTAGAAAAGCCTGCAAAGTATCCGCCCCGGTAAAGCATACTAAAAAAGTACACCCAGGACATGCGAAATGGCTTTTCATGAATGACAATCCCGCTGTCAACTAATATTACATCGAAATTGAAAGATACGAAAACAAATACGGCCAGCTCAACCAATACAAGCGGAAGCCGGAATGCGATGAATTTTTTTATCGCTAACGCCCAGGGCAAAACGATTTCAGCATGGACATAAAAAAGTATGATGGCTGCGATATAATGCAGTAAATAAGTCATGGGGTGTCCAAAAACACCGGATACATAGCCGATTAAAACCGCTTCATAAAAAATGTACAATGCCCAAACCAACAACTGTAACTTATATCGATTAAACCACAACTGGAAATTCTTTTTCATGTAAATGTTGTTTTATAGATAGAAACAAGGCCATTCCATATACCATCATTTGTTACGGTTCTTTTTCGCCCTAAGTTTCCGGAAAAAAACTATGAAAAAGAAAAATTTTAAAATCAGCGACAGTACACTGTTTGTGTACAGGGGAAATTCAGTTTCAAAATCACCTACTGAAACAGACGTGCCGACCGATCCTACAACAACGATGATCACCATAACCAAAACGGGGATGTTGCATGGTGGCCGTTCAAATTAATTAGGCTGAATCAGGCAGGGGCAATACTAACGTTTGCGCCCTGCCTTGATTAATCTTTCAGTCAAAAATGCTGAAAAATCTTTACGATAATAATCCCCAACGGTTATTTTAAGGCCATTTACCATTTTGATGGTATTTCCGTCTATGGAATCAATGTGTTGCTTTCCAATAATAAAACTGCGCTGGAATTGCACAAAGTTCTGCAAATGCCGCAATATTTTTGAAATTTCGGTGAGCGACATATAGGTAAGCACTTTTCTGGTTAGCGTATGGATCTGAACGTAGTTTTGCTTGCTCTCTATCGCTATCACATCCGAATAATTGATCTTGACGATCTTTAAATCTTCATCTTTATTTTTTACAAAAAAGAACTCATCGGGTGCTAAAAAAACGCTGCTTGTTTCATCGTTCACCGAAAACACTTTCGCCAGGGTGCCCACAAATTTTGATATAGTATACGGCTTCAAAAGATAAGCATCCGCCTCGACCTCGAAAGCCTCGTATCCGTATTGTTTATAGGCCGTTGAAAAAATTAATTTTTTAGTCTTTTTCCTGATTTCGCGGGAAAGGTCGATTCCCGTAATTTTCGGCATATTGATGTCTAATAAGATTAGATCGACCATATCCCCGTTAGCGATCTCGATCAGGGCCTGTAGTGGATCAGTGAAACTTTTCAGCAGGTTGAGGTTAGGCATTGAATTGATATAGTTGCTCAGCCAGTTAATAGCAAAAGGTTCATCATCAATAATGATACATTCAAATTTTTTCATGGTAAATAAATTATGTAGTTATAATATAAGTTGAAATGAACGACTATTTACCATCTCTTAATGCGCTAAGACGAGATTTAATAACTCTTTATGCTAAACAAGTCCGCGGAATTTTGCCAACGTAGACTTTGGTTCAGGAAAGAAAAAATACCTTTCTATGGAGAAAATTAACCTATATAGCTAACATATAGTGATTTAAACTTTATTACGCTTAATTTTAAACATTAGGTAATTTTAGGTGTGATATGAAGGTCAAATACTTTTGTTCGGTTTGCTATGGATTATATTTGGTGTGGTTTTAAAGCTTAGTTATTGAATTTAATCACCCCGGCGGTTGATAATCATCTTATCAGTTAGTGGGTACTCCAACACCTGATGATCAGCCTGCGTGTAAGCATTGCTGTTCCTTTTGCTTTTGATCCATCGTAAGCCAAACCTTTATTTCATATAAACCAATATAAAACGAAAAGTATGTTAAACTGTGTCATAGTGGACGATGAGCAATTTTCCATCGAAGCGATAAAGAAATATATCGATCTGGTGCCCCGGTTGAATATCCACGCCATATTCACCGACCCACGTACCGCCTTAGAGCAGGTAAGCAGCGAGATCAACATTGATATTCTTTTTATGGACATCAATATGCCCAATATCTCCGGATTGGAACTGGCAAAGGCCTTAAGAGCGAAAACACAAAAACTGATTTTTACCACCGCGTATTCAAAATACGCTTTTGAAGCATTCGAGGTCGAGGCGGATGCCTATCTTTTGAAACCTTACACTTTTGCCAAATTCTCAACAACCATCAACCGTCTTTTTCCTGCTGAGATGCCGGTAAGGTCTTTCGCCCACAACGGAGACCATCATGCTGATGACAATTACTTCCTGGTAAAAAATAAAGAAGAAGATTTACGCATTGTGAAGGTGCTGTATAAGGATGTGATCGCTTTTGAAAGTGCCCACAACTACATCAAAATTCACTTAACAAGTAATAAAATATTAACCGCCTATCTTACAATTAAGGACATAATGGAATTACTCGGATCTCGGGAAGGTTTTAAACAGTTTCATCGTGCATTTATTATTTCAACAGATCGCATTAATTACATTGATGGTAATACGATCAAAATGAATAACAATCTCACATTTACCGTTGGTGAATATTATAGGGAAAACTTCATGAGCTATTTGTCAAACAAATTATTCAAAACTTCAAGAAAAAGATAATGGAAATGGATAGATGATCATTAAAATTAAGATTCCTGATTTGAAAGTAAAAGCTCAGGATAAATTGAATGATGAATGTTTTTCACTTCATCACAAGTTTAAGTTAATTGGTTGCAGCGATTGGAATAGGGATTAAAACAATAAAAGCCCGCAAACAATCGCTGTCGCAGGCTTTTAACCTAAACCTTATCACAAATAAACGATATAGAGGGGAAAATCAATTGATCCATTTCTCATCATTTATTATATATCTGCAAAACTAATTTATTAAAGTGTTTTCACAAGTATTTTTTCAAAAATGTTGGGTTTTTACCCAACATTTACAGGCGCTTTACGTAAAAAGGTAAGACTAAACCTTATGATGAGAAAATTTCACGGCCTGAACAGATTTAATGAAAAGATAGGTTCCTTAAAACGAGAAGCACAGATCATGCGGGAAACCCTCAACAAGCTTCAGGATATTCACGAAAGGAAACTCCAAAGGAATAAAGCTTACCGCATCAGCAATGCTTCGCAAAAATTTGAAATCAAACTGCGTGAGGTAAACTGTATGGTAGAAGCCATTGAACATTTACATCCAGTCACCGGTAAATGGGATATCAGGTTCGGTGAGTTGGTTTTAATAGAAAGTGAGGATTGATGTGAAGAAAGACCCCTATTTCGACAACCATCCCATTTACAGTGCTCTTTCTTATGACGCCATTGTCGGGTTAATTCAATTACTGATTGATGAAGGATTGGTAGCAGCCACCGAAAGAGATGGGCTATATATCGTCTTCAAAGACTTCCGTGAAAAGGTCAGACCGACATACCAACGACTGACCGAAGCTGAAAAGCTGGAGTACATTGCCTATTTCCGGTACAGGCATCACCTGAACAACCCTTATATTCCGTGATGGTGAGGAAAGGTAAATAAAAAAGGGCCATCTCTGACCTTCTCTCCGGGTTCGCGGGCCCGTTAAATGCTAATGCCAATATGATAAGTTTATGTTATTTATTTAATTCCAAGACAGGTAGGTGAAATATCAATACAGGTTTAATTGATCACAAATGGCTCGCAACTGACATTGAACCACTTTTAGGATTTTTGCGAACTTCATAATCACCATAAAAACCCGGTTTCAACCGTTCAGCCCTGTTTTTCAGATCAACTGATAATGCCTTTAGATAGTCTATCTTATCCTGTTCGCTGACGCTTTGTTTATTGTGCTCAAAATAACCAGCAAATTCAATTAAGAGATTTTCAACTGAATAATCCCTTATGATATGCACTTGTTCCGCTTTGGTATGAATGAAATAATACAGATTGGCGTTAGTATTCATCAGCTTAAACCAATAGATGCCGTCCACAAACTCAAAATGATTGGCTCTGTCCTTCATTAGCAAATGCTGAATTTTAACAGCCGAATTAATTTGTGTGCTGTCATGTTCTGCTTTTGAAATGAAAAAAGATAACTTATTTCTGATACTATCCGGCACATGAACCATTTCAAAAGGATTTAAAACTTTTGCAGGCCGTGGCTTAGCGGCAGGTTTCTTTAGCTGGGCACTTATATTGGAAATATCCTGGCAAAATGCCTGATAGTTAAGACTGCCCCCGTAGTAAGCATTTTCAGTTAAAAAAACAGACTTTTTGAAACTGACCGGTTCTTTTCCGGAAAGCATTGCTAATTGTTCTTTATAAGCCGCTTCGTAAGATTGTTTGGTTTGTCCCTGGGCAATATTCCATAACAGCAGAACACTGAACAGGCTTAAAATTTGAGATCGCATTATTGTGAAATGGTTAGGACGATTAAAGATAGATGTTTTTATAATATTATATATTATATGGTCGAAAAATAACGGCCATTCTTATTGCGTATGATTGATTTTCTCAACGTGCCATCGGTACACAGCCGGAAGCAGGACGTCCAGCTTTTCCTTAAACAAGTTATAGTTCAATTCATCAAGACAACTGATCTTTCCTCCATTGCCAGTTAGCAAGAAAGCAAGCCATTTTAACAGTTGTTCCTCTACAGGCCCGAATGGTTCAGGCCCAAATACTTCATCTATTATCTGTTCCAGATTTGTTTCATCGCCACTTGCTTCCATCTCGATGCGGTTAAAGGTGTTGGTTAATATATCAAAGCTAAGTCTTGTTGGGTAATTCACCAACACTTATGCCTAAATAATATTTCATCTTTCTGTTCATTTACCGGGCAAGAATGATCAGCGATTTAGATAAAAAAGTATTAATTTTATTTGGGAAACACCACAAATCGTTACGAAAGGAAAGGAAGCTGACCTACCGCCAAATGGCTCAACGGTGTAATATTGACTACGGCGATATTCAGAAGATCGAAAGTGGAAAGATAAATATTACTATGTTAACATTAATTGAACTTGCTAAAGGTCTTAACCTACCACCTAAAGACCTGCTTGATTTCGAAGGATTCGTAAAACATCCATAGTATTCTTAGGTACTCCGACTATTTATATCAGTAGCCCGGCTTTTGTTCTTCTCATTAATTAGGCACTTGTCTGTACCGTTTCCTGGAAACATCGACTTGACTAATCGACATTAAGATATTTATGCAGTTTTGCTTTGTCACGTTCAGGCGTGTAGTCTGAGGTGATAGCCTGAAGGTTTCTTGCATCAAGCAATGAACCGCAACCTGCTTCTTTAAAAAGAGCGCTCAATTCTTTGTCTTCATGAATATTATATGCACTAAAAGTGGACAACTTATCAATACCCAAATATTTTTTGTCATATTTCTCCAACCCGGTAAGCTGGCGCAATTTACGTCCTTCGGGTGTTCCATCGTTAGTTAAGAATAGAAAGGAGCGAACAATCAATTTATCGTCGTGAACCGTAGTCAGTAAGTAACCTACTTTGTATTCATACATATTAAACTCGATCAGGGTGCATCCCTTCCCAGAGACGTAATTTACCGGCTGTTCAAACAGGCTGAAAAATAAATGTGCATGTACATTGTTGGCTTGTAAACCCAGTCGCTCATCCAGGCGATGAAGGGCGTGGCGCTGAATATAAACCGGTAAAGTATCATTTACCGCTGATATCAGACCAATTGCCGAAGGCTTGAATTTGACTTGCAAACTTATTCCAGGCGGAACAAACCTGTTCACGGCTATTATTTCGCGCTTGCGGCCATTGATCACGATGCTGCTGATAATTGGCTTAAATAAATGAACAAAGATCGTATTCTCTGTTGCCCGAACTTTCCCTAAGTTAGTCTGTGTACGATCTGCGTGTAGAAAACCGTCCCGGAAATTTCCATTGCGCACATCCATCAAAAACAACAGAAAAGCAACCTGGTCGGCTATGGAACTGTAGTACCCATTGGCGGTAATCAGAAAGGGTTTAAATACCGCACGGAGTTCTTCGGATCGTGGAAATCGATTTTCAGCCATCATAGATACAAAATGTATTAAAGTCAGGCCCTCGCTGAGCATCGTTTTGAGTGGAATATTCTCCTCAGCAATGTCAAATGCTGGAGCGTCAAGTAAAACAGATAGCGTTCGACGGTAGGTTTGCCAGCGGACTTCATCAATGGCCGTACCAGGTGCCATTTTGATGGTTAGCGATGGATAGCGCTTGTCGTACATGACATCGATATCAACCGCAGGAATCAATTCGAACCAGCCGGTGCCAACGAGCTTATCGCAAACCATTTTTAAGCGCGAGATATAGTCGTGCTTATGCTTGGCTTGCAACTTATGGGGGTTTTCCTTGACTTTGCTTTTCTTCTTGCTCATTCAATAAGGCTGGTTAAAAAACACGACGAATTAGCCAATGTTGCATCTGAATAAAAATTCCGCAATCATTTTTTTCTGCCAATTAACTGTCTGCCATAAGGGTATATTCTATTTCCCTAACTATAAAAATAATTTCTTAAGCAAAAGTATAGTTTAAACCCGCTATGTCAAGGGTACATAAACGGCTTTACAGCCGCCCTTGACATAGCGGGTTTAAACTATGTAGCCAGGCACAGAAATTAATTTTTAAGTTATGGAAAATAGTGCATTAACCCTCAATTCAGCTACAATAAAGAATTATTTGCAAGCCAATCATTTTAGTGTTCAATGGGAAAAGAACATGATTGCCGAAATATTGGAAGCCATTGAAAGCAATAATACCGAAAAGCTGGCATGGTTTAAAGGCTTCGGTAAGGACATCCGCCACATCCTGATGAATGTACACGCTTACCGCAAGGGTTTAGAATTTGGCTTTACCGAAATCGCTTTTGACAAAAACGACTGGTTTTGCAGATCGGAATTTTTGGAAAAGGAAGATATTAAGTTAGGTGATTCAGAAAGATATGGTGAATACAGCAATATCTATCTTGGTCGTGGCATTAATCATATCTGGACTTATGCGCTTAATTACAGTTACGGGATGGCGGGCGGCGGCTATGGGCTTTCTATTTACGGTAAACAATTCCGCTGTCGCCAGGACGCTCTTATTTATGCGCTTGATGAGATCAAAAAGATGATGACCGCCAGAATTGGCGATAAAGATACGACGAATGTAAAACAGCCTGTTATTATGGCTACACTCAGAGCGATCAGTCAGGTACAGGTTAGTATGGTTCAGCTAACGTTATTTTAGCAAATGCCGTAGGCTATTCTATTTCAGGCCGGTTAATTCCAGTCTTTTATCTTTCTTTTTTCACCCGCAATTGGCTTTAATGCAGGATAAGCCGGTTCGCCTTCATTTTGCGCGCTAAGCGCACGTCATTACGGCTCTCCCGCTTATCCTGCTGCTGCAAGAGCTATGCGTTTAGCCGGTCGCCCGCTTCGCTTAAGGATGCCACCCGGCTGCGCCGGAACGCATCCTTAACGACCGGCTAAACGCATAGCACTTGCCTTATCGGTTTCTATTAGCTTTCTTGTTCTTGTAATTTGTTTTTTGCAAAATATACGGCCCGCCAGTATTGGCAGGCCGTACCAATAGTTACCGGCGGGCTATTTTAGGTTCCAGCTCTTCATTTTTTCACTTAGCTCTGTCAGGCCTGCCTTTTTTAGGCATTCATCCGAGAATTGTTTAAGTTCCTCAACTGTTTCTTTAGGTATCAGTTCAAGTAACCCCTGGGATTGTTCACCGTCCTTTACACTTAGTCCCCTTTCGATTACGCTGTTCAATAATAAAACCGTTTTACGGTTGATCTTGACATCGACCTTCACCGCCTCATTCATGCCAGGGCTGCACAATAATGTTTCATACACCTGGGCCATCACATTCGTTGCCATACATTAAAATTTTAATTTATTTAACGGCTGTAAAATTAAAGGTTAGATCTTTTACTATCCCTATCAAAATTTAGCGGGGATAGGTTAATGCCATTTGTGCTGTTTAATTTCGCTTTTGGTTTAATGATGTAGATAGCAGTTAGTGGGTGATGGATACAACTAAACAAGGGCTTACGCTCGATGAAATCAGGGCGCTGGACATGGTGGATTACCTGGCTACCATAGGTTTTGAACCGGCAAAGCCAAGCCGGAACGGAGTGGATTATTATTACTTGTCACCACTGCGAAATGAAGACGATGCCAGCTTTCATGTCAACCGTACAAAAAACAAATGGTTCGATCACGGTGATGGTAAAGGCGGCAACCTGATCGACTTTGGCCTGCTTTATTTTAAATGCAGCATTGGTGAACTGAAAGGGAAATTCAACGGCGATTTTTCCATTCAACAGCCCAGCGAACAGTCGTTGATTTCATCTGCAAATTTTGGTGAAGCGAACAACGGGATCATCATCAAAGGTGACCGCCCGCTCTGGTCTTATGCACTTAAAAATTACCTTCATGAACGCATGATACCGGTGTCCGTTGCCGAACTGTTTTGCCGGGAGGTAAGCTACGAAATAGAAGGACGTTCTTACTATGCTATCGGCTTTAAAAATAATGCAGGTGGTTACGAATTACGCAACAAAATTGTCAAACAAAGCAGTGCCCCTAAAGACATCACCACCATCAATAACGGCGCAGAAAAAGTGCAGGTTTTCGAGGGCTTCCTTGACTTCCTGACTTACAAGGCGACAATACAGAACAAACTTGCAGGCAACTCAGATTTCGTGATCTTAAATAGCGCAGCTTTTTTTCAAAGAGCGCGCCCGTTTATGGAGCAGCATGAGGCCATCGGGCTTTGGCTTGACAACGATACCACTGGCAATGCATATACAAAATACGCCTTATCCTTAAGTGAACGCTATAGGGATGAAAGCAGCTTTTATAGCAAATACAAGGATTTAAACGACTGGCTCACTAAAAAGGAGCTGTCAACAAAAAAACAGCTTAAACAAAAAATAAGCTGATCAGTCAGCTTTTACGAAATTCCGGATTGTGGCCATCCGGTAGCTGGCGAAAGATTGCCTTTTCGCAATCGGCAAGATGTCCGGTTGTTTAACAACAACCGCATCTTGCCGCCCCCTCCGAAGTCGGGGGCGGGTTGGAAAGTGCTGGTTTTGAAAGGATTTTAACGGGGAAAGGGATGTGTGATGGAACAGGAACATGAGAACCGCAGCCGCATAATCGGCTTACGGCTGACCGTAACAGAGTATGGAGAAATAGAAAAAAAATGGAAGAAAAGCAATTGCCGCAAGCTCAGCGACTATGTGCGCCGCATCATTTTTAACAGGCCGCTGGTCAGTAGTTACCGAAATCGTTCGATGGACGAGGCAATGGCCGAACTGATGCTTTTGCGCAAGGAATTAAATGCCATTGGCGTAAACTTTAACCAGGCGGTGCATCGCCTGCATACGCTCGATCATCTGCCGCAAATGCAGTTCTGGCTAACGGCTTTTGAGCGGGATAAAAGTGTGTTGTTTGGCAAAATGGATGAGGTAGTTTCACAGGTCGAAAAGCTGGCGGCGGTATGGTTGCAGTGATTAAAACGGGACACTCGCTTTTGCGGCTTTTGAACTACAATGAGAACAAGGTTAAAGAAGGTGCTGCGCTTTGTATAGGTGCCGGGAATTACCCGATTGACTATCAGAATTTATCCTTTGAACAAAAGCTGGCGCGCCTGCAAAATCAGGCGGCGCTAAATGAAAACGTGACCCGCAACAGTGTCCATATTTCGCTCAACTTTGACCCTTCCGAAAACCTTTCGGAGGATCGTTTGCGCGAGATCGCGGATGCCTATATGAAGGGAATAGGCTTCGATGATCTGCCTTATTTGATGTATCAGCACTTCGACGCCGGGCATCCACATATTCATTTGGTTTCTGTAAAGGTTCGGGCTGATGGCAAGCGCGTCGATACGCAGAACATCGGGCAAAACCAGTCCGAAAAAACGCGCAGGGAACTGGAAAAAAAATACGGTCTGGTGAAAGCCGATGACAGCTCGAAGCAACAGGCATACCGGCTCAAACCGGTTAATGCGCAGAAGGTTGCTTATGGCCGCACAGAAACCAGAAGGGCGATTGCTAACGTATTGGAAAATGTGCTGCCACGCTACAAATTTGCGTCCCTTGCGGAATTGAACGCAGTCCTGCAATTGTATAACGTAGCGGCTGACCGGGGCGGCGAAGGCTCACGAATTTTCAGGCACCGGGGCTTGGTTTACCGGGTTCTGGATGATGAGGGTAACAAAGTCGGTGTACCAATCAAAGCCAGTGACATTTATAACAAGCCGGGTTTGAAATTTCTCGAAGCGAAGTTTGCCACCAATGACGCTGCGAAGCAACCGCACAGGGTCAGGGTAAAGAATGCAATTGACCTCGCCTTATTGCATGGCAGGCTTGACCTGAACGGGCTGATCTCAGTCTTAAAAGATCAGGGAATTGATACGGTGATCCGGCAAAACGAAAACGGTGTCATTTATGGTATAACTTACGTCGATCATGCAAAAGGTTGTGTTTTTAATGGTAGCGCATTAGGTAAGGCTTATAGTGCCAAAGCTATTTTAGAACGATGTACAAATGGTGGGGCGGGTGAGCAAAAAACAAAACTGGCGGCGGGAAAAAAAATACCTTTCAACCGCGCCGCCACTGGCAATAGCGCAGTATCGGATGCCGAACGTAAACAGGGTGGAAATCCCTTTCCTCCTGGTGATCAGTTGCCCAACGCCAAAGGATTGGCCGATGTCTTATTAGAGCCGGATTTTCAGGGCGGGCAGATGGACTGGCAGTTGAAAAGAACAAAGAAAAAAAGAAAGCGGCAGCAATTACCGCCGCAGGTTTGATGGTTTAATTTAGTGAAGGAGAAACGATGCAGACAGGAGAAAACGATCAGGCCATGCGCAAGATCCTGGACATGACCAGGCTGATCAGTATTGCCATACTGGTAATACATTTTTACAAGGAGTGTTATGGTGCCTTTGCCGGATGGCATCTGGTGGCTCCGCTATCGGACAGGATTTTAAACAATATCATTGCCACAGGCCTGTTCAGAAATTTCCAAAAATCAAAGCTGATCGCTTTGGGATTCCTCATTATTGCGCTTATCGGCGTCAAAGGTAAAAAGGACGAAAAACAGAATTTCAAAACAGCGTTTATTTACCTCCTAACCGGCTTGGTTTTCTTTTTTATCAGCTATTTTCTATTACAGATAAGGGGTGCAATGAGCGGCGTGGCGCTGCTCTATATGGCTGTTACAAGCTTAGGTTACCTGCTGTTCCTGAGCGGTGGAACGATGGTATCGCGCATCATACGGGATAAGCTGGCTAATGACATATTTAACAGCGAGAATGAAACCTTTCCCCAGGAGGAAAGACTGATCGAAAATGAGTACTCCGTTAACCTGCCCGCGCGATACCGACTGAAAACGAAAGACAGGAACAGTTGGCTGAATTTTATAAATCCTTTCCGGGGGGTGCTCGTGTTAGGCAGCCCCGGTTCGGGTAAGTCCTATTTCGTTATCAGGCATATCATTACTCAGCATATACGCAAGGGCTTCGCCATGTTCGTTTATGACTTTAAAATGCCCGACCTATCCGTCATCGCCTATAATACCTGGTTGAACAATAAGGATAAATATAAGGTAACGCCGAAATTCTTTTCGATCAACTTCGACGACCTTTCTCACAGCCATCGTTGTAACCCGCTTGATCCATCCGCCATGCTGGACATTACCGATGCCGTTGAATCGGCGCGTACTATTCTGCTGGGCCTGAACCGCGAGTGGTTGAAGCGACAAGGCGATTTTTTCGTAGAATCGCCAATCAACTTTTTGACTGCCATCATCTGGTATTTGCGCAAGTACAAGGGCGGCGAGTTTTGTACCCTGCCGCATGTCATCGAGCTGATGCAGGTGGAATACGACGACTTGTTTACCGTCCTGCGCACTCAAAAAGAAATTGATGTATTGATCAACCCATTTGTCAGCGCTTACATGCGGGATGCGGTAGAGCAGTTAGAAGGGCAGATTGCTTCAGCCAAGATCACGATGGCGCGCATCTCATCACCGCAACTGTATTATGTTTTGTCAGGCAATGATTTTACGCTGGATATCAATAATCCTGATGCGCCGAAGATCGTTTGCATGGGTAACAATCCGCAGAAAATACAAATCTATGGGGCCGTTTTATCATTGTTTACCAACCGGCTGTTGAAGATCATAAATCAAAAGGATAAGCTGAAGTGCAGCCTTATCTTTGACGAATTTCCTACCCTTACAACGGATATCATACCAACGATCAGTACCGGCCGCAGTAATTTAATTTCTACCTGTTTGGGTATTCAGGATGCCAGCCAGTTGCGTAAGGATTATGGCCGTGAGCAGGCAGATGTGATTATGAACATCGTGGGCAACATGGCAGTGGGTCAGGTATCCGGCGATACGGCGAAGCTCGTATCAGAAAAGGTCGGCAAGATCATGCAGGACAGGGAAAGCTTATCCATTAATCGTTCGGATACATCGATAAGCAGGTCTAAGCAACTGGAAGCCGCCGTGCCGCCGTCAAAGATCGCCGCCCTGAGTTCGGGCGAGTTTGTGGGCATGGTAGCGGATAACCCGGATTGTAAGATAGAATTGAAGGCCTTTCATAGTGAGATCATTAATGACCATGAGGCGCTGAAAAAGGAAATTCAAGCGTATAAACCGATACCGATGGTGCGCAAACTGGAAAATGCCATTGTTCAAAGAAATTACTTCCAGATCAAACAGGATGTGCAGCAGATCATTCTATCAGAAATGGAAAGGTTATTGAGCGACCCGGCCTTAACGCACCTCATCATCCGAAAGGGTGCGGCAGGGGAATAATGGGCGAATTGAACAAGGTGTTATCGGTAATAAGTAATCTACCATTTCTGTTTCCCTGATCTAAGTAAACACTTATTTCAAAAGTCCATAACCCATAAATCAATCACAATTAAGAATATATAGAAGAAATAAACAGTTGAAAAGGGAGTCATCAATCCTAACCAATATTTTGAAAATGGTATTAAAAGAATCTGATTAGAATAAGAAAAATATAATGAAGCCCTAAAATAAGAGGTTGTTTTTCCGGGTGATTTCAATTGTTTTTGTAGAAGCCGCCTTTTTCGGGATAGAATGGCAATAATTCGGGATAGAAAATAAAGCAATCCTTACTTAACAAAAAGTATAAGGTATAAATTTAAATGTATCATTTAAAAAAAAACACTTTATGAAAACAGTATTATTAAAAGTAACATTGGCTGTTATGGTAATAGCCGGTGTAGCAATCACTAAAGCTAAAGCTGAAGCTTCTACTGGCACATGTGTACCAGCGGACAACACTTGTTACGCCTTTACCGGGCCAGACGGTGTAACCCATTCTACTCCGGGTGTCTTAGTTTACAGTACTGCTCAGTAACTAAGTGCATTGAAAAAGAGAGGCTGTCTCACAGGTTGGTGTGACCCCAAAAAGTTGGACAGTTTACAAAATTAAGTTTTTTGTACGAGAGCTCGGTATTCCACCGGGCTCTTTCCATTTAACCTGTTTTTTATTCTTTCATTGTTATAGTAATGAATGTATTCTTTTAACGAAGTTATAAATTCTTCCGCAGTTTCAAAGCTCTGTTTGTACAGTAATTCTGTCTTTAAGATCCCAAAGAAGCTTTCGGCCAAGGCATTATCCAAGCAGTTTCCCTTTCTGGACATGCTTTGAATAATTCCATGTTTTTCCAAAGCCTTTCTATATCCATAATGTTGATATTGCCACCCTTGGTCAGAGTGAAAAATAAGTCCCCTTATATCTTTCACTTTATCAAAAGCCTCATATAACATTTCATCTATCATCTGCATATTTGGAGATTTTGAAATACTATAAGAAATGACTTCCCCGTTGAACATGTCAATTATAGGAGATAAATAGATCTTCTCCCCTTTAATGTTCATCTGAGTGACATCCGTAGCCCATTTCTGATTAGGCAGATTTGCCTCAAAATCCCTTTCAAGTACATTAGGGGCAATTTTACCAACCTCACCTTTGTATGAGCGATAACTTACTTTCCTGATATTGCATTTTAGGCCTAATGTTCCCATCAATTTTTGGACAGTCTTGTGATTTATGCTATAACCCCGGTTCTTCATTTCGGCGGTGACCCGCCGATAACCATATCTGCCTTTATGCAAGTGGTATATACTTGCGATCTCTTCTTTTTCATGCTTGTATTTATCATCATTTAGGCGCTTGCGATGATAATAAAATACAGAACGAGCCATCTGTTTGCAATCCAATAGAATTGAAACATCATGTTCGGGCCTTAGTTCTTCGATGGCTTTTGCCCACTCATGCGTTCGCGGGCTTCTTTTTCCTTGACTAAGGCCGTGACTTTTTTTAATAGTGCGTTCTCCGCCCGCAAACGGCTATTTTCCGCCTGGAGCTTCTCTACTTCTGTTTCAGGTTCAAGCTTCTTTGATCTTCCCATGCATTTAGGTGGTCGTCCAGGATTCTTTTGCTGGTATAGTACTGCATATCCCTCAACCCGTACTGATCTTACCCAGCGCTCTAAAGCAGTCTTGCTTAATCTATATTCCAGAACAACCTGATTTAAAGGTACTTTTTTTTCTATGACAAGCCTTACAACTTCTTCTTTGAAATCAGGCGTGGGCTTGACGTTAGGTTGTTTGAGCAGCCCACTTTCGCCATAAAGATCATATTTCCGAACCCATTCCAATATCATGCCTTCACGGATATGGCGTTCGCGGGATATCCGTAGAATCGGCTTTCCCTTTCTTACTTGAGAAACTACATCAAGTTTCTCTTCAAATGTGTGCTTTGACATAAATAATAAACCCCAAAAGTTTTTGTCTAACTTTTGGGGTTCACTTCAGGTCGAGAACAGCCTCTTTTTTCTTTAACTACTCGAATAATTTTTAACGGCGATAAATCTTTCGGGTAAAGCCTTTTGTAAATTCTTATTCATTCATAGATCATATTTAAGTTTTTAACCCCTCGTAGTCCATTATGACCATTTTCAAGAAATTACGAAATGTGCTGGCATTTGTAATAGTGGGTGTATTATCAGTATTTCTTCTTTTTATGTATTCCACTAAAAAAACTTCACATCAATTTGTAAAAAATGGGGGATTTAAAAGAATATATAAGCAGGCTCCGGTTAAATATATTGGCAGCAAAAAAATATTTTCAGGGTTCAGTCAAATTGCCGGTTACTATAAAGAGGGAATATATACCTACTCGAAACAAAATAATTTAGCATTATATACAGACGTCACAAGCGCGATAGATACAATTTCAATTGCCCTTCCTGCAAAGAGCACTACGATTGCCAATGACTGTATCTTCCGTAATGATACTTTATACTATTTTGACTCTAATAGTGGCAAATACCATGTCTTCAAAATAGTTAATCGGCGGCTGAAAGTTATTGATTCAGCTAAAACTGCCCCTTCTTCATTTAACCCCATAGTATTAGACCAAACAGATATTTTATGCAAGAATTTTTATAAAAATAGTCCAACGTTTGAAATTGTTATTTATAAAAAAGGCATCAAAGCTGTAGAAAGCCCAAAGTTGTTTAATGATGGAATTAAACTAACTGATGACGGTAGGATTCTCCCCTATAAAAACGGGTTTATATACCTCTGTTATTTTAAAAATACAATCCTTTGGTTAGATAAAAATCTGAGACTGCAATTTAAGTCTAATACTATTGACACGGTGCAAAATGTTCCGGCTGTTGAACGAATAAGCGGCACAGCACGCTACACTTATAAAACGCAACCAATTTTTGTAAATAGATATGGCCAGGTCGTCAAGGATAAGTTGTATGTCTTGTCGTCCCTGCTGGCAGATAATGATAAAAAAGTTTCCTTTACTGATACTACTATTCTCGATGTTTACGATCTGCTAAACAAAAGAAATTATCTATACTCCTATAAAATCCCCTTACCTCGATTGCATTCTCCAGCCTCCGGCTTTTCTTTCGTAGGTCAACAATTATATATCATTTTACTCAATGGGTATATATGCGTTTTTAAATAGTCGAATATGAAAAGATTTTTTACGTTGGTCGAAATTATTGTTGTATATTTTCTCTTCGCTCTGTTTTTCTATACAGCTTTATCGAAGCTGGTAGATTGGGGGCAATTTCTCAACGATTTAGCACGCTCACCCATCATTCCCCTAAATTTAGTTCCGGCTGTCGGCATCTTTGTCATAATCATCGAGCTCACTTGTTCTGCATTACTGATAATTCGTAAAACCCGGATAAAAGGAATACTCCTAAGTATTTTTCTCTTGGCAATGTTCACCACTTATATTTTTTTAATTCTTACAAAAAGTCCGTACATACCTTGTAGCTGTGGTGGAATTATTGGTATGCTCAACTGGAATGATCACATATTACTTAATTCTATTTTGTTAATCTTAGCAAGTTTCATCTATGTTAGGCATAAAACTCAGACATCCTAAATGCCTACCGGCAAAAACCTTGGTATGTATCTTATTAAACATATTATCGTTCTCAACCCTTGCTCAAAAAAAAGGCGATGCCGTTAATACGTTCAAATTAAAAATAACCAATTCTAAAAATCAATTTAATACAGGCTATCTGAATTTTACAATTAATAGCCCTACTGATACTTCTTTTAAACAAAATGTAATGACCGATAATAAAGGTTACCTACATTTCAAAATTCCTGTTAAATTTTACCTTATCAGGCTATCAGGTCAATCCCTTTTTTTCTCGTTGGATACTGCTATCAATCTTCGCAATTTTCCGATAATCAACAATTCAGAAACAGATCTCGGCGTGCTTGACGTAAACTCAAACCATTTGAATACTTTAAAGGAAGTTAGCGTAACGGGCAACGTTAATTATTCTACCCCTGAAAAAAAATCATATAAAGCATCTTCATTCACAGTAGGCGACTTGCCAATCGGCAAAAATTTATTAACGAAAATCCCAGGTATTCGCTTCTCGAAAGATGGTTATTTAGTGGACGGGAACCTACATGCGGTTTTTTATTTGAACGGCACACAAGTCACTCAACAGACCATCGAAAATTTCCCCTTGGCAGATATAGAGCGAGTTGAAATCATAAATAACAGCACGCTGTCATCCGATATAAAGGCTGATCAAATTATTGTAAATATAGTTACTAAAAAAACACCACAAATTTCATTTAATGGCATTGCTATTGCAAATGTTGCGGTCAACCGAAAAAACAACATTGGTACGATTACAGGAAATATCGCCAAGGACAACACATTTGTTAATTTAATGGTTAACAGATATTCTACTGACATTAAAATTTCTAATTATTCAAACTATGTCATTTCAAGTTCAGGGGATGGCATCTATAAAAGGGATCAAAATGGTGTGAATAACACTTCTCCCATTTTTACGAATTTAAGCCTGAACTCCCAATTGAGTAAAAAACTAAAAATCAATTATTCATTCTCCTATAACAATATTGATTTAAATCAAAGTTCAAGTTCATTAATCGATCAATTTTTAAGCGCATCTGCTAAATCTACAGAAAACCTTCTAATTGCATTTAATCCAAGACTTATTAACAATTACTTAGGATTAACCTATAAGGTTAATGTTAATAGTTCTTATTTCGTAAGAGGATGGTACACGAACTCAGAGACAAATACCACTTTAAACCTGGCGATAAAAGATAGTGCAGGAATCATCAGCCACATTAAAGATCAAAATAATGATTATAGTATATTAGCTGGGCATGATTTTATGGTAAATAAAATAGCAATGGAATTTGGCGCGCTATATCAATTCCACTCTGATAAAAACTTCTTTTTTAATATTGAGGATCTCCAACCATCCTCAACTGGGGCAAATCAAGACCTAACATATTCCCAAAATATTACCTCGTTATACTATAAAATTCGTTTTCCGATTAAAAAATTATCTGTCACAATTAATAACCGGCTGGATTTAAGTCAAATCGCTCTTTATCCTTATGGAATACACGATTCAAGAATTGATTATTTCCCAAACATCATATTTTATCTGCCGACCGCTAAGGCTGGTGCATTTTCTGCAGCATACAATAGGCAAATCTTGTTGCCGTCTGGCGACGATTTAAATCCCAGCACAAGGACACAGACGGAGCTTAATAGCAATATGGGATCAAGCAATATCAATCCTCAGATTAATGAATATTATCGTTTGAACCAGACGATTCAAATAAAGAAATTTTCCTTAAGTAATACCTTGTCTTACGAAGCTGATCACGGGCTGATAGATTATGGGCCTTACAACATTGTTAATGATGCATTATTAAAAATTAAAGAGAATTTGGATAAGCAAACAAAGATTTTTTTGAACAGTTCGGTTAATTGGGAATTTAATACTAAGCTGAGTTTCAATGGCAGTATTGAATATGGTTTATACAATCTGCATACAACATTGCAGACAAATGAACCCTGGAAGTTAAACGGTAATTATTATACGCTCACATTGCAGGCGGATGTAACACCCGTGAGTGGCTTAAGGTGGCATTCGGCGTTAAGTTACACAGATCACGATTTTACCCCGTTTAGTAAAATATACTATGACGGCCCACAATTGTACACGTCTATCAATAAATCTTTATTTAACAAAAAAATGTCCGTTGGATTTTCCATTAGCGATTTACTGAATAAGGGGAATAATACTCATACAAATTATACCTCTCCGTTGGTAAACGGTACGCTGGCAAGTCAGCAACAATTTAGAACGTTCGGCTTTTCACTCAGTTATTTCTTTGGAAATTCAAGATCAATTCCTCCACAATTCCCGGATAATAAGGGGATAAAAGTCAGAGATGCAAAGAAGGCAGCAATTAATTAACAGATAATTTCGTTTAATAAATATATAAACAAGACACTTTAGCTGGGGACAGATTTTCAGTATTTCCACATAAGAATTTTTGTCGTTGCAATAATTAAGTAATTGGATGAAAAAAATAATACTCATATTATCAGTGACCTGCATCTGTTGTTTAAATGCGCGCCTGGTTCAGGGGCAAGTAAACGATGATAAGTTGGCAAGAAGCATTCTTCAGCAAAATTTTTTAAAGGACAATTATATTTTTCCCCAGATTCGGTTACGTCCTTTAAATGCATCTAATCAGACAATGGATAGTCTCTTTTCTGTTTTTAATCAAGAGTGGGGAAAATATATTTTAAAGCAGTCCACGCCGAAACCGGATTTGAATAACAAAGCATTACTAAACTTAGATTCCTATTCGTACATGTGGAGCTTTTTATCGATCACTCAAAAATTACAGCTTGACAGAAACGTCGAATATCATTTATATTCCAAATACATGTTTCCTTCGTTATTGGTTGACTACAACAATTTCAAAGAAAACCGTTCTGATAGTTATTTAAAATTAATATGGCTCGGGTCATTAAAGAACACACTCACTTTTGGAACTCAAGCTCATTTATCACAACCTGATTTTAGTAGTCTATATTCTTTTTACACTGGTCTGAAAAATTTGCTTGAGTCGTATTCATCACCTACCGCGAAAGGGAAAGTTTTTGTATCTGATCTGCTTAAAATCATCAATGACTATAAATTTGAAATGGAGTGCAAAAACTTATACTATCAAGGACACCCCGAGGAAGCAATGAATTACCTCTTAAAGGAGAGCCAGACAAACCAGGTTGATGAAAGAGGAATTGTTGACTGCTCAAAAATCTTATTGGATCATTATTATAAGACGGGTCAAAAAGATAACGGTCTTGCTATATTAAATAATATGGCAAAAACAGTCGGCAAAGATGCCTTTCCTTTAGATAGCTTAAAGTCATGGTACTTAAAAATCGACCCCGCTCTTGCCGAGGAAAATTACAGAAAGGCAACTGGGCTTTCCGAAAAAATCCAATTAGTGCGAGATAATAGTAGCGCTTATGAAAGTTTTAAATATTTGAATCTTAATCAAGGAGATATCGACAATGATAAAATACATAATGCTAAATACCTGTTGATAGATTTTTGGTCTTTAGACTGCGGCCCGTGTATCGCAGAAATTAAAGAACTAAATGCACTTTACGAAAAAATCAAAAATCGGAAGGATGTATATTTCATTTCTGTTAATTGTGACAAAGAAGAGCTAAAGAAGGATACGACTTACATCAAAGCTATGATAAGTAAATATAATATCAGTTATCCAGTTTTGTATAACACTCAGGCGATTAAGCTGAAAAAGTTACTGCATGTTCAATTTTATCCGTCTAAATTTATTTTTGAGTCGACAGGACACCTATTGAATAAATCAAATCACAGCGATATCACGCTTTCAACCTTTGAAACCTTTGTCAAGAATTAAATATGTCCGAACCTGATCCTATATTTTATTATCTAAAGTGGAACGGTTATGGAACGACCGGCATTAAAACACTTCAACCAATAGAACATGACGGTAGCCGGGAATAAGGACTTTTCATAACAGTATTGGATTGCAGAAACGGCTGATTTTTCGTATATTTATACTTAAGCAAGATTATTTTTAAGGCAAAGTCATGACAACATTTGAAACAGCACTCACACAACAGAATCAGCGGGTTTTGGAAGCGGCCAGGGCCTTAAGACAGAAGAATTTGGCTGGCGGCGTGCCTTTCCTGATACTGTCTGAAGACTTGCCGGAAGGCCTGGCTTACCGCGAGTTTCCGGACGGTCATATCGAGATACAGGAGATAACCGAAAATGGTGCCGAATTGCGGTCAAAGCTGGTGCGGGAACTAACCCGGCAGGAAGCTGTAGACATCCGGTTAAAGCATGGATTATTCTAAACCAACCTTATTGGTCATCTCAGGCCCGAATGGTGCCGGTAAGTCAACATTTATTACTTCGTTACTGCCCGAAGAATTTGACGGCATCTACTCATTTGACCGAGACAAGACAAGGATGCATTTTGAACTGGAATTAAGCGGGAAGGGGCTGGCGGCAGATGAACTGACGGCCAGCGCGACCCGTTTAATGGAAGCCAGTCTTGAAGAGTCAATGGATAGAGCTATTGCATTAAGAAATCATTTTGTATTGGAAACACCCTTATCTCATCCGGATTACTGGCGCTACATTGATCGCTTTGAACGGAATGGGTACCAGCTTCAGCTAAATTATCTTTGTTTGGATAATATTCGTGCCTGTAAATTCCGTGTTGAACAACGTGTATGTGAAGGTGGACATCATGTAGATGCACGGACAATCAAAGGCGTATATGAAATGAATCTCCAGCATATTAATGAATACAGGGACACCTTCAAAGTTATCGATTTATATGACGGTATGATCGTCCCAGTTTTGCTTGCTAAAATTGAAGACGGCCAGGTATTGATGGCAAAACAACAAGCTTTAAAAAAGCAATGGATTAAAAACGGCCTGCCAGCGATTGCAACTTCTGCCATCCTATAGCAATGGGATCGATATCTACGGCACTTTTAATAAAAAGGTGGCGCAGGTGCTGACGATCAATTATCAGCCTGCCTTCTCATGGAACCGTGTTCAGTTTAAGGATGATGATGTGAATTCCGCGTATCAGACCTTTCGGCTCGACAGCCGTCTTAACCTGGATTTTAATCTTTCCAAATCCATGCTGGTGGAGATTGCCGCGCGGCAAAGCTTTACCCAGCAATCGGATTTCGGGTCAAGGAAATACCTGTTTTGCGATTTGAATGTGAAAAAAAACCTTAAAAAGAATCGCCTCGATCTCAGTCTGGATATAACTAATATCTTTAACGTAAAGGACTATACGTTCTATTATTCGCAAACCAATCAACTGCTGGTCAACCATTACGAGATCAGGGGACGAATGGCGATTTTGAGAGTGGAGAGCTATTTTTAAAGGTTGCGGGTAGGCTGGTATACTAAAACTAATGATCATTGGTAAAACAAACAAGTTCCTTGCGTACCAAAAGCGGTTCATTACAACACCGCATATAGGAAGGCGGACACAATATAAACTATAGGACGATAAAAGGCCTTTAGCAAATGAACCTGCGCCACATCAATGATTATAACGACACTTTCGGCATCGTCGAACTTTATGATGGAATGGTTACAAAAATCCTATAGGAAAACTGTTCACTTTCTTTGACCACCGTGGAAAGATTATCGGCGTACTTAAAGACTTTCATTTTCAATCGTTGCACGCCACCCCCCCCCCCGATACAGCCTTAATACTTGCCTTTACAGGTTAGCATATTACGTGGGATGGCGGCACTTATGACCTTAACCATTGCATTAGTCACCGTCAGTTACCAGGCGCTTAAAGCAGCCTTAATCAATCCTGTCAAAAGTTTGAAAAGTGAATGAACCGCTCTGTTAATTAAACGGCGTTTACTTGTGTAACAGGTATTTAAATATGGTCGCCTTCAAGATAGGGCGTGGTAGACAGTCTATAAACAAAGTCCGGGCAGCCAAAGGGGCGGTAAGCTTCTAACTTTTCTCACCTCTATTAGGAGCTTTTTTCGTAAGATGAATTGCATCCGGATGTTGTAACAGCGACATATACTGCCGTTCTTCTGCTTGAATAGTACCCGTACTATTTGAATTAATTTCCACTGGTGTTATGGTCAAAAGTTCATCGCTTATTGTAACCCCATGCTGAAAGATTGCCTGGCCAACCCAATGGGCTTTTCCATATTTTGTGGCGACCATAATTGTTTTTCCATCCTTTTTCACCGCAGTGGAATCGTGTTTACCTTCATACGGGCCATCTCCGTACCCTTCCCGTTTCAGGATGATGATCCCATTTTTTCTATCGAGGGTAACAACGGTAACTTTCTGTTGGCCCGCTGGCCCCAATTCCCAGGGTTTATCAAGTCTTACAGTCCAGGTTTGACCAGCAACAAGCTTTCCTTTAGGCCTACCCCAAAACGTTGGATTATAAAATGGCGAACTGGCACTGGTCATCAGGTTACAATTCCCATTAAAGCATTGTATTTTGGCTGTATCACGGTATTCGCCTATCGCATCTTCAATAGGTGGTTTGCCATCCATTCTTGCAGAGAAATGCCATTTGATAACCGATGGATAAGCACTGTCCATGAATGTGAATGTGCCGGTAGCAGGCACTTGCGTCACCCGGTCTGCAAAACCATCACCGTGAAGGGCAATTACTCTATATGTTATGTCACTCAGCGTAGAGCCAGCAATAATGTTAGGGGTAAAGAAAAGATCGGCGTCATTTATATTTGATTTGTTATGCTGACCGTAACCATACTTAATAAAAATTAAGGTAAAGATCATGCAAAATGTCATTTTGCTTTTGAAGGTTTTTAATTTCATGGCATTTATTGTCAAGCTTAAAAATACCTATATTGAACTAAATGGAGAAATTTAATGCCATATTGGTTTCTTTATTAGTATCTGAACCCCAACTATTTATTGACCAACAAGGATTGAACAATGTACTTAAAAGAAAATAGGGTTTACGGGAACCTTGACACTTTACTAATAGATGCGACAAATATTTAAGACTGGGTCTTTTGAGGTTGACAGCACGATGTGACTTTAAGGGCAGCCAAGTCGTAAATAATCGTTAAAAAGAGTGGCGGGTGAAAAGAAAGAAAAAACCCACCAAAATGACAAGGGGGGGGTAATCAATATTACATCCCATAAAATATCTTTTGTCAGGCCATTCCATTACACAATCCCGATTCAGCTCCGTCCGTAAATTTGATTTATACCCGTTTTTTTCGTATCTTTGACCTAAGAAAACGATTTACAGTTACAGGGCGCTTTGGGTTAGATAAGCTTGGGCAATTGATAACTGATGATATAGATCGGAGAGTATTAGCACGCTGCCGTTCTTTATTTTACGGGTGTTTTCAAAATCATGGCAAAATCGTGGCAATGTATTTAGTAAACAACGTAAATAATTGATTTATAGCGAACTAATTAGATGAGTTCCAAACCCTCCCTCTCCGCTGAATAATAAAGCCCCTGCCATACGCAGGTTTTTATTATTATAATACCGGGCTTTAGCCCACTATACGGAGAGGTGTCAGAGTGATCGAATGTGCCTGATTCGAAATCAGGTGTACTGTTAAAGGTACCGGGGGTTTGAATCCCTCCCTCTCCGCATCACGAGATTGAATTAAAATCTTTAGAGGGCTGCTCGACAACGAGCAGCCATTTTCATGATAGTCTAATGAGTTAACAGACCGTTTTTTTTACGGACTCTCACATATCCCATTGCGTCCATTTCTATATTTTTCAATGATGTTTTTTACTGTGATTTCAGCTATTAATTTAACTAAACTATCGCTATTCTCCTCATTATTAGCCACCTTTTTTGCCTCGTCACTATCTTTTTTTTCTATATCATAAGGCATTCTTTTTAACTTTTTTCTATACATAGCACAGCTCTTTTTCAGATACAATATTCTTAACAAACCAATTAAGGCTTGGGCAAGTAGCCTAAAATATAATTAGCAATACACCTATTAAAAATCCGGCAATGAAATTGTAAATTCATTTTTTTGTTTAAATGTCAATGTCATGGAGATCATTAATTCACAGGCTTCGGATATTACTGAAATTTTAGCCTTACAAAAACTGGCCTATCAATCCGAAGCGGAATTGTATAACGACTATACGATCCAGCCTTTAATGCAAGATGAATCGTCTTTATTGGAAGAGTTTAAAACAGCCATCATTTTAAAAGCAGTAACAGACCCGCAAATTATTGGAAGCGTCCGAGCAAATTTCGAAGTCAACACCTGTTATATTGGAAAGCTGATCGTGTCCCCTGAATGGCAGAATAAAGGAATCGGCAAACAATTGATGAAAGTAATTGAAGAAAAATACGGCGATGCCGAACGCTATGAATTATTTACCTGGGATAAGAGTATTAAAAATATGGCTTTATACGCAACGCTTGGTTATGAAATCTTTGATATGAGAACTATTAATGATAGCCTGACGATGGTATTTTTGCAAAAGTCGAATCTGCGTTAACGGTAATTTTTAGCGTTTTAATTATTACAAATCAAATAATGATCTATATCGGCAGATCACTATTGTTAGGCTTATCATCTGCCAACAATATAGCCCTAATGCGGTCTATATGAACCTGCGATGATTCCGCCCGCTCTGCGGCCATGCGTGAAGTTGCCCCTTTCTGTTCTTTAGCTACCGTAGTGAGCAGGTTTTTTCTTTCTTCAAACATACGCAGGGCTATCCACATAGTTTCCTCAATTTTTTGAGTTTGAGCAGCGAGTAGTGATACAGAGGTATAAGCATGGCCAGTATGACACCGATAACGTACAAAAGACCCTTTGTGCATCTTCCAGAGTACGCCCCCACAACCGGGACAGTTAAACGGAACTTGTTCACCCAGGGAATTGACCGCAGGCAGGTCACTCAGCACTCGTTCGGCAATCTTTGCTTCTCTTTGAATGTCATCTGGTATTGTTTTTTGCCTGCCCACTTTTCTTGCCATGAGTGTAGCCAAGATACCGCCCATCTCTGCTATTGGCACGCAATAATCTACTTTCAACTGATTTAAGGTATTTTTAGGCATATCGGGATATTGCGCTTCTTTGGGGTCTTGTACGATACAAATGCCGCCACATCTTTGAATGGCGATCATACCGGCAGTGCCATCATCAAGGTAGCCTGTAAGAATAATACCTATCACCTGGTTGCCGAAAGCGACTGCGGCGGAACGGAACAGCGGATCAATACCGGGACGAGAGCGGTTTTCAGCCGCCCCTTTGGTAACGTGCAGTTCGCCGTTTTTTTCGATCAGGAGATGGTGATCGGATGGCGCAAGATACACCCGCCCGGCTTTAAACAATTCACCATGTATGGCATGTCCGCATTTTAATTTCCCATGTTTATTTAAGGCATTTAATAACACGTCGCCGGTAGCATCCGGGGAAATGTGCATCACCAAAAGCACAGGCGCAGGGAAATCTTCCGGTAATTGCTGGATTAAAGCGGCCAGCGCATCCAGGCCACCCGCAGAAGCGCCCACGACAACGACTTGGCCGGTTTTATAGTTGAAATCTTTAATTTTTGCGATCTTCATTAATCGAACAACAGCAATTTCCCCGGAAAGTTACAACTACGCTACACTATTCATAAGAATGAATATTACCACCAGTTTAAATTTTAGGCAACTTGCCTAATCCCTAAAATCTCCCTGCCGACTTTTGATGATCAAATCAGATAGTCATGAAAAATACCGAAGTCATACCCGATCTTAAAGGCCGCAAGTTCAACGGCCACGTTTCTAAAATCAAACGCATCCGCACCGAGCAGATGTTCTGGCAAGATCATGACATGGAAGCTTTATAACCATATAATAATAGAATTCTATTTTAGATTTTAATCGCGGGTCGCATTTATCATTTTGACTACAACAAACTCCGGTTTCGTTACGTATTGCCGATATCTGTACCCGAAATTTGCAGTTCAATATAAAACGAAAAGAAATGACAAAAACGATTTTTATAACCGGGGCTTCTGCCGGTATAGGAAAAGCGACCGCACAGTATTTTGCAGAAAAGGGCTGGAACGTGATCGCTACTATGCGCAGGCCGGAAAATGAAAAAGAACTGAACCTGCTGAGTAATGTGACTTTGCTGCCACTGGATGTTACCAATACGGAACAGATCAAAGAAACTACCGAAAAAGCGCTGGCATTGGGCGAGATTGATGTTGTATTTAACAATGCGGGTTATGCGTTGCTGGGTATACTCGAAGCAACAACAGACCAGCAGTTAGTTGAACAGATGGAAACGAATTTCTTTGGCGTTGTTCGGGTGACCCAGGCCTTCATTCCATACTTTCGTGAAAAAGGATCAGGGCTTTTTATCACCACCGGATCATCTGCCGGCCTGATGGGTTTCCCGGTAAGTTCCATGTATGATGCCAGCAAATGGGCGCTGGAAGGCTGGAGCGAAAGCCTGTCTTACGAATTAAGTGAGGTGGGTATTGGGATTAAAACCATTGAACCGGGACTGGTTTCAACGGATATCGGAGACCGGTCTGTATTTGTCGCTCATCCGGCCTACGAAACTTTGATGGGTAAATTCATGGCGCTCATCCAACACGGTGAAAACACGACCACACCGGCACAGATCGCTGAAGTTGTTTATGGCGCAGCGACCGATGGTAAAGACACCCTGCGTTATGTGTGCGGCGAGGATGCAAAAAATTTGTATGCATAGCGTCTTGCAGTTGGCGACGAGGCTTTCCGGGCAGGGATAAAACAAATGCTGAATGCCTGAAAAATCAAAAATTACACTGCCGGTAGATTTTCTTTGACGAAATTTACCGGCATTAAGAACCCGGAGGTTATTATGGAACAACGAAATAAATTGCGTGTTTTTCACTCTATTACAGAAATGCAGCGGGTTTTTGGATTGCCACAGCCGCTACATCCGCTCATCAGCATGCTCGATTACAGCAAGGTTGAAATCAACAGGGAAATGCTGGCCAATCCTTTTGTAATGGATTTTTACAACATTACCTATAACGAATCGGCCGGTTGTAAAATGAAATACGGGCAGACCGTCTATGATTTCGAAGAAGGCGGCATGTTTTTTACTTCACCCGGTCAGCCATTAACAGGCATTGAAACGACTACAGCGACTACAGGGTTTACCCTGCTGATCCATCCCGACTTTTTAAGGAACTATACGCTGGATAGCAAGATCAAAACATATGGATTTTTCTCTTATTCCGTGAATGAATCGCTGCATCTTTCCGGTAAAGAAAAAACGATCATTAACGCAATCTGCAAAAACATTGGCGACGAACTGGAAACCGCTATAGACGACATCAGCCAGGATGTGCTGATCTCGCAGATCGAACTGCTGCTGAACTACAGCCAGCGCTCTTATAAACGGCAGTTTATCACCCGGAAACCGCTTAACAACGCGTTGCTGGAGAAACTGGATAAGATCCTGGATGCTTATTTCAACCATAAAACGGCCCTGTTGCAGGGTTTGCCTACGGTTCAGTTTCTTGCCGGGGAATTAAATTTATCGCCCAAATATCTGGGTGACATGCTGCGAACCCTTACCGGACATAATACACAACAGCACATACACCTCAGGCTCATTGAAAAAGCCAAAGAGATATTAACAATTAGTGATCTGACAGTCGGCGAAATTGCTTTTGAACTTGGCTTTGAACATCCGCAGTCATTCAGTAAATTTTTCAAATCAAAGACCAGTCTCTCTCCCCTTGAATTCAGGGCAAGCTATAATTAGTTTGCCTGACACATATTATGATGAATATTTAATCCGTATGTTGGCAATAGCCGAAGAACAACTATAAGACGATTTGGCATTAGTTTTTATCCGGCGCTGGCTTTTCTAATTTATCGATAATTATTCAATATAATAGTTTTGAGAAATCGAATTACCTAAATATCGGTAATTCAACATTTAAGCATACTCAAAAAAATGAGGCCCGCTTATCCTTGTAGATTTCTCTAATAATTCTTAAAATCTCCTGAAGGTGTTCTAATGGGCTCCCTCCCTCTCCACTTAATTATTTTCCAACCCATGTAAATCCAGCAAGAAAACAAGTCAGACATTGCATAGCCTGTTAAAATAACTACAATGATTTCATCGAAATAACGAGCTTGCTAAAAAGAAAATCCGTTCCATAATAAATTACTAATAAAATTAGTAATTTATCTAAATTATTTTTCACTTTTGCTTTATGATGATCAACAATGCGAATCTGATTAAAGAAGCCAAAGCCTGGATAAAGCGTAAAAATGCGCCCGACGAAATTATTAGGGTAGTAACCGATATAGAACAAAAGGGCGCGGTGATAAGTTATGAATTATATACCGCCTTTGATGACAGGCCTGATTACCTTGGCAGAATATTATTTGACGCTCAAGGCTACTGGATTTACGATGGCGAAATACTCAAAATTGGCGAACAAGAGCAACTGGCAAAATTTATTATGAATTATGTAAAGACACTGTAAAACAGAAGAGAGAGCGGAGATGGAGCAATTGAGTTTTTTAGAGATGGCGGGCCAGAGCAGGGGATTACCGGAAGAACTACTGGAATACCGGCCAGGTTTATTTAGTGAAGCGGAAAGCGACCAATTGTTGCAGAATTTTATAACGGAAGTACCCTGGAAGCAAACGATCCAAAAAATGTATGATAAGGAAGTGACTACGCCCAGGCTTACAGCCTGGTACGGTGATATCGGCACTGATTATTCCGCTACCGGGACACTATCCAATCCAGCATCCTGGACACCCGAACTGCTCATGATAAAAAACAAGGTAGAACCTTTGGCAGGCATTCAATTCAATAGTGTACTGCTCAATTATTACCGCGACGGTAATGATTCGGTAGCATGGCACAGCGACCGGGAAAAAGTGCTGGGCAAACATCCCATTATCGCCTCTGTAAGTTTGGGGCAGGTTAGAAGCTTCGATATCCGCAACAAGGCAAATCATCATCAAAAATATTCCGTCAGGCTTGAGCATGGCTCATTTTTGCTAATGAAAGGCGACCTACAGGAGCACGGGGAACACCGGATAGCCAAATCCACCCAAACCATGAAGCCACGGGTTAATCTAACGTTCCGGGTAGTGATACCTCACTAACAGAATATTTTCAGGACACATTACTCATCGAATTTTTTTTCAGAATGGTATTTTAGCAAAAAAACCAAGTTAAATACCAATATATCATAAAAATTACTGCCCCATATTTAAAGGTTTTGAATTGGGTGAGTCGAAATGAAAGGACAGCATAATCTCATGAGTTGCGTTGCTAAAGCTGCCGATATTGTTAGATGCCGTGCCAAATTGATAACTATAACCTATATGAAAACTATCTGTTTTAAATGATAAAATGGTAGCTACTTCGTTATTGGTACGGTAGTTTACACCTAACCCGTAGGTATCCTTTGCATATAAGGTGGTCGAAATATCTGCTATTACCGGTACCCCACGGGTGTAGGAGACGAGAGAGGCCGGTTTAATTTTGAAATCCTCATTCAGATCCATATAAAATGCTCCCGTAAGATAATAGTTATTTCTAAAACTCTGGTTAGTTTGAACCGAACCAACGCCTAAGCTCCGCAAGCTGATCTCAGGAACCGATACACCGAAGTAATAGTCATCATCGTAAAACATCACACCAAAGCCCATGTTGGGTTCCCTTTCGTTAATGTTAGTTAGCAGTGCATCGCCATAACCCAGGGAACTATAGTTTGCAATATAGTTTTTGAAGCCCGCGTTGATGGAAACTGCCAAATGCTGAAAATCGTTTATCTGTATGCTTTTGGCAAGGAACACGTTAAGCGTTGTAAGATGCTCTACCGAAAATTGATCATCCCTGATAATCAGCCCCGCCGACCCATCCATTGACTGGATAGGGAAGTCGCCGTTAAATAAATACGTGGTGGGCGCACCGGGCACCCCTACCCACTGCTTTCTTACGGCTGTACTGATGGTTCCGGCACCGTCATTCCGCAAAGAAAATGCAGGATTAACCGGGGTAAGGTTATCCATATACTGTGTAAAACTTGTTTGCTGCGCGTGTGTATCAAAGACGGTAAGGATGATGATCGCGCTGAACAAAAAAGCAAACAATTGCCGCCTGCACAATCTGCTATTCTGAATTAAACTCATTAGTATTTTAGAATTAAAAATCCTTTAATCTGTTTCTTCTTTCCGTTTACGGTGTATTCTAACAGGTAAAAATAGGTGCCCTGTGGTTGTAGCGATCCTGCATTCGAGCGCCCGTCGAACGAATTGGCATGATTATCATAGCCCGTTGTCTCAAATATTTTAGCCCCGTTCCTGTTAGCGATAACCAGGTGATTATCCGTGAACTTAGTAATACCTTCAATAATTAATATGTCGTTATCACCATCACCATTAGGCGTTACAACCGGATGAAAAACTACATCATTCTGCTGGTCATCGTCCACCGTTACGGTTTGCTGCACATCGGCAGCTGGTAAATTATTATCATCTCCAGGCTGGCTGGCAGTGATCCGCACTGTTCCCAGGCTGTACAAAGCAAGCGAATGGCCAACAACTGTCGCAACGTTCGGGTCGGAGCTTGTTAATGTCACCGGCAGGCCGGAGCTTGCAGATACATTTAGCGTAATGGTAGTGCCCTTGATGGCCGGGGAGGGTATTGTGCTGAAATTAATGGCTTGGGCCGCCTTGTTAACCAGCAATGTAACTTGCGCTGCAGGCTTTGTTGTATAATTGCTATTGGCCGCCACGGTAGCAACTATTGTTGCGGATCCGGCTGCTGCAATATGTATTCTGCCGTTTACTATCGTAGCCACACTGGTATTTAAACTGGTGTAAAGCACCGCCTCGCCTGTACTGGCAACAGCAGATGGCGCAAAATCAGTATCGCCGTATGTTTTAGCAGGGAGACTGGTAAAGGCTATTGTACGGGTAGCTGGCGTGACAGTCAGATTCCCTGTTACGTAACTAATCACATAGTTGGCCGAAACTGCTCCGCTTACCGTTATGGGGTATATCCCTACGTTTGATGTTATAGTTGCCGTGGTTGACAACGACGCCTGGGTAGGCAGCTTAGAGGCGTCTTCGCCGTAAACAAATCCGTTATAAGTAGCCGTAAAAATGGGATCTGCTGCACCATAAATCCTGGTTTGATTATCTGCCGTAATGGTTAGCGCAGCCTGCCTTACTACTACTGTTTGTGATACCGGGGCTGCGGCAGCATAGTTTGCATTACCATCCTGAGAGGCCGTTATTACCGTTGTACCTGCACCAGTGATATGTAAGCTGCCGTTAACCACAGCAGCAACTGCGGGATTACTGCTCGAGAAATTAATGGGCAGTCCCGACGTGGCAGAGGCAAACAGTGCAGCGTCCGCATCACCATAGGTTTTATTACTCATAGCGGCAAAAGTAATCAGCTGGCTTGATGCCGACACCGTTAATATACCTGGTGTATAACCAATCACATAATTAGCTGCTAAACCGCCGCTAACGGTTATCGGGTAGGTTCCCGGTATCGATGAAACCGTCGCCGTAGTGGTTACTACCGGCACTGTAGTCAATACGGAAGCCTGGTCTCCTGCCACAAAGCCGTTGTAGCTTAAAGTCAACGTTGGGTTAGCAGCTCCAAATGCCCTTGTTTGGTTATCCGCAGTAATCATCAGCGATGCCGGGGTAACAGTTAAATTGCCTGCAACGTAGTTGATGCTATAGTTTGCTGCCAGTGCCCCGCTCACCGTTAGGGGATAATTACCTACGCCGGATGCAATAACCGCAGTAGTGCTCACTAAGGGTTGGGCTGTTAAAACGCTTTGCGTTTCGCCGTTTACAAAACCGGAATAGCTTACCGTTAAAGCTGGGGTGACTGAACCGTATACTTTGTTTTGGTTAAAGGCAGTAATAATGAGTGTAGCTGGGTTAACAGTTAACGTTCTGCTAACAGGCATTGCCTCCGCATAGCTGGTGTTGGCCGCCTGGGTTGCAGTAATGATAGTATTCCCTGCACTTACTATGTGGATTTCGCCATTTGCTGTAATAGTAGCCACAGCGGGGTTACTGCTGGTATAAACTATCGGAATGATTGTATTACTACTGGTTGCAACGACGGTGATATCGGCGCTACCGTAGGTAACGGCTGAAGGCTGATTAAAGGTGATGACAGGGACTGTCAATACCTCGGTAGTAAAATTTAAAATTGCGCCATTGATAACGCCGTTTGCCGTTTTAGCGGTTATCCTGAAATAATAAGTGGTAGCATTTTTTAAACCATTGATGGTACTTGTGAATGTAGTGTTTCCTGTTCCAGGTTGAACAGGACTGGTACCCGTTGTTAACAGTGCCAGGCTGGCACCTGATAGATCGGGGGAGGTGCTGTATTCCATTGTTACCGTAGCAGCTATGCCGTTATCGTTAACAGAACCATTCAGCGTGGCACCTGTTGATGTGATTGATGTTGCCGGCACCGTTGTTACACTTGGATTTATTAAGCCAGCTGCCGTAACGGTTAACACACCGGCAACGTAGCTGATGTTATAGTTTAAAGCTGCTGCACCACTTGCAATAATTGGATATAAGCCTGCCGGTGACGCTGCAGTAGCCGTTGTTGTGATTATCGGTAAAGTGGTTAAGCTACTTTGTGTATCTCCGTTCACAAATCCTGAATAGCTTGCCGTAAACAACGGATTGGCAGCCCCAGTCACCTTACTTTGATTATTGACAGTAATAGTGAGGGCAGCCTTGCTCACTGTTAAAGTACCGGCAACATAATTGATGTTGTAGTTAGAAGATACTGCACCGCTAACCGTTACAGGATAAGCGCCCACCGGCGAATTGGTAGTTGCTGTTGTACTTAACAAGGGTTGTACTGCTAAAACGCTTTGTGTTTCGCCATTTACAAAACCAAAATAACTTGCAGTTAAAGCTGGATTAGTGGAACCATATACTTTGCTTTGGTTAGTGGCAGTAATAGTGAGGGCAGCCTGGCTTACGGTCAATGTACCGCTAACATAATTGATATCATAATTAGAAGATACTGCACTGCTGGCTGTTATAAGATAACTGCCAGCAGCCGATGATACGGTAGCAGTGGTGCTAACCGTTGGCAATGTTGTCAGGCTGTTTTGCGTATCACCGTTTACAAAGCCGGTGTAGGCAACTGTTAATACCGGGTTAGCACTGCCATATATTTTAGCTTGATTATCGGCAGTTACAGTAATCAGTGCCCGGTTAACCGTCATGGTTCCATTAACGTAGCTGATGGTGTAATTTGTTGCTGCTGCGCCGTTAACTGTAATGGGATAAATGCCCGCAGCCGAAGCAGTAGTTGCTGTTGTGCTCAATGAGGCCTGTGTGGTTAAAACGCTTTGTGTTTCGCCGTTTACAAAACCGGAATAGCTTGCGGTTAAAGCTGGATTAACTGAGCCGTAAACTTTGCTTTGGTTAGTAGCAGTAATGGTGAGGGCAGCCTTGCTCACTGTTAATGTACCGTAAACATAATTAATATTGTAGTTAGCGGATACCGCACCGTTTATGATTATAGGATACGTACCCGCTCCAGATAATACCGTAGCAGTGGTGCTAACGGTTGGTAATGTTGTCAGGCTGCTTTGTGTATCACCGTTTACAAAACCGGTGTAATTAACTGTTAATACCGGATTAGCAGCACCGTAAACTTTAGTCTGATTATCGGCAGTCACAGTGATCAATGCCTGGGTAACGGTTAAGGTACCACTCACATAGTTAATAGTGTAATTGGCCGCTGTTGCGCTGTTAACAGTAACAGGATAAGTGCCAACTGCGGAAGTAGTTGTTGCTGTTGTACTCAACAAGGGCTGTGCAGTTAATACGCTTTGCGTTTCGCCGTTTACAAAACCGGAATAGCTTACTGTTAAAGGCGGATTGGCCGAACCATATATTTTGCTTTGGTTAACGGCAGCAATAGTGAGCGCAGCCTGGTTAACTGTTAATGTTCTGCTAACAGGTGTTGCCGCACCGTAAATACTGTTGCCACTCTGGCTGGCTGTGATTACGGTACTACCCGCTGCAACAATATGGACGAGCCCTGCTGCTGTAACAGTTGCTACCGCCGGATTACTGCTACTGTAGCTAACGGTTAACCCAGAATTGGTTGTGGCGGCGGATTGGATATCCGCAGAGCCATATGTTACCGGAGCAATAGCGGCAAATGATATGGTTTGTGCCTGCTTATCATTTACCGTAATATTAATAACTGCCGTACCCATCCCTGTGTTATTTGTAGCCGTTATTGTGTAATTGGTTGCCTGACTTGCTGCTGTAGGCGTACCGCTGATAGTGCCCGTGGCTGTATCAAAATTGAGGCCCGCAGGTAGTGTTTTATCAATATAATAGCCATTAATTGTTATTTTCCGGATTGTATTATGTCCATAATCGGCCACATAAATTACTCCCCGGCTATCAATAGCCACTCCGCCCGGATTGGCAAATCCGGTTGCCAAAGTAGTAACGCCCCCCGACGGACTGATCGCTTTAATTGAATTACTATTATAATCGGCCACATAAATAATCCCGGTTTTGCTAATGGCGACATCATAAGGATTATTGAAACCTGTTGGGCCCGCTATTGTAGTTACAACTCCGGCCGGGCTTATCTTCCTGATCTTGTTGTTCAACTGATCAGCAACGATGATATTCCCCTGATCATCAACTTGTAAATTGGTAGGGTAATGAAATCCTGCTGCAGCACCTGTTCCATCGGCCGAACCGGCACTGGTACTTCCGGCCAGCGTAGTTACCGTACCATCCGGTGTTATTTTACGTACCATGCTATTCAATAAGTCGGCAACGTAAACATTTCCGGAGGCATCAACCGCTACACCCGCAGGTAAATTAAAGCTTGCGGCAGCACCTACTCCATCTGCCGACCCAGCCGTTAATTTACCCGCCAATGTTGTTACCACACCTGCCGCCGTAATTTTACGGATCATGTTATTACCCTGATCGGCAACATAAATATTACCGGCGGCGTCAACGGCTAAGCCAGTTGGATGATTAAATGTAGCCGCCGTAGCCGCGCCATTTGCAGAACCAGATGATCCGCTTCCGGCCAAAGTACTAACCACTCCTGCCGGCGTAATTTTGCGTACCAGGTTGTTAAGCTGATCCAGAACGTATGTGTTACCCTCGGCGTCCACTGCCACATCCAATGGCCCGTTAAACGTTGCTGATGTGCCGGTTGAGTTAACACTACCTGCTGCGCCGCTTCCGGCAAAGGTAGTTACCACTGCCGTACCTGCTGATGTAACCGCCGTACCTGAGTTAACAGGTACAAGCGGGGTAATTGCCATATTGACCATGTAAATCTGTGGCGTATTATAAGCTATACTCGGACTTGCAGTATAGGTAAAACCTGCGAGTGTTGCCGTACCAGCTGGTGTTGTAACAGACACATTACCGCTTGTACCCGAGCCTACCACCGCCCTTATTTGGGTATCAGAAACTACCGTGAATGATGTTGCTGCTGTGCCACCGAATTTAACTGCAGTAGCACCTGTAAAATTTGTTCCGGTTAAAGTTACGGTTGTACCACTTGCCGCTGTTGTTGGATTAAACGAAGTTAGCGTGGCTACAGGCGCAATTACTGCGAATGTTATAGTAGTGCTGCTGCTGCCAGCCAGATTATAGCCTGTAATAGTATAGGTTGCCGCAGCGGCTGTTGTTGTTGGTGTACCGCTGATTACCCCTGTTGCAGTATCGAAGTTTAAACCAGCTGGCAAAGCCGGACTGATGCTGTAACCCGTACCCACAATTTTCCGGATGATATATTTATATTGATCGGCTACGTAAACATCGCCGGAGGCATCTGTCGCAATACTGTAAAGGTTGCCAAATGTGGCGGCTTTACCAATACCATTGGCAATACCTGATGCGCCGCTGCCTGCGATGGTGGTTACCACGCCCGCAGGGCTTATTTTACGAATGACGTTACCATTAAGCTCTGCTACATATAAATTGCCTGATGCATCAATGCTTATTGCAGAAGGGTAGTTAAAGCTGGCAGCTGTACCAGTACCGTCAACAGAACTGGCGGCACCGCTGCCCGCGAAGGTTGTTACGGAACCTGCCGAAGTAACTTTACGGATAAGATTATTATAGGTATCGGCCACATATAAATTTCCTGCAGCATCGGCTACAATTCCCCAGGGGTGGTTAAAGCTTGCCGCATTACCGGTACCATTGGCCGATCCTGCTGCGCCGTTTCCGGCTAAAGTAGTAACAACAGCATCCGGAGTAATTTTCCTGATGAGATAATTATCCTCAACAACAAATAGGTTACCTAAAGCGTCAATGGCCATGCCGCGGGGGCTACGGAATGTTGCCGCTGCGCCTGTGCCATCTGTGGCACCCGGAGCACCGGTTAAACTGCCTGCAAAAGTGGTTACCAAGCCGTCTGGTGTTATCTTTCTGATCTGGTTATAAAACTGATCAGCAACAAATAAGTTACCTGCGGCATCGATAGCCATACCATAGGGCACGTAAAAACTCGCCGCCGTACCTTTGCCATTAGTAGAACCAGGCGAACCGGTTCCCACAAAAGTACTTACAACAGTTGCCGGAGTGATCTTACGGATCATATGATTGCCAAAATCGGCAACAAACATATTGCCCAACAAATCAAATACCAAGCCATCGCATAAGTTTAAGCTTGCCGCGGTACCTGTACCATTTACTGCGCCAGAGCTACCGTTACCTACAATGGTACTTACGAGCGAATAGGTTTTAGCTGGTACAGCGCCGCCCTTGTTTACTGGCGACAACGCAGTTATGGGTACGCCAACGGTATCAACAGGCAAAGAGGTATAGCTTATGAGTGGTGGCTCGGTGAACGTAAATCCCGCCAAAGTAGCTGTTCCGATTGGAGTGGTAACACTAACGCTGCCCGTAGCTCCTGAACCAACAATAGCAATTATTCGCGTGTCAGACACAACAGTGAACGAAGCCGAAGAAGTTCCGCCAAACTTAACAGCGGTAGTTGCTTTGAAATTGCTGCCGGTAACGGTTACGGCCGCCCCGGCGGGCGCATTAGCCGGACTGAACGAAGCGATAGCCGGCGTTGCTGCAGCTACGCTTAAATTTACCGTTGTTGAACTGCTCCCGGCTGCATTTGTAACGGTTATTGTATAAGTAGTAACCGCACTTGTAGCTGTTGGCGTGCCACTTATAGTGCCTGTTGTCTGGTCAAAAGTTAAACCTGGCGGCAAAAAAGGTGTAATGGTATAATTGCCCGTGGTTATTTTACGGATAAGTTGATTATAGGTATCCACCACGTATATATTGCCTACGGCATCAGTTGCAACTGCGTTAGGATTATAAAAACTTGCGCTGGTACCTACGCCATCTGCCGATCCTATCGAGCCAGTACCGGCTAATGTAGTTACCACGCCCCCCGGTGTTATTTTTCGGATAGCATTATTATATAAGTCGGCTACGTAAACATTGCCCTGGGCATCGGTAGTTATTCCGGTAGGATTATGGAAGGAGGCCGCGGTACCTGTACCGTTTAGCGCACCAATACCCCCGCTTCCTGCAAAGGTAGTAACAAGCCCAGCGGGAGTTATTTTCCGGATAACCTGGTTCAACTCGTCGGCTACATATACGTTGCCCGTAACATCTACGGCTACATCATAGGGAGAATTAAATTTGGCAGCGGCCGCTGCGCCATTGACATTACCAGCTACACCGGTAGTACCTGCAAAGGTAGTAACCACACCGTCCGGAGTTATTTTACGGATAACCTGGTTGCCAAAATCGGCAACATAAATATTTCCTTGTGCATCTGTGGCTAAGCCATATGGGCTGTTAAAACTTGCGGCCATACCAATGCCGTCGGCCGCACCTGAAGACCCACTTCCGGCAAACGTAGTAACCACCCCTGAAGGCGTGATTTTACGAATCGTGTTATTATTTGCATCGCTAACGTAAATGTTGCCCTGCGCATCAGTTGTTAAGCCAAACGGGTTATTAAAACTCGCCGCGGCACCGTTACCGTTTTCCGAACCGGCAGCTCCGCTGCCTGCAAAAGTAGTCACCAAACCCGAAGGCGTTATTTTGCGGATTAGCCGGTTATTAAAATCTGCAATATATAAATTGCCAGACGCATCCGTTGTGACACCAGAAGGACCACTAAATGTTGCCGCTGTGCCTATGCCGTTGGCTTTGCCAGCTATGCCCACACTGCCGGCAACCGTACTTACTTTACCAGTTGTAGCTGATGTAACTGCGCCGCCGCTATTTGTTGGTGATAAAGCTGTTATGGCCGCACCAACAGTATAAGCAGGTGGCGTAGTATAGCTGATTACCGGCGGTGTTATCAATGTAAAACCGGCCGAAGTGGCTGTACCGCCTGCCGTGGTAACAGATACACCGCCAGATGACCCGGGGCCTACAACGGCGCTTATCTGTGTATCAGAAACTACGGTGAATGATGTTGCAGCCGTTCCGCCGAACTTAACAGCTGTGGTGCCGGTAAAATTGGTACCGGCAATAATTACAGTTGAACCGGATGGCGCTGATGTTGGCGAAAAAGAGGCTATCATTGGCGCCGGTACCGTTACGCTTAAATTTAATGTAGTTGAATTGCTGCCGGCTGCGTTGGTAGCTGTTATGGTGTACGTTGTTGCCGGGCTTGCAACAGTTGGCGTGCCGCTTATTGTGCCTGTCGACTGATCAAAATTCAATCCCGCAGGCAACATAGGTGTAATGCTATAATTGCCGGTTGTTATTTTGCGGATAAGGTTGTTACCCGCGTCAGCTACGTAGATATTACCAAGTGCATCCGTGGCTAAAGCATTGGGAACATAAAAGTTTGAAACGGTACCCGCTCCATTTGCAGAGCCTGCAGAGCCATCTCCAGCCAGGATGGTTACGGTCCCGGTTGGAAGTATTTTACGCAGAATAGGAGTACTATAATCCATAACGTAAACATTTCCTTGTGCATCTGTAGCCACGCTAAAAGGATCCTTAAAACCGCTTCCTGCCAAGGTAGTAACTACACCCGCTGGAGTTATTTTACGAATAGCCAGGTTCCCGTTATCGGCTACATATACATTCCCTTGTGTATCCGTGGCAATACCTATCGGATTTTTGAATTTTGCGGCAGCGGCCGTACCGTTAACAAAACCTGATGAACCCGAAGTGCCAGCAAATGTATTAACGACACCTTCACGAGTTATTTTACGGATAGTTTGATTGAAGTTATCTGCAACATAAACATTGCCTTGCGCATCTGTAGTTAAATCATATGGGGTATGAAAACTTGCCGCTGTACCCGTACCATCTGCGGAGCCGGAATCCCCACTTCCCGCTAATGTAGTCACCACCCCGGCTGGGGTTATTTTACGGATCATATTGCCATCTATTACATAAACGTTGCTCTGTGCATCAGTCGTCAAACGATATGCATGTAAAAAACTTGCCGCAACACCTGTACCGTTAACAGAAGCTGCTGTACCGCTTCCCGCAAATGTGCTAACTACACCTGCAAGGTTAATTTTTCGGATCAGGTTGTTATTATAATCTGATACATAAATATTGCCAGATGGATCCGTTGCGACACCCGTAGGACTACTAAAAGTTGCAGCAGTACCTGTGCCATTTGCATTGCCTGCTGAGCCAGCCTTACCAGCCAGCGTACTTACCTGTACATTTGTGCCAGTACTAACAGCACCGCCGCCATTAGTCGGCGATAACACTGTTATGGCTACACCAACGGTATAAGCAGTTGGCGCAGCATAGCTGATTACCGGCGGTGTTATCAATGTAAAACCGACCGAAGCAGCTGTACCGCCTGCCGTGGTAACAGTTACACTGCCCGATGCCCCTGCGCCTACAACCGCGCTTATTTGCGTATCAGAAACTAAAGCGAACGATGTTGCAGCCGTCCCGCCGAACTTAACAGCGGTGGCACCCGTAAAGTTGGTGCCCGTAATGGTAATGGTTGATCCGGCTGGCGCTGATGTTGGGGTGAAGGAAGCTATCGTTGGCGCCGGTGCAACCACACTTAAACTTACTGTAGTTGAATTGCTGCCAGATGCATTGGTAGCAGTCACCGTGTAAGTTGTAGCAGCGCTCACTGCCGTTGGGGTGCCGCTGATAGTGCCTGTTGACTGGTCAAAATTTAATCCCGCAGGCAAAACAGGGGTGATGGTATAATTGCCTGTTATTATTTTACGGATGAGGTGATTATTGGTATCTGCTATGTACAGGTTGCCCAGGGCATCTGCTACTACCGCATTAGGATAATAAAAACTGGCGTTAGTGCCTGCCCCGTTTGCCGACCCCATGGAACCCGTACCTGCCAATGTAGTTACTACACCGGCGGGCGTTATTTTACGGATAGAATGATTTTGCGAATCGGCTACATAAACATTCCCCTGGGCATCCATAGTTACGCCAGTTGGGTTATAAAACGTGGCAGCGGTACCGGTGCCGTTCAGCGCTCCCGGAACCCCGCTTCCGGCAAAGGTGGTTACTACGCCTGCCGGGGTTATTTTACGGATAGCCTGGTTCACCTGATCGGCCACATAAACATTGCCCGCAGCATCTGTAGCAACGCTCCGCGGGTAATTGAATTTTGCTGCCGTACCTGTACCATTAACAAAGCCGGATGACCCAACAGTACCTGCTAATGTCGTTACTACACCTGCCGGAGTTATTTTACGGATCAGTTGATTGCCATAATCGGCAACATAAACATTGCCCTGCATATCTGTGGTTAAGCTATACGGTGTATTAAAACTCGCCGCCGTGCCCGTACCATTGACAGAACCGGCCGACCCGCTCCCCGCAAGCGTAGTAACCACCCCGCCAGGCGTTATTTTACGGATCAGGTTGCTATTTACATCACTCACATATAGGTTACCCTGTACATCAGTTGCTATGCCGAAAGGATTATTAAAGCTCGCCGCGGTACCGGTGCCATTGGCCGAACCGGCTACACCGCTCCCGGCAAAGGTGCTAACTACTCCGACGGGGGATATTTTACGGATCAAGTTATTGCCGGCATCCGCAACATATACATTGCCTGACGCATCAACCGCAACACCAAAAGGACTGTGAAAAGTGGCAGCGGTACCTGTGGCGTTGGTATTGCCTGCTATACCGGCGTTGCCAGCAAATGTACTTACTTTGCCCGTTGTAGCCGCTGTAACCGCACCACCATTATTTACTGGAGATAAAGGTGCAATTGCAACGCCCACGGTATAGGCTGGCGGCGTTGCATAGCTTATTGCCGGTGCCTGTGCAAAAAGCACCTGGCTTAAAAAGATATACCAACAAAAAAAAAGTAAAAATTTTAACCCCATACGCAATCAATTATCAAAGTAATAAATATACAGGTGTAATATAATTAATAAATTAACAAAAAGTCAAGTTATTAATTATTTTATCAATAAAAGTGGCAATATTTTCGTTTAAGAAAAACCCCAATAAACAGCTATTTTTATATTATATATTTTTTACTATAAGGACCGATAGCAAACAACATCGAATAGTTTTTTAAATAACCTCCAAGCGGTATTAAAATCACGCGCCGCTTTTGCCAGCGAAAAATATCCATTAAATAAATTTAAACCAAACACCGGAAATAAGCAGGATTAGGCCATGCCGAAAGCTATGGTAAATACAAAGACATTAAAACAACGAGACTTATCAATGCTGAGCGGCCATTTAAGTTTTAATTTTAATTTGAAAATGCCTGGTAAATTATTTTGCTTATCGCTTTCCCGGGATTGAGCTATCCCACCTCTCAAAATGCTCTTTGGTAAAATTAATAGAAACCCACCAGAATTCTATCTTGAGAATCGCTTTGAACAAGTTTCCATTTTCCTCTTCTCAAAAAAAGCTTTTGGTATATAACATAAAGCAATTGTGCTGGCCTTATATAAGGTGTTGATTTTGCGCTTTTATTTCCCCAATAAATATATTAGTCAGCACATAATCATAAATGGATTGAGAAACCCGGATTTAATATATTATAAGGGTAAAATAATAATAATATTAATTTAATGAGGGTAATGGCATTGATACCTAAATTTAATGGGTTCCTAACTCAGGCAATTTCAATGAATAAACTCTTTATATTATTTTTTTTTATACTACCTGTTTTCCAAAGAGCCTTTGCCCAAGAAATAAATATAACAGGTAAGATTATTAATAAGGATACTCATAAACCTATTACCGATGGAACTATTACTATTTATAGCGCTCCAAAAAAAACCTATGTAACGTTTAGCGATAGTACGGGGCGATTTAATTTCCCATTGTACCTTTATAAACGAGCAAATAATATAAAAATCGGAGGATTGAACTACATAGATTTCCTGATCGATAATTCCATATCAATTGATACTTTACGTAAAAACAGTTACTTTTTAGGAGAATATCAAATCAGCGCTAAAAATCTGGTGCTTCATGAAGTAAAAATTAAAAAAAAGAGATACAACGATACGACCAGGATAGATTTGTCAAAAAGGGTTTTCGAACGGTCCGTAATGGTCAGTGATTTATTTTCTTCACAGATGGGTTTCTCAAAAGATGCGAAAGGTCAACTGTATTTCAAAGGGAAAGCTGTATCCGACGTTTTAGTAAACAACGGCAGTTTTTTTGGAAAAAACAATATGGATATTTATAGCTTACTGCCTGCGTTAGTAATCAATAACATAGAGGTTACAGAAAGTGATATCGACAGCGTTACTAATACAACCATGCTAAGGCCCACTGTAAAAGTTAATATCAGCCTCAAAGATAAATTTAACAAAGGCAAATTTGGAAACGCCAATATAGGTGGGGGTACACTTGATAGATATCTGGTTAATGCAAACCTTTATACTTACAGGGACAAGGAGCAATTTTCAATAAGTGCTAATTCTAATAATGTTAATATCGGCGATAACCTTATCGGGCAACCTATTGTTAAATTTTCAACAAATTCCAATTATGCCAATGCAAATAGCTTAAAGTTATTTTATCGGAATATATTATTCAAAAAAATTGAAATAGAGTTTACTGTAAAAGGCAACTTTGAAAATAAGGATTTCAGATCGGAGTCTGAAAGACAAGATCAAACTATTGATCAGTTTTCAAAAGTAGTAAACACCATTCGTTCCAAAACATTTGGAATATCGGAAACGGGCTTTAGCCTTAATTATAAAATTGATCCGCTAAATACTATTGCTTTTTCACAAAAGCTTGAGTACAATAAATTAAAAGAAACGGATTCTTTGAATTACAATATTTCATTCAACGGTAATAACACGGTTTCTCAGCAATTTAAAAACAGAAATATCACCAACTATCTTTTATCCTCCAAAATGCTTTATAGTAAAAGATTTACATCAAAAAAAGGACGTTTGTTAACCATTGACATCAATAAAGATAACTATAACCCCGAAACAAGTGAGATTAATGATGTTGTTAATCTGCATAATGATGCTTTTTCCCGGTATTTTGTTAATGGAAGACGGCATGCGGATGAAAGCGATATTACATTAAATACAAATTTCACAGAACCTATCGGAGATGCTTCAAACATTGTTTTTTTTGCTGTTTATAAAACAGACCATATTAACTATCAATCTGATATTGATAGCGACACCATAAAAGCCGAATTGAATAACCTCTTTAAAGTATCCAATCAATATTACCAATCAGGTATCAAGGTCCAAAAAACCTTTGATAAAATATCTTTAAATGGCGCTGTGTCCGAAATACTCAATTTAAGAAGCGTGTCGGGTACAGCATACGATGCTGCCCGGTATTTTCACATTAACTCCAGTGTTAAATTGGATTATAAAATCAACTCAAAAAAAAATCTACTTTTAGATTTTATCACCGAGACACATTATCCGGATATCAATCAGTTGACAAACATTACCAATACTTTCGATCTGATATCGCAAATGAACAGCAATGTTAAATTGATACCAGAACAAAAAACCAGTATCAGGTTAGAATACAATATAAAAAAAACAGACCAGGAACGTTTATCCTTTACCGGGGGGGCTGATTATTTCAGGTCGAAATTCGGGTCTAATATAACTTATACACCTAATGGTATTCAAAATTTTTTTTTGGATAATATAGGAAATTCAAAATCGGGGCAGTTGGGCTTCTCTATATTTAAAAACATTACCGATAAGTTTTATTTAAACTATAATTCATCCATCAGTTATCAGGAAACACCTGCAATTGTTGATCGTGCACTTTTTGTAAATAATGGCGTAAATCTTAATCAGTCATTTTCAACTTCAAAAGAAATTGTCAAATCTGTATTATCAATAACTCCGGTAGTATCTTTTTTTTTCAACAAAAGCTACTACAATTCAACGAGTTCTGTGATAACCAACATTATTTATTCAGACAATATAGCTGTCAATTTATACACCATACAAATCAACCTTTATCCTTATGCAAATTATAATCATAGCATTACAAACAACCTTTCGTTTTCAATGAATGCTGCTATAAAAAAAAATATATTGAAAAAGTATGGTACGCTATGGATACAAGGATACGATATATTCAATTCTTTTAAGTTCAATAATAATTATGCCGGATCTACTTATACACAATCCACAAGTTATTCTAATTTAAACAGATATATCATCATCGGTTTTAGTTTACAATTTAATAATATGAAATAAGCACAATTTAATATTCAATACAGTTCGATTTAATATGCGTTAAATACTTTTAATCGACTAATCCACCGGCATAATTAAATCTATCATGAAAAAAATCATCTTATTTTTTATCACAATTTTAAGCGGCAATATTATTTTTGCCCAATCTTTTTCAGGCCCATCGTCGGCCTTAACGGGCTCAACTATTACTCTGACTGCAGTTGGTGAAACAGCACAAGGTTTTAATACTACAGGATATAACTTTAACGCGATAACACAAATTGATAATAGCCAAACGGTAGTTACTTCGCCGTCTGGTGTAAATCCCAACTTGGTAAACTTCAGCGTAACACAAGTAGTTAACGTATACGGCTCCTCAAATCAACCAACTACAATTAAAGTAAGTGTATCAAATCCAACCAATTTTGCTATAACAGCAAGGTTTTATATCCAATGCACTTACTATACAGGGGTTACATCGCATAGCGGATATATATCCTATACAATAACAGTCAATCCAACTCCACCTACGTATGGCAACAGCCCACAATCTGCAACGTTCACAAAAAATAATTGCGGACCAGGTTATGTAGGTACGCAGGTAACTATTACAGTTCCTGCAAATCAATTTACTTCAAATATTTCTTATCCGGATGCAAATCAAAAAGCGATAAACTATCTTAATGCACAAGGTCAAAGTTCGGCAAATGCACAAGGGACTTGTTTAACCGCTATTTTTGTCCGTACTGAATTCCTTAATTCTTATACTGTCACAACTGATCATAAAACATGGAATGAACAAGCTAATCAATATATTACGGATGGCACAACGGACGTAACATTTGCGGACATAACATTAAAAACCTATAGTGATGCAGCTTGTACCATACCATTGTCTCTAACAAATCCGTTAACGGTAAATATATCCCAAAGCTCTACTTACGGGCCAACGACCCAGCTTTCATATACAGTACCTGCTGGCTCTTCGTCACTAGAACTTAAGAGTGCATTCCCTGTATTGGTAGTTGACAATACAAATTATGACTATGATGAGAACATATTTAGATGGGATGTAATAGCTAACGGTACCGATTACGTTGCTAAACCAACTAATTAAGTAATTAATTTTGCAATTGCTCGGCGGAGTTAGTCGAATACTATAAAGTAAAAGAGACGCTATATCATAAATCATGGTAGCTTCTCTTTTACTGATTAGGAGCCTTCCAACGGATTTAGCTTTGTATCAGCCAATTTGATTATTGATATTATAGAATTTTTTATCCGTTATATTATAATCTCCTTCTGTCAAAAATTAATATATATACAATTGCGTTGTTCTATTCGGAATTGGTTATATCCTTCAGGAACTTGGAATGTAATGCTTATATCATCCTGAGGATGTCGAGTTCGCTCTTTAGGTCTTAAACCCCCAATGTGAGGTTAAATTGTATTGCCTAAAAATCGCAGACACAAGTTAGAGGCAACATATTGATTATTTCATATCTCTAAATATTCCACTTCGGCAGAAGCATTAGTATTTACATATACTATCGTAAATTCTAAAATTTTCATTCTTTATAATATTTATTAACATATGTGGGCATTTTGATACTATTGTTTAGCATTTGTTAACATTTTGTTTTTATTGTATCCACCATTACATAATACTGCGAGGGTAGTTTTGCAGGATAATCCAAATCACATATGAAACAAAAACTACTCAAGTTGTCGCGGATGCTATTAATCATGGTAACCGCGCTTATCTCATGGGGCAATTTGTTTGCCCAAAACAATACCGTAAGGGGTATTGTTGTTGACGATGCTAACCAGCCTTTGCCCGGCGTTAGCGTATTGCTTAAAGGCACAACTACAGGTACCGCAACGGGGGCCAATGGCCGTTTCACCATTTCAGCTTCTAAAGGTGAGGTTTTGGTGTTCAGCTCGCTTGGTTTTAACAAACAAGAGGTTACTGTTACTAAAGATCTTAACATTTCGGTTAAGATGGTATCCAGTTCAAATTCATTAACCGAAGTAGTTGTTACTGCTTACGGAGTAAAAAAAGAAGTAAAAAACTTAGGCTACGCCGTTCAGGAAGTTAAAGGGGCCGATTTGATCAAGGCCCGTGATGCCAACCCGATCAACTCTTTAGCCGGTAAAGTAGCCGGCTTATCAGTAGGTGCCAGTGCTGAAATGTTTGGCCGCCCGGAATTGGTTTTACGTGGCAGCAAAGACTTGTTATTTGTGGTTGACGGTTCGCCGGTTAACTCTGATACCTGGAACATCAGCCCTGACGATATTGAAACTTACTCGATATTAAAAGGCCCTAACGCGGCGGCCCTGTATGGTTCGCGCGGTATTAACGGTGCTATTGTGATTACAACCAAAAAGGGCACTAAAGATGCCAAAGGCTGGGAAGTTAATTTTAACAACAGCCTTGTTTTTGACGGATCGTGGATAGCCGTTCCTGAAGCCCAAACCGAATATGGCCGCGGTAACGCCTATCATTACGAATACCAGTCTAGTAGGCACACTTTACACACCCCAAGCAGATGCCCTGTATGATAATGCAAACCGTTTAGGAGAATACGGCCCACGTTTTGAAGGTCAGTTATTACGACAGTATGATAGCCCATATAACGCGCTTACCGGCGTTAGAACGCCAACCCCATGGACAGCAAGGGGTGTTAACAATTACGATAATTTTGCCCAGCAGGGTTATACCAATACAAGCAATCTTGCTTTCAGCGGTAGCGGCACCAACTATTCTACCCGTTTTTCATATTCTCACTTATATCAAAAAGGTATTTTCCCAAATACAGCGATAAATTCCGACAACTTTAACCTGAGTGCCAGTTATAACATCAACTCAAAGTTAACTATTGATGGTAATATTAACTATAATAAACAATATAGCCCTAACATCCCGGAAGTTACTTACGGTCCGCAAAGCTACATTTATATGTTTAAGGTATATGGCTCGGCAGACTATGACGTACGCGATCTGGAAGACATTTACAAAGGTCCTCAAGGTGTTCCCGACCTGGTTCAATACGCTCAGGAGTATGGTCGTTTGAACAATCCTTGGTTCGTTGCCAAAAAATGGTTACGCGGCCATGATAAAACTGACATTTACGCTTACTTAAAATTAAATTACAAATTCAACAACGATCTGAATCTGAGTTTACGCTCGCAAGTAAGCAGCTGGAACCAGAAGAAAACAGAGCAGGTGCCTTCATCAGCTAACTTAAACAGCTATACCGGTATCATTTCAGATTATTCTTTCGGCTGGTATGGCGACTATCGTGAAGACGACCGCCAATTGTTCGAGAACAACACTGATATAGCCCTGAACTACAATCACAAATTCAGCAAATGGAATGTTAGCGGCTTATTAGGCGGTAACAACCGTACATTTACCTACAACTCCTTCTATGGCACAACCAAAGGTCTTGCTCTGCCTAACGCCTATACCTTATCTAACTCAACATTACCAGCAGTAGAATTTACCTGGAACTCTAAGATGCAGGTGTATAGTGCTTTCTACTCGGCAGACTTTGGTTATGATAAATATTTCAACCTGAACACCACTGGCCGTGTAGATAACCTATCTACTTTGCCCAAGGATAACAATACATTCTTCTACCCTTCGGCGTCATTATCGACGGTTGTTTCAGATTACATTCAATTGCCCGAATTTATCTCTTTCTTAAAATTCCGTGCCTCTGTAGCCGAAGTAAAAGGCGCTTTAACACAAGCTTCAATCGGTTCAGCTTTAACCCAGGTTACCGGCTATTCAATGAATACTTATTTAGGTTACAGCAGCGATGTGCTTACCCCTTACGATGGCCCGAGCTACGCTAACCAAAACTCAGCTACGTCTTCTACCTTTTATAACGGCACTCCTTCCGTAACTTATAACAATACGTTAGCCAACAAAACTTTAAAACCTTACAACCGTTTATCTTTTGAGTATGGTGCTGACATCCGTTTATTAAAAAACCGTATAGGCTTTGATTTCACTTACTTTGATACCGATAACGGTCCTCAAATTTATCCTTATCCAATCCCCCCTTCAACTGCTTATACGGCTGTTAACTACAATGTTATCACCACAAAACGCAACGGTTTTGAATTAGCATTTAATGCAAGTATCCTAAAAAAACCCAAGGGTTTGAATTGGGACATGACTGTAAACTACTCAACATTTAAAGAAACCTTATCTAAAGTTTTTGAAGACAACACGGCAGTAACCACGCTTACGCTGGGTAACCATACTTATAAAATTGGCGATAGGTTAGATGAGGTGTACGGCACCAAATACCTGCGCGATGGTAACGGTAACGTTGTTTATAACACCTCTGGGGTTTTACTGACAGCTGCAGGCAACAACGCTCAAACTACGGGCTCTTTAGGTTTCCTTAACCCCGACTTTACCTTTGGTATCAATAACAGATTCTCTTACAAAGCATTTAGCCTGAGCTTCCAGTTTGACGGCCGCATAGGGGGTAAAATCTACGATTATAACTATTACGCTACCCGTCAAGGTGGTACAGACTTATCAACCGTAACTGGCGTAATAGGCGCAGCCCGGTACGCTGAATGGTTGTCAACCAAAACCGGTACACAGGCCCCAACACCAGCTTTGATTGGTAACGAGTTAGGTCCAGGCGTGGTGATCACTTCTGGTACGCCAGTATTTGCTAACGGTGTTATCGCAAATATTGATCAACTTACTTTTGGTCCTAATACCAAGGCTATCTTAGTTCAGGCTTACCTAAACGGTAATGCAATTAAAGGCATCGATGAAGCGTGGATGGTAAGCCGCTCTTTCGCCAAATTACGCGAAGTTACTTTAGGATATAATTTACCTTCAAGCCTGTTAAAAAATACCTTTATTAAAAGCGCTTCTTTTTCGCTTGTGGGTCGCAACCTATTATATTTTGCCGCACGTAAGGATTTTGATATCGACCAATACGCTTCTGGCTTTAACTCAAGTGATCGTTCAACCCAGAACAATAACGGCTTGCAGAGTTCAACCACCCGCAAATACGGTTTTAATATAAATCTGTCATTTTAATAAAATAGTTGATAAAAAATAATATATATCACATGAAAAAAACATTAAAAATCGTGGTTGCTACGCTAACATTGGCTGTTACGATTACCAGTTGCCAAAAGGGCGATCTGGTTTCTAACCCAAATGCAGCTAATGCCGATGCAACCGTACCAGTAGCCTTAATTTTAAATCACATTACGGCTACACTTATACGCCAGGAAGAAATGCCTTTTGGTAACGATGCCACAAACAACAAAAACGCTTACAAAGCGAGCCAATATATGGTATCTAATTATGATAAATACTGGGGTACCAACAGTTACGACTGGAGTTATACCGCCCACTCTTATGATATCCTGAAATATACTATACAATTAGAAGTTCAGGCCAAAGCACAATTAGGCGCAACTAACAACAAGTATCTGGCCCTTGCTAAATTCTTCCGTGCTTATGCTTTCATCTGGCTTACTCAACGTGTTGGTGATATCCCAATGAGTCAAACAGGCGACCCTATTGCTTATCCTACGCCAACTTTTGACAGTCAGCATGATGTCTATAAAAATTGCCTGCAATTGTTAGATGATGCAAATACCTCGTTGAACTCAATAATAACTCCGGCAACACAAGGAACGGTATTTAATGCTGCTGGCGATATTTTCGGCCTTACAAATTTACAGTGGCAAAAACTGATCAACACCTATCGTTTGCGTGTGCTGATCAGCCTGAGTAAAAGGGCAGATGACAATGCCGACCTAAACATTAAAACTCAGTTTGCAACCATTGTTAACAACCCAACTACCTATCCCATTATGACCGCTAACAGCGACAATATGGTTTATAAATACAATTCGGTTAATTTATACCCAAACTTTGCCTCGGGTAGCGACTCTTATAACAACTATCTGTGTATAGGCAAACCTATTATTGATATTACAACCTCTACCGCTGATCCGCGTACCTTTTTGTTGGCTACCCCGGTAGATAAAGCCAACTATGCATCCTTTGCCAGCTATCGCGGTGCTCCCACCGGTACAGACGTTTCAATTTTATTGGCTACCAGCAGCAATTATTCAAATTTTAACGGTTCCCGTTATTTTGGTATTAAAACAGGTGCCACAGCCGAGCCTTTTATCTTTATCGGTTACCCTGAAATGTGCTTCAACATTGCCGAAGCAATCAATCGCGGATGGGTGGGTACGCTTACTGCTGCCGATGCCAAGAGCTGGTATGATAAAGGAGTTTTAGCATCATTTGCTAATTTTGGTTTAACATTAAATGCAACTGCCAACCAATCGATCAGGGTTTCTGACGTAGGTACAGGTACTTATGGTAACGTTACCACTGATTATGCTACCTTTCTGGCTAATATTGCTTATAATACGACTACTCCCGCCACTGCTTTAAATCAGATTTTGACCCAAAAATATGTGGCCATGGTTATGAATTCAGGTTGGGAATCCTTTTATAACTACCGCCGTACCGGTGTTCCAGCATTTGCTACAGGGCCTGCAAATACCGGTTATAAAACTACCGGAGGTATCATCCCTCGTCGTTTTCTGTATCCATTAGACGAAATTAACGCTAACGGTGCCAACTACAACGCATCATTAAATACACAATTTGGTGGTACTGATGATGTAACGAAAGACATGTGGTTAACTAAATAATAAACTAAATCAAACCAATCACCGGGGGTTCTGTTCGCAGAGCCCCTTTTTTAATTAATGGAAGCATGAAAAAGATCTTATTTTTATTCACGTTGGCAATCATCTCGCACTCGGTTTTCGCCCAGGTTGCCGATAGCACCAAACGCAAAGTAAATTTACAAGGTGCCGTAAACTTCAGAGACCTTGGCGGTTATACCACACAAGACGGGCACCATGTTAAGTGGGGCAAAATTTACCGCAGCGCGGATCTGAGCAAACTGACCGATGCCGACCTGGCCGAACTTAAAAACAGAAAGATAACTTATGATGTGGATTTAAGAGGCACCCAGGAATCAAAAGCCGCCCCCGACCGTTTAAACCCTAATACTGATTACATCTTATGCCCTGCAGGTAGCGAGAACCTGGGCGAATGGATGAAGAACATCGGTACCCTGAAAGGTAACGGAGGCGATTCGCTGATGACGGTTTTTTATGCCAATTCCCAATACTTTAAAGATAGGTACAAACCCTTTTTTGATAAATTACTTGCCGTACCCAACCAGGAAAGCTTAGTTTTCCATTGCTCGGCCGGTAAAGACAGAACAGGCATTGGCGCCGCTTTACTACTTTACAGCTTAGGTGTACCTTATGATGTTATTGTAAACGATTATTTGGCATCTGATTATTACCGCAAAGCTGAAAGCGCAAGGTCTGTTGCTGGTATGGTTCAGCTCATGCATATCGACCCCGAAGTAGCTAAATCCATGTTGGGCGTAAAAAAGGAATATATTGATGCCTCTTTTAGCGCAATCAAAACCCAATACGGTTCGGTTGATAATTTTTTAAAAAATGAGATAGGGCTTGATGCAGCCAAAACTAAAATGCTTAAAAATAAGTTTTTAGAATAATAGAGGCTTAAGCCGATTATTGAACCGGAGTTTTCGTGTCTTTGAGTTGATATCTTTTCATCACGTCCGGGACTCAAGATTCCCGGCTCAGAACCCCTGATTCAGAACTCCATATTCAGCCCTAAAAACGGCACATCAGTAAAAACAAAAAGCGGGATCTTTACAACCCGCTTTTTTTATAAAGAACGTTTAAGAAAGAATCGAACAAATTCTTAACTATCTAATATACAGAAAAATAAATAAATAAAAACAATTATTTAGATTATGTAATTGTGTATTTTATATTAACTAAATAATTAATGAAGGAGTTTAACTTTGCAAAATCGGCCGTCTAATTTCAGGTATTTCTTGTTTGTACCATATGCCGTATTGCCATAATTTTTATGTATTCAGGTCATTACCAGAACATCAGTATATGCCCGCTCAGCTCAATGCCTTAACTTCCATATCGGCTTAATCAGGCTACTCAACATTAAAGCGCTCCCCACACAAACAATAAATCAGTAGCGGGCTTTTTTGCTGCAGTTGAAATATTTAATTTTTTGCTCCGTTTACAAAGTACCCGAACACTATGGAACAAGACGTACTGATACAAATAAGCCACCGGATAAAGGAAAGAAGAAGAGAAAAGAATCTTACCATACAAGAACTTGCCGATAAAGCCAGCGTAAGTAAGGGCTTGATTTCGCAAATAGAAAACAGCCGCACTATACCATCCCTTATGGTACTTATAGAGATTATTAAGGGCTTGGATGTTGATTTGAATAAATTTTTTAAAGACATCAGCTTCCCATCCGGGCAAGCGCTGGCTGTGATTAAAAGAAAAGAGGAGTATGAGCCGTTTGAAAAAGAATCCGCTATCGGATTCAGGTATCATCGTATCTTCACTCAAAACATCAATCCGTCTACAGTTGATATTGTATTGCTTGAATTGGAACCTAATGCCACCCGGCCAATGGTACAAACTGAGGCCTTCGAATACAAATACATCATCAGCGGGCAAATAGAATATCAATTTAACGATGCCCGCTATCAGCTAAACGCTGGCGATTCCATACTTTTTGACGGGAGGGTGCCACATACGCCCGTTAATCCAAGCAGTACGAGTGCAATTATACTGGTAATTTACTTTTTTGAATCGGAGTAAAACACTCTTGTTTAATAATCTATCCAAATCGAACTGATCTTAAATCAGGAACGCCGTTGTGGTGCCAACGTGACTTTGTTCTTTGGCTTAACCGAAGAATTAACTGGACTTATATTTTAAAATACTTTCCTTCCGTTAACAAGTTATACTTGCTGCGGAAGGCTTTGCACACGGATTCATATTTTAAACCATCCCCGAACTAAAATTTCCATCACTCCCACCTGATCGTAGTCATTAAATTTCATGCTATCTACAGAATTAAAATTTAATATTGTTGTAACCGATGGTTATTAATATTAAAAGTTGATTATGGACAGGAAAAACTTTCTTACGATGGTTGGCATGAGTGCCGCTTCATTCGCGCTAATAAACTGTATAGGCTGCTCAAAAAGCTCAGATTCCGGCTCATCATCGGGCGTAAGCGGCCCAACTGGGGTAGACTTCACGCTCGATTTAACAGCATCGGCCAATGCCGCGCTGTTAACCAACGGCGGCTCGTTAAAAAGCAATGGCGTTATTGTGGCCAGAACCACCACCGGCGCCTACATAGCCGTGCAGCAATCGTGCACACACGAGAGTTATCCGCTGGTTTTCCAGGGTTCTAATCAACAGTTTTATTGCAATAACCACGGCGCAACCTTTAGCCAAACCGGGGCAGTAACCGGTGGCCCAACAAACAAATCGTTAACAACGTATACCACTGTATTAACAGGTACCTCATTAAGGGTGCATTCCTGAGATTTTAATTATGAAAGCTTTAACTATTTCCCTATTGTTTTTGTTCAGCTCGGCTGTTACCTGGCTCGGCGACTTTAAAGAGGCCAGCCTTGAAGCCTCAAAACAGCACAAACTGATTGTTATTAATTTTTCGGGCTCGGATTGGTGCGGCCCATGTATCCGCCTGCGGAAAGAAATACTGGAATCGACCACGTTTGAAAACTACGCTTCAGACCACCTTATACTGGTGCGCGCCGATTTCCCCCGGCAAAAAAAGAACCAGCTGAGCAAAGAACAAACTAAACTGAACGAAGCCCTGGCCGATAAGTATAACCCCGACGGTAAATTTCCGTTCACGCTCCTGGTTGATGAGCACGGCAAGGTACTCAAAACATGGGACGGCTTTCCGGATGTTTCCCCCGAAAATTTTGTAAGCCAGATTGATCAATATGCCCAACACTGAAACCATAACTAATCCGCTGGTTGTGCATAAGCGCGTATTGCGGCTAATGGGCAACAGGTTTGAAATAAGCGTTGTAACCGACAATACCGGACTTGCCGAACAGCAGATAGATTTGGCTGTTGCCGAGATCAGCAGGATTGAGCAATTGCTCACCACCTTTAGCGACGACAGCCAAACCAATCAAATTAACCGTAACGCGGGCATAGCGCCGGTAAAGGTTGACGAAGAAGTTTTCAGGCTGATAGAACGATCCTTAAAAATATCCGCACTTACGCAAGGTGCTTTCGATATTACTTATGGCTCGATAGATAAAAGTTTGTGGAATTTTGATACCAAAATGACGAGCCTGCCCGATGCCGCAACCGCGCTCAAATCCGTAGGCTTGATTAACTACAAAAATGTTATCCTGGATGCAGCGGCAGGCACCGTATTTTTAAAAGAAAAGGGAATGCGGATAGGCTTTGGCGGTATTGGCAAGGGCTATGCTGCCGACCGTGCTAAAACCGTGCTGCAAAAAAACGGCGTTGCCAGCGGGATTGTAAACGCCGCCGGCGATTTGATAACCTGGGGAACACAGCCTTACGGCAAACCCTGGACGATAGCAATTGCCGATCCCGATCAAAAAAATACGCCTTTTTCTACACTCAATATCAGCAATATGGCTATTGCCACATCGGGCAATTACGAAAAATTCGCGGTTATCAACGGCAAAAAATACTCGCACACCATCGACCCTAAAACCGGGCTTCCGGTAAGCGGTATTAAAAGCGTGAGCATTATTTGCCCCAGTGCCGAGTTTGCCGATGCTATGGCTACACCGGTAACGGTGATGGGCATTAAAGTAGGGATCGACATGATCAACCAGTTAAAAAACATTGCCTGCATTATTATTGACGATCAGAACCGGCTGAGCACCTCAAAAAATATAAATATTAAATAATTGAAAAATGAAAATTAACCACACCATAAAATTAGCCCTGACCGGGCTGGCCCTGGCCTCTGGCCTATCGTCATGCTCGTCAGTTAAGGGATATCAAAAAAGCAAGCTGAACGATTCGGATATGGAATTATCGGCCCGTAAATCGCAAAAATTTGAGCAAAGCTTTCAACTGTACCGCGAAGGCGGCTCGGGGGCCAATGGCGGCAAAAGCGGTGGTGGATGCGGGTGTAATTAATATAGAAAAGGCTAAAAAATGAAAAAAATATATCTGGGTGTTTTGGCTCTTTACATGGGCATACTGGCATCGCATGCGCAAACTCAACCTCAACCGGTTAAGGATACCAGTAACTACGAGTCCCGAAAATTAAAAATCGACGAAATTAACATTATCTCGGCCTATTATCACCAGGATGGCAATAACTCGGCCGTAACGGGCGGCATCGGCACAGAAAACCTGACGGATTTTGCCAACACTTTTGACCTCCAGCTTTCAAAATACAGTAAAAAAGGCCGCAAACATACCTTTGCCTTTGAGTTGGGCATCGATCATTACACATCGGCATCGTCGGATAAAATAGACCCTAACAGTATTTCATCAGCTTCAATGTCTGACGTGCGCATCTATCCTTCTTTAAACTGGACAGTATCAAATGATAAAACGGGCAATGCTTTCGGCTTAACCGCCTCCTACTCGCACGAGTTTGATTATCAATCCTTTGGCGGAGGCATTAATTTAACGCGTTTATCCAAAAACAAAAATACCCAGTTCGACTTTAAGGCCCTGGTATTTTTAGATACCTGGAAGGTTATTTTGCCGGTCGAGCTCCGGCCGCCGGGCTACGGATCGGGATCGGAACACGATGACCACCGACCAGTTGATTATCGCCCACGCAATTCATTCAGCACATCGTTCTCGCTCTCGCAGGTGCTTACCACGCGCTTACAGGCTGTAATTATTACCGAACCATCCTATCAGCACGGCTTACTGGCAACCAAATACCAGCGCGACTATTTTACAGATGGATCTGAAAGGGTTGAGAACCTGCCCGATAGCCGGTACAAACTCCCCATAGCGGCCCGGCTGAATTACTTTTTAGACGATCATTTTGTGATCCGCGCCTTTTACCGTTATTACATGGATAACTGGGGCATCCGCGGGCATACCGCCGAATTAGAAGTGCCGGTTAAATTAACCTCATTTGTATCGTTAAGCCCCTTTTACCGGTATAACAACCAAACGGGAACCCGCTATTTTGCGCCTTATGGCCAGCACAGCCCTACCGATACTTACTATACCAGCGATTACGACTTATCTACCCTGCACAGCAATTTTATTGGCGCCAATTTTAGGCTGGCACCGCCAAATGGAGTGTTTGGATGGCAGCATTTAAATACACTTGAGCTGAGGTATGGTCACTACATGCGGTCGACCGGCTTAAACAGCGACATCGTTACCCTGGCCCTGAAATTTAAATAGGCTTTGCCATTAAAGCACAAATCCCCATCGCGTTAGCAAATTAACTCAGCTAAAACGGTGGGGATTTTTTATAAGATCGGGCCCTGCGGAAAAAAATAGGATGACGTTTTGAACCTTATAGATTACCAAACGCAGATGATAATACAAAATCTCTGCGCTTTATCGTCGCTCGTATAGTACACACCCCTCCACCCCTCTCGAGAGGGGAATCGCACGGACCGCCGCTTTTTTCTTTATATTGCATTGATAATGAGTGATTTATTTAGATCGCCTCTTGAGAGGGGGCGGGTTTGGCAGTGCGGCTGCAGGGGTGTGTTTCACCGTGCGACGAACTCTGCAACTTGCGTGAACTGCTCAACTTAATGGTATCCTATTACACAAAACGTTTGTTATTGTTCATTTCTACCGCGCTTTTACTTCTAACGGAGTATTTAATGGCACCAAAAGATATGGGTACACGGTAGCCTACGGGGAGGGTTTGGGTTGGGCCCTTAGCTCTGGTTACCCCCATTAATCATATCCGAAACAATACCGCTCCCTGTTTTGCGTTCAGCCAGAAAAACACCTGCCAAATGGACGGCAATAAAGGCCAGCACCAGGTACATGCAAAAACCATGAACCTCCTTAACGCTATGCCTGATGGATTTAAACCCGGCCAGGGCATCTTCAAAAGCCAAAAACAAGCCCGTTACAACCATTACCAAAAGTAGCAGGTAAAAAGCCGAGTAAATTAATTTAACCGTAAGCTCATGCCGGGCAATTTCCCTCTCCTTCTTAACGGCATTAAATTGTAGCCATGCCGATTTTAGCTTGCGGATAAATTTCTGGTCGGCCAGTTGAAAAAACTCCAATATCAGCCTGAATAAAAACAGGGCGGCCAAAACGTAGCCAAAATAAGTATGCACTTCCCAGGTTTTATCGCCAAGGGCATGAGCTGCCGCGCTTGATTGCTGATCGCTGATCGTTGCACCTGCATTCTGCAATTCACTTTTAATGAGGGCTGCTGTTTGGCGCTTATTGGTGATAGTGGAGTTAATTAACACGGTGATAAGCGAGCCGGTAATTACGATAGTATTGGCCCAATGCCAAAAGCGCAAAGTAGCCGAATGCTTTTTTATACGTTGCGGGTGTTGTACATCCACGCGGGTGGGTTCTATGATAGCCATTTTATTTTCAATTTATGATGCACCTATTTTGCCTAAATATAACAGCCCCACCCAAACCCTCCCCGGTATGGGGACTTCAAAAAACACAAAAAGGTCTCCCCTACCGGGGGAGATTATGCACCTTTGTTTCTTTTTTTTCGTGTGCATGAGCGCTACGCGGTTTAGAGGGGGCTCTATTATTGTCTAAAATTACTAAACGAATTTGTAGTAAATCTGAAGTAGCTGATGTATTGTTGCAATGTATTGATAATTGGCTAAAGCTTCAGAATTTACTCAACATCAAAGTTTATATTTGGTAAAAAAAACATTGAAACTGCTGGTTATAGAAGATGAGCAAAAGCTCCTTGAAAACATCGTTACTTACTTAAACGGAGAAGGTGATATCTGCGAAAGCTGTAGTACCTTAACCGCCGCAATTGACAAGCTATCAGTTTATAATTACGATTGTATATTGCTGGATATCGGTTTGCCTGATGGCGAAGGCTTTGCGGTTTTAGATTTTTTGAGAACAGCCATGCGAAACGAAGCCGTGCTGATCATATCCGCGCGTAACTCTATCGACGATAAAATAAAAGGGCTCAATATTGGTGCCGATGACTATTTAACAAAACCCTTTCACCTGGCCGAATTAAAAGCCAGGCTGGCAGCTATTTACAGGCGCAAAACATCAAACAGCAGCAACCTGTTGGTTTTTAACGAGATTACCATCGACTTATTAGGCAGAAGTGTTTATGTGAACGACACTACTCTGATATTAACCAGGAAAGAGTACGATATGCTACTTTATTTTATTGCCAATAAGGGTAAAGTGGTTTCGAAGAATGCTTTAGCCGAACACCTCTGGGGTGATGAAATGGATATGCACGATAACTTTGATTTTATTTATACCCATATTAAAAATCTGAGAAAAAAAATGCTGGATTTAAATGCTCACGATTATTTGAAATCAGTTTACGGGATAGGTTATAAATTTGTTGCTGAATGAAACTTTCATCCCATTACAGTAAAGCAAGTTTTATTGTGACCATCATCGTGCTGATAGCAGGCGCTGTAATTTACTATTTTGCCATCAGCTATATATCCCGTGATCAACTGGACAGGGATTTAACAGAAGAGTTTGACGAGGTGCAGGAATATGTGGAGCTACACCATCAGCTCCCTGTGGATAGCGACGCCGATTTTGATAAAGAGCAAACAGTTATCAAAAAAACAAATCAGAGACTCGCTAAACCCTATTTTTATGATTCAATATATCATAGTCCGAAGGGAAATAAACAAGAAGACGGTCGCTCGGTTACCGGCTTTATTGACTTAAGCGGACAGCACTACAAGGTTGATATTACGGTTTCGAGCGAAAATACCCAGTACCTGGTACAGATCATCGCCATGATAACGCTGGCTTTAACTATAGTACTTTTACTGATACTCTTTGTAACAAACAGGTTTGTGTTAAATGGCCTGTGGAAACCTTTTTATGTATTGCTTAACCAGTTAAAGGCATTTAATGTAGCCGAAAGCAAGCAGTACCAGCCAATGGATAATAAGGTTGACGAGTTTTGTGAGCTGGATAAGGCCATCCATGTAATGACCAACCGGGTAAAAAACGATTTTCAACATTTAAAGGCGTTTACTGAAAATGCCTCGCACGAGATGATGACGCCCTTGGCAGTAATTACCTCCAAGTTAGATACCTTTATACAGGATGAAACGCTGCGGAAGGACCAGTACGACCAGATCACCGATATTTATGCCGCCACCAATAAGTTATCGCGCTTAAATCAATCCTTGCTGCTGCTGGTAAAAATTGAAAACGAATTAATTAATGATGCCGAACTATTAAACCTGGATGTTTTAATTGCCGAAAAACTCCGGCAGTTCCAGGAGCTGAGCCTTGCGAAAGAGATACTGGTAACCTTTGATTTAGAAGCCAGGAGCATCATAGCAAGTAAATACTTGATGGATATTTTATTTAACAATCTGTTTAGCAACGCCATAAGACACAACGTTAGCCAGGGCAAATTGAATATTTTGCTAAAGAAAGACCGGTTTGTGATACAAAATACCGGCTTTGAGAAAGAACTCGATCCTGGTGCCATTTTTGAACGTTTTCAAAAGGGAAACAAATCCGAGGGAACGGGCCTGGGCCTCACTATCGTAAAAAACATTTGCAACCTGTATAACTGGCAAATTAATTACAGTTACGATGGCCATTGGCATACTTTTGAGATCGTTTTTTAATAATAGCGAAAGCTAAAGCACAAACAGACTTATGGCAATGACAATTAAGTTACGACCTGTAGCGCACAAGAGTGCGAAGTTTGTCGCGCGGTGAAACACACCCCCTGCCATTGCGCACTGCCCGGCCCGCCCCCTCTCAAGAGGGGAGCTAAACAAAAACACTCATTATCAGATAAATACGCATAAAAAAAAGCTGCGCCCCGTGCGAATCCCCTCTCGAGAGCAGGGCTGTTGCATTTAAAAAAAAGAGGATTTAAATTTGCAGAAAAAAGAGTATGGACAAGGGCATCATAACCTATTTGCAAAAGTTGCCAGACGTGCGTAGAAAGGCGGGTCAGCGGCATGACCAAACGTTTATTTTGTTATTATTTGTGATGGGGACGATGAGTGGTTATTACGGTTATCGTGCTCTGGGTGATTTTATAAAGCGTAATCAAAAAGATCTTTTGACTTATTTCACTCCGAAAAAATCCCGTTTGCCTACGTTTTATACCGTGAGGCGTGTACTGCAGAATTTAGATTTTGAAAGTTTAAGCGAAGTTTTTTATCAATGGGCCAGTCAGTATACAGAAATCAATAAAAATGAATGGATGAATATAGATGGCAAAGCGATCAAAGGGACAATGAGTGATTATGCGCTTGAAAAACAGCGATTTGTAAATTTGGTAAGTATCTATAATGGGAGCCGTGGTCAAGTATTAGCCCAGGGTCTTGTAGACAATTCAAAGGAAAGTGAAATTCCGGTGGTACGCAAGCTTATTGCTGAACTGGGATTGGAAGGGGTAACGTTTACGCTTGACGCCTTACATTGCCAAAAAAAACAGTTGAGCTGATAATAGGTACGAATAATGATTATATGATAGGCGTAAAAAAGAATCAAAAGGGCCTTTATGAAAAAATAGCAGCGCTGACATCGGATACAGCAAAGGTTTGCAGCAAGTTCGTTGAATTGGAGAAAAATAAAGGACGTACAGAGCGCAGATCGGTATGTATATGCCCGGCGCCAGAAGAAATCAGTAAAGCCTGGATAGGTGCCAGTCAGGTAATCAAGGTAGAGCGTTGGGTAAAAGACAAAAATAAGATCAGTGAGGACTGCGCATTCTATATCAGCAGTGTGAGGGAAAATGCACAACTGTTATGCTATGGTATCAGAAGTCATTGGGGGATAGAGAATAAGCTCCATTGGGTAAAGGATGTCACGTTTAAAGAGGATGCCTCCCGGATTAGAACTTCCCATGCGCCAGAAAATATATCGGTGTTCAGAAACATCGCTATTAACGTTTTCAGAGCTCATGGTTTTCAAAATCTGGCACAGGCACAAAGGCTCGTTTGCAATGACATCGGCAGATTGAAACAGTTACTCACTTAGAACGCAACAGCCCTGCTCTCGAGAGGGGCGGAGGGGTGTGTTTCTACGCGCGATTACAAAGCGCCAAAGCAGACTTGAGCACATATAAAAAATGCCCGGCGCAATACCGGGCATTTTCAATTAATGATTTAAAGCAGATGGATTAAAAACCCAGATCTTTCATAATCAGATCGATTTTTTCACCCAGTTTTTTATCTGTTTCAGCATAAGCCTCTTTGCTGGTTAATTTGGTATTTACGCTGCAATAAAATTTAATTTTAGGCTCTGTACCCGACGGACGGGCCGAAATAATGCTTCCGTCTTCCGAGATAAACTGCAACACGTCAGATTTTGGCAGGTCGATGGGTTTGGTGGTATTGGTATCCAGGTCGGTTTCAATACGGTTCTCGTAATCCTTCAACGCTATCACCTTTGAGCCGCCTAAGGTTGCCGGTGGGTTGGTGCGGTATTTTTCCATCATCGCCTTAATTTCTTCGGCGCCGCTTTGTCCTTTTTTGGTTATTGATACCAAAGTTTCTTTATAAAAACCGTATTGCAGGTAAGTTTCTACCAGTGCCTCAAACAGGCTGCTTCCTTTATCCTTGTAAAAGGCAGTCATTTCGGCAATAAACGCTCCCGAAACAATGGCATCCTTATCGCGTACAAACTCACCTATCAGGTAGCCATAGCTTTCTTCGCCGCCGCCAATAAAGGTTTCTTTACCTTGTAATTTGGTAATCAGCTCACCAATGTATTTAAAGCCGGTTAAAGTGTTATAAAACTTCACATTTTTGGCTTTGGCTATCTCTTCAATCAGGTTTGAGGTTACAATGGTTTTAACAATATACTCTTTCCCGGTAAGTTTACCACTTTCTTCCCAGGCGGTTAACAGGTAGTTGATCAGCAAGCTGCCGGTTTGGTTACCGTTGAGCAGGATAAACTCGTTGTCGGTGTTTTTAACAGCGATGCCTACGCGATCGGCATCAGGGTCAGTAGCCAGTACCAGGTCGGCATCAACTTCTTTGGCTTTTTTCATGGCCAGGGTTAAAGCCTCTTTTTCTTCCGGATTCGGATATACTACTGTTGGGAAGTTACCATCCGGTGTGGCTTGCTCTTCAACGATGATCACGTTCTCAAAGCCAAATTGGGCCAAAGCTTTCGGCATCAGCGTAATGCCTGTACCGTGGATGGGCGAATAAACTATTTTAAGATCCTTTTGACGTTTAATAGCCTCCGGCGAAACCGAAAGTGTGGTGATCTTATCTAAATAAAGCTGATCCATCTCCTCGCCTATCAGTTCGATATTTTCTTCAACGCGGTTAAATTTAATATCGTCAACATTGATAATAGCGGCTACTTCGGCCATTACAGCGGTATCTTCAGGCGATACAAATTGGCCGCCGTCGGCACCATAAGCTTTATAGCCATTATATTCTTTAGGGTTGTGCGACGCGGTGATCATCACCCCGCTTTTGCAGCCTAACTCGCGGATAGCGAAAGATAATTCGGGAGTTGGGCGCAGCGCCTTAAAGAAATAAACATGAATATCATTTGCCGAAAAAACCTCGGCGGTAATGCGCGCAAAAAGATCCGAATTGTTACGGCTGTCGTGAGAGATAGCAACCTTCACCTTTTCGCCAGGATAAGATTTTTTGAGGTGGTTGCATAAGCCCTGTGTAGCGGCCCCAATGGTATACTCGTTAATGCGGTTAGAACCCGGCCCCATGGTGCCACGCAACCCGCCCGTTCCAAATTCAAGATCTCTGTAAAAAGAGTCTGTCAATTCAGTGTACGCCTTGTCGTCAACTAATTTTTGAATCTGCTGTTTAACTTCGGCATCGTAGTTTCCATTGAGCCATGAGTTCACTTTCTGCTGAACAGAAGGATCTAATTCCTGCATACGTTTTTATTTAATTGGTAATATGTTAAAATTATTCGTAACAAATATGCTAATAAAATCTGTGCCCTAATTGATAATTTTAATATTATCCGGGCACCTTATTTAATATCCAAAGGTATAAGCCCCTGCTTCCCAACAGCCCTGCCGGCCAGTTTAAAGCCGGGCCCACCATCAATTAATCGACCACGGTAAAGCCGCTGTTTGATGGTGTTTTGCTCATGTAAAACACCAGGCTCCCCCCGCTCATGATTTCGGCGTGGGTAATATAACTGCGGTTAACCGCTTTGCCATTCAGCGTTACCTTTTGCACATATACATTTTTATCGCTTTGATTCTTTACGTCGATGCTAAAGGTTTTTCCGTTTTCCAATTGTATCAGCGCCCCATCAACCGCCGGGCTGCCGATAGCATACCTGTCTGATCCCGGCGCCACCGGGTAAAAACCCATAGCGCTAAAAATATACCAGGCGCTCATCTGCCCGGTATCATCATTGCCGCCTAAGCCATCGGGTGTGGGTTTATACATGCGCGGTAATATCATGCGCACCCGTTGTTGTGTTTTCCAGGGCTGGCTGGTCCAGTTGTACAAATAAGCCACATGGTGCGATGGCTCGTTCCCATGTACATAATTGCCGATAATGCCGTCGCGGGTAATATCCTCGGTTTCGGCAAAGTATTTATCGGGAAGGTTCATGGTGAATAAAGAGTCGAGGTAAACGATGAAACGCTTATCGCCGCCTAATAACTGAATCAGTTTGGCCGGATCGTGCGGTACATACAAGGTATAGTTCCAGGCATTGCCCTCTATAAAACCCTCGTTAATGGTTGATAGCGGGTCAAATTGCTTCCTAAAAGTTCCGTCGGCCAGTTTAGGGCGCATAAAGCCGGCTTTGGCATCAAAAACGTTGTTAAAGTTTTGTGATCGCTTGATAAACTCCTGATATATATCATTCCGGTTCAGCTTTTTGGCTATCTGCGCTATGCACCAGTCATCGTAGGCATATTCCAGCGTTGAGGATACAGAATTGCCGTTCTTTTCGTCGGGGATGTAGCCCATATCCATATAAAAACCAATCCCCTCATAACTGCGGCGGCGGGCCGTGGTAACGCAGGCATCCAGGGCTTTGTTCGCATCAAACGATACATTGCCCTTAATGATAGCATCAGCTATTACTGATACGCTGTGGTAGCCGCTCATGCACCAGTTCTCGTTAGCCGAGTTTGACCATACCGGCAGCATGTGTTCGGGGCTTTGATCGTAATGCGCCAGCATGGATTTTACCATATCGGCATTTTTTTCAGGTTCTATAATGTTGAATAAAGGGTGCAGCGCCCGATGCGTATCCCATAACGAAAAGGTGGTGTAGTTGGTAAAACCACCGGCTTGATGATTGTTTTGATCCAAACCACGATAGCTGCCATCAGCATCCATGTAAACGGTCGGGTTAATTAGGGTATGATACATCGACGTATAAAAATTTTGCTTATCGTCGGTACTTTTACTCCGGATGGTTATTTTTCCAAGTTCTTTTTCCCATAGCTGCTGCCCGGCGGCTTTAACCTGGTCAAAGTCCCAGCCCGGTACTTCGGCCTGCATGTTTTTCAAGGCGCCATCCATGCTTACCGGCGACAGGGCAAACTTGATCTTAATTTTTTCGCCTTCGCTGGCCGAAAAATCAAAGTAGGCCCTGATCTGCCGACCGGCTACCTCGGGGAAGTTATCACCCTGGTTAAACTTTTTCCAGAAACCACGGTACACTTCCTTTTTTGAATAATCGGCATTGCCATAATTAGTAAATGGTTTTGAAAAACGCATGGCAAAATAAAGCGTACGGTTTTTTGCCCAGCCGCTGGTTTGCCTGTACCCGGTTACCAGGGTATCGTTTACCACGCGCATATAGGTCCAAACGTTTTTATCCTCGTAATTGTAAATACCTGCCATCAGGTCGAGGATGATATGCGCACGGTCTGTTTTCGGGAAGGTATATTGATGGAAGCCTACCCGGGCGCTGGTGGTTAGCTCGGCCGTGATGTTATAATCGTCCAGCTTAACTTTATAATAATTGGCTTCGGCTACTTCGTTTTGGTGCGAAAAGGCCGAGCGGTAACCGCTGTGGGGCTTGCCTGCCGTACCCGGATTAAGCAACAGTTTACCTACGGTTGGCATCATTAAAAAATCGCCCAGGTCGGAGTGCCCGGTGCCGCTGAAATGCGTGTGGCTAAAGCCTACAATAGTTTGATCATCATACTGGTAACCTGCGCAATATTTGTACACATCGGGGTTGTATTTGCCATCCTTTACGTAGCCTGCAGTGTCCGTTTCGGGGCTTAATTGTACCATCCCGAAGGGTACAGTGGCACCGGGATAAGTATGGCCCATCCGCTGTGTGCCAACAATGGGCTTTACGTATTGAACCAGGCTTTCAGCAGTTTTCTGTTGTGCTGATCCTAAAAAAGGAAGACAAAGAGGGAGTAAAACAAATATTTTTTTCATTTGGCAGTACTTTTCAGCAGGCATGTATGCAGCCGTGTTTTAAGCCGGTTTAAAACGGCTACCGGCTACCTTTCAAACATACTAAATTTCGAATGATCAATGATTAAACCTCAGGGTTTTCTATTTATAAATTTGGAATAAACACGATTATCTAAGGCATAATTAAGACTGCTTTTACCGGGAATAAAGATTGCAGGGCCGGGCCCTTCCGGGCGACTTCGCAAGCTAAAATATTGACCCATAATTCCAGCTGGATAGTTAAAGGATTTTCTTTCGTAAATCCGTCGAAACTTAAAAAGCGGAAATGACATTTGTTTTCCATTTAAAATTTCTACTTTTGCCCAAATCCAACCATTGATGCTTAACCCGATATTACTCGACGGTCAGAAATTCCAGATCACCATACAACGCCTATGCAGGCAGCTGATCGAAAACCACAACGATTTTTCAAATTCTGTTATCATTGGGATACAGCCTCGCGGCATATACCTGGCTAAACGCATAGCCGAAGAACTGCGCAAAATTTTACCCGGAAAAACCATTTTGCAGGGCGACCTGGATATTACCTTTTTCAGGGACGATTTCCGCCGCCGCGAATCGCCGCTGGTGCCCAATCAAACCCGGATAGATTTTATTGTTGAAGGCAAAAAAGTAATTATGATGGACGATGTACTGTGGACGGGCCGTACCATCAGGGCTGCAATGGATGCCATGCTGGCCTTTGGCCGCCCACAAAAGGTAGAATTATTAACCCTGGTAGATCGCCGCTACTCGCGCCATTTGCCGGTAGCTGCCGATTATATCGGCATTGAAGTAGACTCCATCGCCTCGCAAAAAGTGGTGGTAAGCTGGAAAGAAACCGATGGAGAAGACAAAGTAATTTTGTTATCAGAGGGAAAATAAGATATGGAGAGTTCGATTTTCAATTCCTACACCATCGTCTCAACAAAAGCCTCCATCTGAAACAGATAAATAATTGAAATTAAATAAGCCCGAAATTCAAAAATCAGGCTCCCGAAATATAAATAAATCATGCATACCCTCAGTACACGTCACTTATTAGGAATTAAAGATCTGAATAAAAAGGATATCGAGCTGATATTTGAAACAGCCGATACTTTTAAAGATGTACTGAACCGTCCGATAAAAAAAGTACCATCGCTGCGCGACATTACTATAGCCAACATATTTTTTGAAAACTCAACACGTACCAGGCTTTCGTTTGAGCTGGCCGAACGGCGCCTTTCGGCAGATGTAGTTAACTTTGCAGCATCCTCTTCATCCGTGAGTAAGGGTGAAACGCTGATTGATACGGTAAACAACATCCTGGCCATGAAGGTGGATATGGTGGTGATGCGGCACCCTTACGCCGGGGCAGGCATCTTCCTGTCCAAGCATGTAAAGGCTCAGATTGTAAATGCAGGCGATGGCGCGCACGAGCACCCTACCCAGGCCTTGCTGGATGCTTTTTCGATACGCGAAAAGTATGGTGAAGTGGCCGGCAAAAAGGTAGTGATTGTTGGTGATATATTACATTCGCGTGTAGCGCTATCCAATATTTTGTGCCTTAAACATTTAGGCGCCGAGGTAATGGTTTGCGGGCCAACCACACTTATCCCGAAATACATCGGCTCATTAGGGGTTAAGGTTGAACATAATTTGGTTAAAGCCCTTAACTGGTGCGATGTAGCTAACATGCTACGAATACAGCTGGAAAGGCAGGATATTAAGTACTTCCCCTCGCTGCGCGAATACACTATGCTTTACGGTTTAAACAAACAAATACTGGATTCGTTGGACAAAGAGATCATCGTGATGCACCCGGGGCCTATCAACCGCGGTGTGGAGATCACCAGCGACGTAGCCGACAGCAAGCAATCCATCATCCTCGACCAGGTTGAAAATGGCGTGGCTATCAGGATGGCTGTATTGTATTTACTGGCCGGGCAAACGCAGTAATTTACCGTTAAAGCACGCTTAAACTTTGTTAGGCCGAAGACGGCCTCGCAAACGATGGGATCCCCCTCTGTAAGCACTCAGAAACCCTCCCCAACGTCATTGCGAGGAGGAACTACGAAGCAATGTCTAAACTGTGCAGGTCGAACTTGCAAAGCTGCTCTGCCTGAGTAGAGATTGCTTCGTTCCTTATAATGACGTCTATGTAAGTTGTTGATTGTCAATGTTAAATTTCTCTCCATCATATCGTCCCGACGGGAGGAGGGATCTTCTAAAAGCGGTAAGTATGCGTCATATTCGGTGCGCTGATTATCAATGTGCTATCTTTGCTCAGATAATCAGTATTCATAATTTAGAACATCGGCACGCTCAATCGCCGCGTGAAGAAGCCCCACCCAACCCTCCCCGGTAGGGAGGGCTTAAAAAGTCTCCCCTACCGGGGGAGATTTAGAGGGGGCTTTGGACTGCCCGATCCTTCCGCCCACAGGCCAAACCCGGCCCGGCGTGCAGTCAGGCTTTTGCGCACATTTCTTATCTGCGCAAAATAGCCTACAGGTCTCAAATGTCATCCCTGTTTTTTCCGGGGTGAGGCCCGGTGGGATACTCGCAATGACGCGTGTGTAATAGAATCCGGCCCAGAGCTGAAGATCCTTTTGCGAGCGATAGGTCTGCCGCAGACCCGGCGCGTGAAGAAAGTTACCTCTGATGACAAAAGTTGTTTTGATGACGCACCTTTTGCGAGCGGTAAGCATGCCCGCAGACCAGCGCATCTGAAGAAGGTACTTCATCGACACCAGCAAATATTCACACCACTTCGGCCACCACAAAAGTACTTCCCCCTATAAAAACAAGGTCATTCTTTTGTGCCGCAGCCTTAGCCGACTGAAAAGCCGCTTGTACACTTGAGTAAGCGTTACCATGCAGGCCAAAACTTTCGGCCTTTAGTTTTAAGGTTTCTGCATCGAGGCCACGGGGGATGTCAGGTTTACAAAAGTAGTAAATGGCATTTTGGGGCAGCATGCCAAGTACCTTGCTGCTATCCTTATCATTTACCATACCCATTACAAAACGTAATTGCTGGTGTGGCGTAGCTGCAATGTTTTTTAGTACTTCGGCGATGCCTTCGGGGTTGTGCCCGGTATCGCATATCACCAACGGACTATCGCTTAGCGTATCCCACCTGCCGCGTAAGCCGGTGAGTGCTTTTACCTGCCGCAGCGCAGACTGAACATCGCCATCAGTAATGGCATAACCCTGCAATCTTAATTGATCAACAGCGCTTAAAACGCTTTTTACGTTTTTGGTTTGGTATGAGCCGTTAAGATCAAGTTGATAGTTTAACGCCTGGAGCTCTGGGCTATTTTTGTTCCGCAAACCAAGTTCAAGATATTTGGCATTTCTCGCTTCTGCCCTCTCGCTTCCCGCTTCCTGATTCTCACCTCTTGCTTCTTTATTCTCGCTTCCTGCTTCCAGCAACTCGGATGCGAAGCTAATCGGCGCGTTCTCCAGTCTGGCCTTCGTAATAAAAACATCGGCCACTTCGGGCTGATATTCTCCGATGATTACGGGGATACCAGGTTTGATGATGCCCGCCTTTTCGGCAGCGATGAGCGGCAGGGTATCGCCAAGCATATTCATGTGGTCCCAGCCTATGTTGGTAATCACCGAAAGCAGCGGCGTAATGATATTGGTAGAATCAAGCCTCCCGCCCAATCCAACTTCTATCACAGCTATATCCACTTTCTCGCGGGCAAAAAAATCAAAAGCGAGCGCTACCGTCATTTCAAAAAAAGAGGGTTCGATCTCTTCGAAGTTATGCCGGTGCTCGTCAACAAAATCAACTACAGCCTGCTCCGGAATCATTTCACCATTGATACGGATGCGCTCCCTAAAATCCCGCAAATGGGGCGACGTATATAAACCTGTTTTATAACCTGCCGTTTGCAGTACTGCTGCCAGCATATGCGATGTAGAGCCCTTGCCATTGGTACCACCCACATGGATAGTTTTAAACTGCTCATGCGGATTGCCCAAAACCTGGCACAAAGCAAGTGTATTGGTTAAGTCTTTTTTAAATGCCGATGAACCCACCCTGGTGAACATAGGTAACTGGGCATAAAGATAATCGAGGGTTTCGGGGTAAGTCATGTCTTTTTTGATGGTCCATAGTCGATGGTCCATGGTATTGTCTGTTTAAGGTTATTTTAGTCCATGGTCGATAGTAAGTTCGCTGGAAGTCCATCGTGCTGTTTTGCAGATTAAAGAATACCTGTGAATAACCAACATCACCAGCCAAAAGCCATCGATCATCAACTATCAAAATCTTCAACCATGGACTATGGAATTTCCAACCATGGACTATCGACCATCGACTATGGACAAAAAACCATGGACCATCGACCATTGACTATGGACAAAACACCATCGACCATGGACAAAACAACAAAAGTTTAATTTACTTTAAATACAAAAGTCACCTTGCCAACCTGTGTATCGGGTGCTACATCCGAAGCATTCAGCTTGGAACTGTACACGGCCTGTATGCACTTCTGGATCAGGTTATTATCGCTAATGGTTGTGCCCCGGCCAGCGCCTGCATCAATCACGTTTCCGTTTTTATCTACCTTAATTTCAATTACAATAGTACCGACATTCCTTTTAGGGTTATCAACTGCTGGCCTGCTTACAAAGCTCCGCTGCGCCATATTTAAGCCACCGTTGCCGGAGCCCGTACCATTGTAATTATCGCTCATGTTTGAGCCATTGGGTTTGCCCTGGTTACCCGGAGTTCCGGTTGTACCATCGCCAGATCCGGTGCCGTTGGTTTTAGGGCCTTTGTACAAGGCATTTTGGTTAACCGTAGGTTTACTTACCGCTTTTTTGGCATCGGTTGATAAACTATTACTTGGTTTTTTACTGTTATCAGCAACAGTCGGTGCGTCTTCCGTATTTTGGGTTACTACCTTTTTATCGCTCTCTTCGGTACTGGGTTTCTCGGTAGCCTCGTTAGGCGTTACTTTATTGGGAGCACTTTTATTAGCCTTTTCGGCACGCGACACTTCTTCAACGCTCATAAAATCGGTCCCCATACCTTCGTCGGTAGTGCCATAGTTCACCAGGATACCGCCGGTGCCTTCTTCCTGTTTTGGTGGCGTTTTAAAAACAATAAAATAACTTAAAGCAAACAGCACACTCATAATAATGGCCGTGGCAATGTATGCTTTTGGATAGTTATTTTCTTCCCGGTATTCCATATTATTTTGGCTCGGTAGCTAAAACTAATTTAATATTTAACTTTTGTGCTATATCCATCACCTGTACCACGTTTTGTATAGCCACGGTACGGTCAACAAATAAAACAATGGTAAGCTCGGTAGCCATCTTTTTATAGGCGGCTAAAGCGGCATTCAAGTCGTCTACCTTAACCTCTTTTTTGTCTACGTAGTATTTTAACTCTTTGGTTACCGATACCGTGATCGTTTTTTTTGATACCGATTGCCCCGAAGATGATTTAGGCAGCATCAGTTTGATCACGTTTGGATTGGTAACGGTTGAGGCGATCAAAAAGAACAACAACAAAAAGAACATGATATCGTTCATTGCCGATGTGTGCACCTCTGCCGTGGCACGGCTATGTCTTTTTTTAAGGTTCATTATTTACTGGGTTCTTCTAACAGGTCAATAAACTCGATAGCGTCGGTTTCAAGCTTCAAAATTACTTTATCAACCATAATGTTTAAAACGTTATAAAGTACATAGGCGATGATGCCGACCAATAAGCCAGCAGCCGACGTAACCATTTTTACGTATAAACCGCCGGATATTACCCCCATGCTGATGTTATCGGTTTTAGATATATCGTAAAATATTTTAATTACCCCGGCTATGGTACCCAGGAAGCCAAACATTGGCGCTATACCGGCAACTATACCTAAAATGGCAATGTTTTTTTCCAGTTTGGATACTTCAAGTTTGCCAATATTTTCGATAGCGCCTTCAATATCTTTAATAGGGCGGCCAATGCGTAGTAATCCTTTTTGAAGCATACGGCCCAGCGGCGAATTGCTGTTTTTGCAAATCGCGACAGCAGAATCGAGCTTGCCCGATATGATGCTCGAACGCACCTGCGCCATCAGGTTAGATTCATCTTTTGAGGCTTTGCGAATGGTAAAATAACGCTCAAAAAATATCACCAATCCTAATACTGCCAATATCCCGATAGGCACCATCACCCAGCCACCCTTAATCAGCAGGTCGCCAAAGCGTAACTCTTCCTGGGGCAGAGCCCCGGGCTGTACAGTCTTGCTTAAAGAATCAACTACTTGTTTGGCTGTATCTATTGCTTGCAGTAATAACATCATTGTTTTTTATATGGATATGTTTGTACGAAAATGTCTGTCTGTTTTAACTTTTTCTTGAATTGCTCCAAATGAGCATTTGCCGAATCGATATTTAAATAGGTGGCAACATCTATCTGGTAACGCCTGGCATCGTCGGGTTTTCTACGGATTTCAATGTTGCGCATACCATTATTAATGTAGCGGCCGTATTCCATTTGCGCGCCGTTATACGTTTTAAATGTACCTATTACAATACCAAAGGTATCTACCGGCATTTCTATTTTACTTTTAGTTACCGAATCAACCACAGGCGTGGCGCCGATATCTTTCTGAGCCTGTATAGCATTTTCAGTGGAATCGGAAACTATCTTCTTTCGTACGCTGCCGCTAACCGGTGGTGGCTCAACATGCCCCCTCAGCCCGGCAAACAGCTCGGGCTTTAGCCAATAGGCAGTTACTAGTACCACGCCGCTTAATAATAAAACAAGCGCTATTACCAGTACCAGGATATATATTTTGCGGGGCTTGGTTTCAGCTTCTGGCTCGTGTTGCTGTTGCTCCACGCCGTCTATAGCATCAGGCATGGTTTCGCCGCGCAGTAAGGCAGCCGTAAAGGGTGATGGTTTTTCGGTAACCGGCACCTGCACGTTGGGGGCTGCAATCCCTTCCTGATTGTATGATTTAGTTCTTTTTAGCTTAACAGGACTTAAGCCGTAAAATAATTCGTTGTTGTTATCAAACTTTTTGGAGATAAACACCAACTGATTCCGCCGCATGCTAAGTACGCCCTTGTCGCCAATGGCAAAGCTCCCCGCATTAACCTGCAACAATACTGCGGTCACAAATTTGTCGACAAAATAACTTGCCGACTCGATACTGATATTTTTATATTCGGCAATCAGGCCCACCAATTTCCCATCGTCATCCTTTTGCTCCGTACTAAATTGCAATTGCATCGTCGGCGGATAAAATTGCTGCTGATCCTGGTTATAATATCCTTCTACATGAGCCCTATAAAAGGAGCCCAATCCGGGTATCACCAAATCTTTTTGATGGTCCAGTAACTCACTAATAAAAACGGCTATATCCATTTCGCTAAAAATAGTTCTAAATTCAATAACATCAAAGCGACGTTAAAACTTATAACCAACCCCTCCAAATATATTAAAGCCATAATTAGGATAGTATAGCCAGGTTTGGTAGCTATTGCCAAGTAAATTATTTACCTGTCCAAAAACTGACAGGCGCTTGGTTGCCTTATACTCAATACCACCACTAATATCCGCGAACGATTTGATATTGACGATTTGGGTTGATGATACCCTGTCCTGGGTATTGCCACGAAAAACCAACGAACCGTTAACACTGATCAGATCGCTGATGTGGATGGTAGTACCCGCTGTTAATGTAAATTTAGGTAAGTTCCAGGCTTGGGCCTCTGTAGCAAGCTGGTAATCTTTCAACTCGATACGGCCAAAAATATCCAATTCATCTGCCGGTTTATAATCCAGTTCCCCGTTAAAGCCGTTGATACGCGCACTGCCACCGTCGTAAATTACAGCAAAGCGATTGTTCCCCTTGGTAAAGTCGAAATCGCTTACAAACAACGGCATGTTTTTAACGCTGTTGCGATAGATGCTTGCCTTGAAACCGAAACCGGGAGCCAACATACCTTTCAGCCCTACGCTCAGGTCCAACTGGTCAATCGAATTTTGGATATTGATATTTTGCCCTAAAAACGGATTGGTTTCCGAAAAATCGCGGATAGATGATTTGTTCACATCACCGCGGGCCTCGGCAAATAAACGCACATATTTCGGTATCACCTGGAACTCGAGCCTGGCCGCCGGAAACAAATGGAAGCGTGTTGATGCTCCGAATTCGTTCACGATATTTACTCCCGCGTCAATCTTATATTTTTCACCCTGAAATTTGAGATAAGGGTTAGCACTGATGATGTTGTTGTTAAACGAATACGCAACATCTTTAACGGTAGTAAAATCTATTTTACCGCTGATGCCTGCATAAAACTGGTTAACCGTTTGGTTAATATAACCCGACAGTACCACGTTGTTTTCTTTAGCGCTGAAAGCGTTGCTAAAAGTATACCCGCTTACTTTAGTCGAATAGATAAACTGTTCTTCTTCGTCTTTATAATTCTTGGCTAACTCGGCCTCGCCCGATAAGGTGCTGAAGTGTTGTTTATCTACATTCAGTATCGTTGGCGGGTTAAACTGATCAAAGCCGTAAAAGTAATTGCTGCGATAACCGTAATTGATCCGGCCACTCAGGGTGGACTCACCCCCAATAGTTTTTCCGAAAATTCCGGCCTCGTCCCTGCCTGCCTTTTGCTGATACAGATTGCCGTTCTGCAAAATATGTTTCAGGTAACCACCTACCTGCAAGGCCTCATCGCGGCCATTATCGATATATACTTCGCCATAAGTTGTTTTTAAACTGCCCAGGCCAATTTTAACGTAGCTGTTCTGTACATCCGGATCTGTTTCCCGCGGTATCGTCATGGCGGGTAACTCCCTTATTTCGTCATCTTGCCGCAGGGTTTTATCTAAGGCGTTATAGCTTAAGGGTGCTTTAAAGGGCTCGGTATTTTCAAGGTTGGGATTGCGTCTTATTTTAACGGCATCTGCCAAAACAGGCTTATAGGCCGTGGTCACCACAATCTCTTCCGAGAGGTTGCTGTTATCCTTGGGCAGATTATTAGTATTAGCCCCTCCTTTTTTTACCGTATCCGTCAAAGATTTAGCTAACCCAGCTACCTTTTTTGCGTTAACGGCTGTTTTTTTTGTGGCTGCAGGCTTGGTTGAAGTTTTGGTAACTTTTTTTGTTGACGGCTTTTGTTGTGCGTTGGCATAGGTAAAGCAAAACAATGCCGTAACCGTAATGAAGCTATTGATAGATGTTAATTTCATTGCTTGTTTTCTTTATTGTCTTTCTGTCCATCACTTGCCGGAGATAAATTAGCCAGCTTCTGTTTAGCCGCAGGCAAAATATCATCGTCGGCCTTGTAATTATCAATAATGCTCTGCAAGGTTGCCTTAGCCTGGAAGGTATCTTTTTGCGCAGTGTAGTTATCGGCAAGTAGCAGATAAGCTTTAGCAACCCAGTAATCATAACTGGCCAGCTTGTTGATCAGATCGAAACAGGTTTTCTGCGATGTTTTGTAGCTCCTTTTTAAATACTGTACTTTGGCTATGTTATACTCGGCCTCGGCCGCAGCTATCGTTTTGGTATTGGCTACCACATCATTCAACTCTTTTAAAGCGGTGGTAGTATCGGCTTTTTGCAGGTAAGCTTTACCGGCATACAAGCTCGATTTAAATTTATCCTCCTCACTGCTCTGGATATTCTCGCGTACTAAGTTTACATATTTAAGCGCATCGTCGGGCATTTCCATCTCCGAGTAGCAAAGCAACAGGTTATTAACCGCAAAATTATAATCGGCCTTATATTCGGAGTTGGTTTCCAGTCGTTTTAAATACACCACAGCCTCGTTGTATTTTTTTTGCGCCATAAATAAACGCGACATGCTGATCAGCGATTTTTCCGTGTAAGCACTCGTCCAATCGTTCAGGATATAATTATAATCGTTAACGGCCTCGTCGCCCCGGTTTAGGCTAACCAAACTTTGTGCGCGGATAAATTTAGACTGCTTATCATAAATGGGCTTCGGAAATTTGTCAAAATAACCGTTCACCGCATTTACCGTACCCTGCCAGTCGCCTTTTAAATAAAGGTTGTTGGCGGCGGTGTACATAATGCTTTCCTGCTGGGCCGTGGTATAATTGCCTATCGGTGTGGTAGCCGCGTAGGTTATAAAGGTTTGTGCATCGCCCTTATCGGTATATATTTTTTCAATTTGCTTTAAAGCCTGCTTAGCCTCATCGGTGGACGGATAATCTTTAACAACCTGCTTAAATGATTCGACAGCCAGATCATCTTTACCTGCGTTATAATTGACCAAACCAATGGTAACTAAAGCCCTCGGTATATAACTACTGCGCGGATACTTGGCAATCATGGCTAACAGATCAGAGATAGCCTTATCGCCGTTGCCCTTCATAAAATAAGCATAGGCAATCTCAAAAGCCGAATCATCTGCATAATTTGAATTGGGAAACTGGCTCAATACACTGTTTAAAGTATTGATTTTGCTATCTAAAGCACCCTGCAAACCCTGGATCATGCCACGCTGAAATAAAGCATAGTCTTCGCCTTTTTCGTGCCCGTTAATAATCCGGTCGTAATAATCCATTGCCTTCCCGTAATTTTTCATTACAAAATAGCTGTCAGCAGTACGGGTTATCGCATCATTAATGCTATTTTTATCCAATTGCTCAGCCGCTAAAAAGCGCTCAAAATAAGTTGCAGCCTTTTTATACTGCTCATCGCCAAAGGCCGCATAAGCCAGTGCGTAATTGGCATAATTATAAACCGGTGTTGACTGCGCCTCGGGCATATCCAAAAACTTCTCGAAGGTTTCTACCGACTCTCCGTATTTACGAACCTCGTACATGGCTTCGGCCATCCAATAGGTAGTAAGTACGGTAATCTTAGGGTCAACGGGGTTTTGCAGAGAGCGAAGAAAAACACCTATGGCATTTTCAAAAGCCCGCTCGTTATAAAACTCAAGGCCGCGGTAGTAGGTTACTTTCTGGTATGCCTCCTTGGCACTGGCGGTTTTATTAGGTAGCGGCTCCAATATTTCGATAGCCTCCTTATAATTATGCGAGTTAAGGAGTTCCTCGGCCAACAAGGTTTTCACCTCGTTCAGTTTGGCTGAGCGCGGATAGTTTTTTAAGTAAAGCCGGGTTGATTCTAAAGCCTGGCTATTAAAATCAAGCTCGTACGACAGCTTTGAATATTCGTATAGCGCATCTTCTTTCAGCTGAGGATCAAAATCAAGTTTCGATGCAACAAAAAATGCATTACGGGCGCTCTGCTTGTTTTTAACCTTGATAAAAACATCGCCCAGGGTATAACTGCCGCTCTGGCTGTAAATATCTGTCTGATCTACCAGTTTCTCCAGCTCTTTAATGGCCTTTTGATAATCTGCTACCTTATAACTTGCATACCCTATTTGGTAAGTATCCTGGTTATTTTGCGTTTTACCCAGATCATGATCCTGGAAACGGGTGTAATACTTCATCGCATCAGGAAAATCGGCTTTCGCAAAATACGATGCAGCAATGAGCCGCAATAATTCAGTTTCGTACTGCTGATGCGTACTTTTGATAATCGGAATAGCATAGTTCAACACATCATCATAACGTTTATCTAAAAAGTAAACTGCTGTGATATAATAAGGGTAGCTGGATTCGTATTTTTTTGAGTTTTTAAGCTTCTCAAAATTAACCAGGGCAATGCTATAGTCTTTATTCAGATAGGCTATATAGGCAAAGTAATAAATAGCGTCTTCTGTATAGGGCGATTTTTTGTTTTTAACCTCGCTAAACAGCAATTGGGCATTTTTAAAATTACCAGTCATAAAATAAGCGTAGCCCTTACGAAACTTGTATTCAGTATTGGCGCTTCCGCTCAATTCGCCCGCCTGTACTTTATCAAACCATACAATGGCTAAAATATAGTTGCCTTGTTTATAGTATGATTTACCGATCTGGAAATAGGCTACCTTGGTAAACGGGTTTTCGGGGTGCTCCTTAATAAATTTCAAAAGCATATTTTCGGCATCATCGTTGCCTAACTCCAGCGCGCAAACGGCCTCGTAGTATTGGCAGTTCTCTTTAAGAAGCGATAATTGTGACTCAAACTCGGGTTGACTGGAAGGCATAAGTCTCGATTTTTCAACCATGCGAAATTGTTCGGCAGCAGCTACGTAGGCCCCTTTGTCAAACAGGTCTACCGCGGCATGGAAGGTACGATATATTTCGAAAGACTGATTTTCCTGCGCCTTAACCCTGGTAATGAATAAGATAAACAGAAACGGTATAAAGTATTTTGCTTTGACCATAAGTAGACTGATAACAATAATTTGCTAAATTACGCTTTATGCAAAAGTGTAATTAACATTAGTATTTCACAAGTGTGGATAACCACTTTTTTAACGCTGACTTTAAATAGTTGGTATGGAGGTAGAAAAGTTTAAGATATATAAGTAACATATCCGGCCCAGCCGGAAAAAACAGGGATGAGGTTTGAACCTTATAAATTGCCAACGCAGATAGGAAAGGCGCGCAAAAGCATGACTGCACGCCGGGCCGGGAGCTGGCCTTGCGGGTGGAAGGATCGGGCAGTCTTGATTTTATTCACCTGTGTTTGTTTTTTTAGGTGTTCATGAGCTCCCTCCGGTCGGTTTATTCTTTATTGTTTGTTTTTCAAGGTATTCATGAGGTCGCTGCCGCTTAGTTTTGGTTACTTTTTGTATCAAGACAAAACTGCGCAGCAATCATTCACACCAAAAACAAACACAAGTGAATAACGTAACAAGCTCTTCCGCGGCGACTGAGCGGGACGATGTTCTAAATTAAGAATACTGATTATTGGAGCAAATATTGCACATTGCTAATCAGTGCAGCTAATATGATGCATACTTACCGCTTTTAGGAGATCCCTCCTCGCGTCGGGATGACAAAATGGAGAGGTAAATCATATTGATAATCAATAACTTAACAGCTCGTCATTACAAGAAACCGATCCAACCACCCGAAAAAAAGCCAGGCGTAAAAACCCCTTCCTACACCTTCCCCAAGGGAAGGAATCGCACAAGGCCGCCGCTTTTTTTACCCCTACGCATTTGCAAGCTGGTTTATTAGGGGAACCTTTCTTATTGCAAAATAAGCGTATTGACAAAGCGCATCCGATAGCTGTATACTTACCGCGCGTAAAAGGCGTACAAATCCCTTCCTACACCTTCCCAAGGCATAGCCGTCAATTTAAGTAGCTGTACTTATATATTGTTGATTTTCAGTAATTTAATTTTTAGGCGCGGTTTGCCCGCATGGGCAAACCTATGTATTTTTACTCTCATATTTTTCGTTTTTTAAGGCGGGGAGGTTTAGATGGCCCCGCCTTTCTTATTTTTGTTTAACTATCTAAATATAGTATTTAAATATCTAATAATCAAATACTTATTACAATTTCTTCTATTTTTAACCTATGTTTTCTGTGCTCTTTTGAAAGGTGCTTTAAGTTTAATTTCTCCAACAGAGCTAACCACTTTGAGCATATCCCTAAAAGCTGCGCTCGCAATTCTTCTTTCGTAGAAGCGATTAGTCGATGCACCTTTAAAACACTAATTTGACCTATCTTACCGATAGCCATGCATATTTTCCAACTCAAAACTGCCCAGATCAACTTACTGTATAATATACTGGTTATACGATCCGAACTTCCTTTGGGGAACGTGTGTATCTTTAAAAACGACTTCCATGCTTTAAAAACCAATTCTATCTGCCATCGCAGGTGATATAACTTTTGGATCAATTCAGCGCTATATTTTTCGCTCACCAGGTTGGTAACAATAAAGTTAAACCCTGCCCGCTCTTTGAATCCCTTACTGGTGGTACTGCCTTTCTTTTTATTGTACTTTTCAGTATTGGCTATCCGCCTTGCCTTGAGCTCTTCACTTACCGGTTCTATTATTATCCTTACCGGCATCTTATCAGCTCCGATATATACCTGTTGATCAAATACGCCGGTTATGCCTTGTAGTTTCGACAACTCTAACTTTTGGTATTGGTCGTCCTTTAATAGATAAATCGTTGTTTTCGGACATAATTTATTAATAAAGAAAGCTTTGACTTTGTTAATATTGTTCATATAACTCAAGTGAGTGTAACCCAGATCTCTCATATATAATACCCCCGGCTGAATTGATGCCTTGTCCAGATGACTCTCACCCTGGTCATTTGCGTTGGCCGGAGTTACTTTGATATCGCTTTTACCACTTTTGATTTCAAATTCAAATTGTACAGATGCTCCCGCTTTCATCCCACTTCCTTTTGTTCCGGGGAATGTCTCTGCAATAACTTCCGGCAACGCGAAACGGGTAGAATCTTTGATACGGATCTCCAAGCCCTGTGTTTGCTCTTGCGGTAACTCAACTGCTATTAATTGCTCAAAAACGGCTTGTACAAACTTTGTCATATTGCTGTGATGTCTTTGATGCAATGCCTGCTTCGAAATATCAAGCCCATCCCTCCGCATTAACTGCATACTCATGCCGTTAAACGATTGATCTCCATCAAATAACGCCATATCCAATAGTTCCTTGCCTCCCACTTTTCGTTTGCGTTGTATAGCCTCTGTTTTACGGGCCAGGCCATCTAACACCGTTGGTTCAAATAGTTCCGAACTCATTCGCTCGAATAATGACTGCAATTTTGCAGTTCCGATTCTTGCTCTAAAAAAATTTTATCCCTTTTTTTTCTAAAGTTGACGGCTATGCTTCCCAAGGGAGAGAATAGCACAAGGCCGCCGCTTTTTTTAACCCCTCCCAAACCTCTTCTCTCACTTCAACTCATCCAAAACCTGAAACATTTTTTGCTTAATGCCCGATGTGGTGCCGTTATAATTATTCACCATGATGGAAAAACAGACCTCGCGACCGCCTTTGGTAGTTTGGTAACCTGAGTAGGTTAATACATTGTTAATGCTGCCGCTCTTCATTTTCATGTTGTTGTAAACGGGCAGGCTTTCGTAAAAATCAGGGAACCAGGCTTCTTTTTTGGCAGATTGTAAAATACGGGCCAGGGTTTGTGTGGTTATCCTGTCGCCGGGCGAAAGGCCGCTGCCATCTGCTATATTTAAGGAGTTAACGTCGATGCCACGCTGTTTCCAAAACGCCTGCACTACCGCTACGCCGTTTGCCGTTGATACCGGCTTGCCCGACTGGTAGGCCAATGTTTTTAACAATTGCTCGGCATACAGGTTGATACTGCGCTGATTGAGCCAATAAATAATCTGGCTTAAACGCGGCGAGGTGTAATTAACCAGCACCACGCCGCCGGCAGGCAAGGCCTGTTTTTTTGCCGCGACCGACCGGGCCGATTCTGCCCCCATTACAACATCAACACCTAAGCTTTTTAATGTATCCAGCAAACGGAAGGCTACATCATAAGCCGGATCAGGATAGGCTACCGAGATGCTTTTCTTACTCTGATCGATAGCGTAAGTACCACGCAGGTATACCACGTTGTTCAACACCGGTAAATAGGCATAAGATTTATCGCCCGTTCCGGCTTCACCGTTCATTAGCTCGCTTTTAAAATCAAGATAAGGTACGGCAGGCTGTTCTTTTACAACGCCTACGGCGGTGCCAACTTTGCCCGTTTTTAGTTTAACATCAAACTGGTTTTCGCGCCAGCAAAGCCCCGACGTACCCGCGCCGTAATAATTGCCTACATCCTGCCAGATCCAGCCATCCGGTATGGACTGGCTGCCAAAAGCCGAATCGTCGCCAATAACGCGCCCGTTTATTTTTTTAATTCCCGCTTTGCGGATGGCCGTTACCCACAAGCTCAGGATATTGCCCTCTTTAGCCGCCGCGTAACGCATGCTCCCCAGGGTTGGATCGCCGCTGCCTTTAATCAGCAGGTCGCCGTTCAGGGTGCCGTAAGGGTCAATCTGCCCGCTGTATTGCAGGGTGGTAGTGTATTGAAAATCCTTCCCCAATAAATTAAAGGCGGTAATTGAAGTAACCGTTTTTAAAGTTGAGGCGGGGGCTAAACCCATATTGGGATTTACAGCGAAGATCTGTTCGCCGGTTTTGGCATCCAGTACGGTTAACGATACCGATGCATAGCGGCTCTGGCTATCCTGCTGTAAGCGGTTAAATGCCGCCTGAAGCTTTTGGGGCAGTACCTGGGCGAATGAAAACCCGCCCGCAAGGCAAAAACTAAATATTAATAATCTCTTCATCCTTAATATAATGTTTCGATATGTAATAAATGGGGATCCCAATTAAAACAATGATAAGCCCAGGCCAGGTAAACTGCGGTTTATAAATAATCAGCAAGGTACAAAAAGCTAAGCCCATTAAAATATAAATGGCAGGCAATACAGGGTAGCCAAATGCTTTATAGGGGCGCTCAGCATCAGGGCGCTTAATTCTCAAAATATAAATGCCCGCAATAGTGAGTACGTAAAATATAACTACTACAAACGATATCATATCCAACAGATCGCCATATCTACCACTCAGGCAAAGTATAGATGCCACCGCACATTGTATCCACAAACCAAATTCGGGCACGGCAAATTTATTCAAAGTACCTGTACGTTTAAAAAACAAACCATCCTTGGCCATGGTATAATACACCCTGGCACCGGCCATAATTAAGCCGTTATTGCAACCGAAGGTAGAGATCATGATCATCACGGCAATAATAACAGTGCCCGCGCTGCCGAAAATTACCTGCGAAGCGGCTACGGCAACCCGGTCTTTTTCGGCGGTGGCAATCTCGTGCAGCGGCAATACGCCGGTATATACCACATCGGCCAATACATAAATAAGCGTTACGGTTAAGGTACCCAAAAACAAGCTGAGGCCAATGTTGCGCTTGGGGTTACGCATTTCGCCAGCTATAAAGGTAACGTTGTTCCAGGCATCACTGCTAAATATAGAGCCTACCATCGAGGCGGCTATGGCACCCAAAGCGGCGGCTACCGTATGATCCATTACGCTGCCATCCTTATTTAACTGGTGGATATGCCAGGCATTGCTCCAGTTGGCATGCCATACATCGCCCTTAAGGGCTACAAAACCAAAAATAATGAGCCCGAACAAACTGAGCAGTTTTGTTAAGGTAAAGGTGGTTTGAATAAGCTTGCCGCTTTTAACGCCGCGCGTATTAATGAAAGTGAGCAGCACAATAACAATAATTGAAACACCCTGCGCGTGCGAGATTTTGAATGAGCCTATCGAAAACAACACCAGATCCTCGCTTAATTGCGGAAAAATATACGCCGCAAATTTGGAGAATGCCACGCCTACCGCCGCAATAGTCCCCGTTTGTATCACAGCAAAAAAACTCCAGCCGTACAAAAATGCAATCAGCTTATTATAGGCCTCTTTTAAATATACATACTGCCCACCAGCTTTAGGGAACATGGCGCTTAACTCACCATAGCTTACGGCGGCAGTCAGCGTCATAAACCCGGTGATCAGCCAAACCACAATCAGCCAGCCCGCCGAACCCACATTACGGGTAATATCGGCGCTCACAATAAAAATACCGGAGCCTATCATCGATCCTACCACAAGCATAGTACCGTCCAGCAAGCCGAGTTCGCGTTTTAATTCTTGTGGTTGGGCCTGGTTTTCTATCATATATAGCGGGTTTAAGGTACTAATCTATTTAAAAAAGTTGATTTATAGCGAATGGACGCAGCAAATTATGTTTTAAACAGGATTGCGCAGCAAGCAGCGGCGGCGCCCGGTAAATCGCTTTGAATATGGGCCACGAAGTTAAATTTCGTTTTTTTTGAGTTACTTGAGAGCCTCGCGGCTGCAAAGAGCAAAGGGCAATAACCAACCGGCGATAGCCGCCCTTACTTATTTTAGTGAGCCGAGAACATTCAATACCCCACCTTGTTAAACTCTTAATTAATTTAAGCGCTCCATATGACCCCTAACCACAACGAAGATATCAATATCTTAATAGCCGATGACAATGCAGATATCCTACTCTCTTTAAAATCTTTGTTAGAAAGGGACGGCCTTTACATTTTTACTACTACATCTCCACATCGGGCTGTGCAAATATGCAACGAACATGATATTTCAATTGCCCTTTTTGATGTAAAAATGCCGGAGATAAGCGGCTATGAGCTGTTGGAACTCGTCAAAAAAAATCCGCTTACAAAGCATACCATGGTGATTATGATAACAGGCCTTTCTATGCACTCAAGCGACGTGGTTGAGGGGCTGAACATGGGCGCTGTTGATTATTTATTTAAGCCGCTCGACTTGCATATCACCATCGCCAAGGTTAATTCGCTCATTAACCTGGTTAACTATCAACGACAAATTAAAAGACAGAATATCGAATTGGAAAAATCCAGGCAGGAGTTATCCGAAGCCGTGGAGCAAACCCAAAAAATCCGGGAGGCAAAAGAAATTTTTCTGGCTAACATGAGTCATGAAATCAGGACGCCTTTAACCTCTATTATCGGCTTAAACCATCTGCTTAAACAGTCGCCCCTTAATGCAGATCAACAGGAGCTGATTAAGCTCATGGAATACTCATCCCAATCGCTGCTGACCCTGGTTAATGATATCCTGGAAAGTGCTAAAATTGATGCAGGCAAAATCACCATCAACCGGGCGGAAACAAACATTATCAATTTAGTGCAAACCATTTGCAACTTAAGCAGTCCCATAGCAAAAGAAAAGGGTTTAGCACTTAGCTGCCATTTTGATACGGATTTACCGTCCGCTATATTAGCCGACTCTTTACGGCTCAATCAGATTTTGCTCAATATCATTAACAACGCCATCAAATTTACAACTGAAGGGGGTGTTGAGGTTACGCTCAAAGCTATCCAAAAAGAGCCCAACAGGGTATTGCTGCAGTTTATAATAACAGATACGGGCATCGGCATTTCGCAATCGGGTATCAGCAAACTATTTAACCGTTTTGAACAGGCCGAAGTTAAAACATGGGAAAAATTTGGCGGCACAGGGCTCGGCCTTTCCATTGTAAAAAGAATAAGTGAGTTAAAAGGAGGCGAATTAACCGTATTAAGCACTCCGGGCCAGGGAACTACTTTTACTTTTACCAACTGGTACACTTTAACAAATTCCGAAAAAACAGATGCGTCCGTTGTAAACACCAAACCTACGCTTTCCAAATTAAGTGGCATTAAAATTCTGTTGGTTGAGGATAATCCCATCAACCAATTTATTACCACCCGCATTTTAAACGAATGGGATATCCATGTTGATACTGCAGTAAACGGTTTGGCAGCGCTCGAAAATTTAGCAAGCAACCACTATCACTTAATCCTGATGGATACCCACATGCCGGTAATGGATGGTTACGAAGCCACACGTAAAATACGTACCGAGATGCCGGCTTCAAAAAGAGATACGCCCATTATCGCATTTTCGGCGTCGGTTATTGAATCTGAAATAAAAGAGGCCCAAAATGCAGGCGCAAACGATTTTATCAGTAAACCCTTTGAGCCGTTAACCTTACATAGCAAGATCGTTAACCTGTTAGCAACTAAACAATTGGCTTAGCCTTAATGCAACTAACGCGAACCGTCACCAAGTATCATTATAAGTAACCGTCCCGGCTTCCCCGGAAAAAAATAGAGTTGAAGTTTGGAACTGGTAGATTACCATGCGCAGATAGGGGATGTGCACAAAGGGCCGGGTGTTGGGCTGTAGTCGGAAGGATCGGGCATTCTTGATCCCCCTATAAACCGAGTAGCGCTCATGCACACCCAAAAGCAAACCAAAGTGCATAATCTCCCCCGGTTGGGGAGACTTTCTTTCTTTTTTTAAGCCCTACCTACCTGGCTACCGGATGGGGCTTCTTCACGCGGCGACTGAGCTTTGCTTCCGCTTTACAAACAAATAGGCTATTTTTTTTAGGCTACTAACGCACAACCGCCTATAAAATTTATTTCACTATAGGGCAACATTCCGTATCTTTGTTTCGTGAATAAGGAGCAAAAATACCGGACGATCCTTTTTTATAAAAACTACTTCCAGGAGTTCTTTGTAAAGCAACGGGAAAAGGTGCAGGATAAGATAATCTGGACTTTAAACCTAATAGAAGCCCAGCAAAAAATACCTGAAACCTATCTTAAACACCTGGAAAATACAGAAGGCCTGTATGAAATCAGGGTGCAGCAGGGCAGCGATATATTTCGTATATTTTGCTTTTTTGACCAGGGCCAGTTAGTGGTTTTAGCAAACGGGTTTCAAAAGAAAGCCCAAAAAACACCGAAGCAGGAAATTGAAAGAGCGCTTAAAATAAAAGAGGAATATGGAAACGAAGAAAAGTAACGTGATAACGTTGGAAGAATTTAAGGATAAAAACTATGGGAAGCCCGGCACAGCAAGACGAGACAAGCTTGATGCAGGTTACGAAAACTTCAAGATCGGCGCTATGATACACGAGGCCCGGCTTGAAAAAGGATTAACCCAGGAGGAACTGGCAGAAAAAGTTGGTACTACCAAGTCTTATATCTCTAAGATAGAAAATAATATAAAGGAGGTACGTTTTTCAACCCTAAAAAAAATCGTTGAAACCGGGTTAGGCGGACATTTAGAACTTTCCATTAAATTATAATTTAGTACCTGGGGCTGCGCAAACATATTTGCTTAGCCTGAGGTAAAAGTTTTTTTACAACCAACTTTTGCCCATTGTTATAGCTGCCACCTGTACATCTCTGTTAGCTCACCATTAACTGGATCTGGTTTCTGATACCACATCTATATTCCCCAGCACGCCGGCTATTTAAAATATCAACATATCAACCCATTCCGTTAAGCTAAGCGCCGGGAACTTGAACCAAGTTTCGATGTTCTTGATTGCGTATTAATATACTACATTGATAATGAGCGTTTTATCCCAATTCCTTCTTGATAGGGTGCGGATTTTAGCTTCCGGCTGCAAGGTGTGTTTCCTCGCGCCACCAACTCTGCAACCCGGCGTTAAACTGCTTAGCTAAACCACATTTTATCGGTATTTAAAATAAGGGCAAACTGCTCTATAAAAATATAACCTTCGTCATATTTTATTGCCCGGAAATTAAATTTGGTAATTTGCCTGTTCTGCTTAAATTTACTTTCTCTCTAATTATAAACCAATTATTACTAACAATACGTGTATGGATTTTTTAAACAATTACTTAATTTATTTAATTCCGGTATTCGGCGTGGTGGGCATAGCCGTGATGCTGATCAAATCTGCGTGGGTCACCAAACAAGACCCCGGCGATGGCGCCATGACCGAACTTTCGGGTTATATTGCTGATGGCGCCATGGCCTTTTTGCGTGCGGAGTGGAAAGTGCTCAGCTATTTTGTTGTTATTGCTGTAATATTGCTGGCCTACTCGGGCACCACGGTGCAAACGTCAAGCTGGACTATTGCCATATCATTTATTGTAGGTGCTTTTTTATCCGCCTTCGCGGGATACCTGGGCATGCGGATAGCCACCAAGGCCAACGTGCGTACCACCCAGGCCGCCAAAACAAGTTTGGCTAAGGCCTTACAGGTATCATTTACAGGCGGCACTGTAATGGGCTTAGGCGTAGCGGGGATAGCTATTTTAGGCTTAGGCTCTTTATTTATTATTTTATATCAAGTATATGTTGTTAATGTACATGGCAGCGTAAACGGCGTAGAAATGCAAAAGGCGCTGGATATACTGGCCGGATTTTCTTTAGGAGCCGAATCTATCGCGCTATTTGCCCGGGTAGGCGGCGGTATCTATACCAAAGCGGCCGATGTGGGTGCCGATCTGGTGGGCAAAGTAGAGGCAGGCATCCCTGAAGATGATGTACGCAACCCGGCTACCATTGCCGATAATGTTGGCGATAACGTGGGCGACGTAGCCGGTATGGGTGCCGACCTGTTCGGCTCGTACGTGGCTACCATTTTGGCTACCATGGTACTGGGGCGCGAAATTGTATCGCACGATAACTTTGGCGGCATAGCCCCTATCCTGCTGCCTATGCTGATAGCGGGCCTGGGTTTAATATTTTCTATCGTGGGCGCCTCCTTCGTCAAAATAAAAAACGAAACCGATAGCGTACAAAAAGCCCTCAATATGGGCAACTGGATCTCTATCCTGTTAACCGCCATCGCGGCGTTTTTTGCCGTGCGCTGGCTGATGCCCGAAAACATGAACATCCGCGGTGTTGATTTTACCAAGAGCGATGTTTACCTGGCCATTGTGGTAGGCCTGGTTGTGGGCACCTTAATGTCCATCATCACCGAGTACTATACAGCTATGGGTAAAAGGCCTGTTCTGGGTATTGTAAGGCAATCATCAACCGGGCATGCCACTAATATTATAGCGGGTCTGGCCGTGGGGATGGAATCAACCGTATTGCCAATTTTGGTATTGGCGGCCGGTATTTACGGCTCGTTCCATTTTGCCGGTTTATACGGCGTAGCCATTGCCGCTGCCGGGATGATGGCTACTACCGCCATGCAGTTAGCGATAGATGCCTTTGGGCCGATAGCGGATAACGCAGGCGGCATTGCCGAGATGAGCGGCTTACCACCCGAAGTGCGCGAACGTACCGATAACCTGGATGCCGTTGGCAATACCACCGCAGCTACGGGCAAGGGCTTCGCCATTGCATCGGCAGCGTTAACATCCCTGGCTTTATTCGCGGCCTTTGTAGGCGTGGCCGGTATCGATCATATCGACATTTATAAGGCCGATGTTTTAGCCGGTTTGTTTGTAGGCGGCATGATCCCCTTTATCTTTTCGGCCCTGGCTATATCGGCGGTGGGCCGGGCGGCCATGGCTATGGTTGAGGAAGTAAGGCGGCAATTTCATGAGATACCCGGCATTATGGAATATAAAGCCAAACCCGAATACGAAAAATGCGTGGCCATTTCAACCAAGGCCTCCCTTCGCGAAATGATGGCCCCGGGACTGATCGCCCTGATTACTCCTATAATTATCGGCTTCATATTCGGGCCCGAAGTTTTAGGCGGTATGCTGGCCGGTGTTACCGTATCGGGCGTGTTGATGGGCATTTTTCAAAGTAACGCGGGCGGCGCATGGGATAATGCCAAAAAATCATTCGAAAAAGGGGTTGAAATTAACGGTGAGATGTATTATAAAAAATCCGAGCCGCACAAGGCATCGGTTACAGGCGATACCGTAGGCGATCCTTTTAAAGATACTTCGGGCCCTTCGATGAACATTTTGATCAAATTAATGTCTATTGTATCGCTGGTAATAGCTCCCCATTTAAATAAAACCCATACAATACCTGTTTCAACTACGCAAAATCCCATTAAAAGGGAAATCAAAGCGCCTTTAGCGGCAAATATTCTGTATAAATTAGAAAAACATCAATAAACAACCTGTTTTGTTGATAAAAACGAATTATCCACCAGTAACTCTTCGTTTTTTTTCACCGGAATTGAGTATGTTTGAGCATAATTTGACAACCCCAATCTGACTGATGAAATTATTTATTAAGAAACCTATTCAACAATTGCTCGCTGCCGCAGTAGAGGGCGAGAAAACATTAAAACGAACCCTGGGGCTTGGATCGCTCATTGCTTTGGGTATCGGAGCTATTATAGGGGCCGGTATATTTGTACGTACAGCCGCTGCCGCTGGCGAACACGCGGGGCCCGCAGTTACCATATCATTTATTATAGCCGCATCAGGTTGCGCGCTTGCAGGTTTATGCTATGCCGAATTTGCCAGTATGATCCCCATTGCCGGATCAGCTTATACTTATTCCTACGCTACCATGGGCGAATTAATAGCCTGGATTATTGGCTGGGATTTAGTATTGGAATATGCCTTAGGAGCAGCTACAGTAGCGATTGGATGGGCGCAATATTTTAACGAATTTTTAGAGACGTTTTTTGGGGTACATATACCTTTCGCGCTCACACACTCCCCTTTTGAAATATCAAAAACAACAACCGGGATGTATGCTGGCGAACTGGGCGCGCATGGCATCATCAACCTACCGGCCATTTTTATTATATTGATGTTAACCTTATTGCTTATCCGCGGAACGGCAGAATCAGCAGCGGTTAACAACGTTATCGTAATTATAAAAGTTGCCATCGTATTAATGATTATCGGTTGCGGATGGAGCTTTATCAATCCTGCAAACCACACCCCTTATATGATACCCGAAAACGCCGGTACCGTAGTAACCAACTCTGGAACGGTTAATTATGCCGATACATTTAACCATGGCTGGCTCGGGGTTTTACGAGGGGCGAGCGTGGTATTTTTTGCTTTTATAGGTTTTGATGCCGTATCAACCGCAGCACAAGAAGCCAAAAATCCGCAGAAAGACATGCCTAAAGGTATATTAATATCATTGGTGATCTGTACCGCCTTATACATCTTATTCTCGCACGTGTTAACCGGCCTGGCTCCTTTCAGAGACTTTTTAGTGCAAGGTAAAGAAGCATCTGTTACTTATGCCATCAAAAACTTTATGCCTGGTTATGGCTGGTTGGCTAAATTGGTAACCGTAGCTATTTTGGCTGGTTTTTCATCTGTTATTTTAGTAATGCTTTTAGGCCAAACACGTGTATTCTATACCATGAGTACAGACGGTTTGATTCCCCCCGTATTTTCTAAATTGCACCCTAAATACCGTACGCCTTATAAATCGCAATGGTTGTTTTTTGTATTCGTATCCTTATTTGCCGGGTTTATACCTGATAGCGTAGTTGGCGATATGGTAAGCATAGGTACACTATTCGCTTTTGTGTTGGTGTGTTTAGGCATATTTATTTTAAGAAGAACCGACCCTAATATTACCCGCCCATTCAAAACGCCTTTTTATTATATTGTTTGCCCTTTAGGCGCACTCATTTGCTTAGGCATGATTGCCAGCGAAGGCTTAGAGAACTGGTTGCGTTTAATAGGTTGGCTATTGTTAGGTTTTATAGTGTACTTTGGGTACAGTATTAAAAACTCGCATGTGAGGCGTGGAGTAACAGAGCTTCCGAGCGATCCACCAAATCCGAAATTTATCGAATAAGCATCATTTAAAATCCCGGACTTAACTTCCGGGATTTTTTTTGTGCCCTATTTATTTTAACTTTACTTCAATCCAAGCAACAAGCTGATGAGTGAATATTTCATTTTCGAACCCCGGGAAATACTTTCTGTTACGTTAATCCTTTTCGCCATTATCGATATCGTAGGCACGGTACCTGTTATTATTGAGCTGCAACGCAAAGCAGGTTATATAGCTGCCGAAAAAGCATCGATAGCGGTATTGTTCCTGATGATCGTTTTTTTGTTTGTTGGCAAAGAATTACTGGGCATTATCGGTATCGATATTCCGTCGTTCGCCATCGCGGGATCGTTGGTGATCTTTTTTATCGCGCTCGAAATGATACTGGGGCATAAGTTTTTTAAAGAAGATGAAGATACCACCGTAACCACATCGGTATCCATCGTCCCCCTTGCTTTCCCGCTGATTGCCGGAGCCGGCACCATGACCACCCTGCTCTCACTAAAATCGCAATACCAAACACAGAACATCATTGTAGGCATTATGCTGAACACGTTGTTTGTTTACTTAGTACTCAAAAACACCTACCGTATTGAAAAGATATTAGGTAAAACCGGGCTGGAAATTTTACGCAAAGCTTTCGGGATCATCTTATTGGCTATCGCAATTAAGTTATTCAGGAGTAATACGCACCTTTAGTTTAGGCGGGGATTTTTACGAGCGATCAGTATGCGCCACATACATCCTTCTCCAACCAGTTTTGACAACTTTTTAAAAGTTGTCAAAACTCTCATCGCCAGGCACTCCGCTGAAATCGTTACAGATCATCTGGCGCACGCAGAAGATCTCTCCCTACTGTCGAGATGAAAAAATTTGAGAAAGGGAAATTTCAATAATACCACCGCCATTGGAGCCGATAATTCCAAACTACAAAATCACTCCCCCTTCAGGGGGTTGGGGGGCAAAGCCGGGCTACAAACATAGTATCCGCTTTGCGGCCATAGCCTTTTAATATTTGCTGCTCTTCTATTTTAAAACCAAATTCGGAGCTTAAAAAATCAACCATATCTTCGTTCTCGGCTTTAAAAGCGGAGCAGGTGATGTAGATGAGGGGCTTGCCGGGTTTGAGGTATTTCACCACGTTACGCACAATACTTTGCTGCAGGTTTTTAAACGACTGGATCTTAAAATCCTGAAACTGCGCTATCATTTCGGGTGTACGGCTCCAGGTGCCCGATCCGCTGCATGGCGCATCTAAAATAATGCCGTCAAACTCGTAGTCGTGCAGTTCGGGATCGACGTTTTTGGTGAGGTCGACTAACTTTTTCTGGTATTTGCGCAAACCGGCTTGTTGAAAACGTTCATCCAGGTTGGCCAGGATAGATTCCCTGATATCCGAAACCACCAGCTTTAAATCGGGCTGCAGTTCGTGCAGTAAAAGAGATTTTCCGCCCGAAGCCGCGCAGGCATCCCACCAGTGTTCCCACTTATTGGGTTTAAAAAACTGAGCAGTTTGTTGCGACGAAAAATCCTGAATCTCAAACCAATGCTGATTAGGAAACAAGGTATCTAACCGTGTACCGTTAGGCAAGGCCAAACATTGGTTGCCTTCTTCCTTAAAAACAATATCGGCTTTGGTTAGGGTAGCTTTCACCTGTCCTTCAAAGCCCTTTAAAATGCGGATATAGAGATCAGGCTGGTAAAAAAAAGATTTTAAAAATGCCTGCTTATCAATAGATGGCGATAGTTGATCCGTCCAGGGGAAAACATCTTCCAGCTTAAAATCAGGATAGCTTATCTTCACCATGGCCAGCTTCTCGTCCAGGCTAAAACCCACGCACAGTGCCCAATCGGGCTTAAAATGAGTTAAAAACGAGTTAACCTGTGTATTGCATAAAAACTCGGCAACAAACAAACGATCTTCGGTGCTGGTATTAATCAAAGCCTGCCCCAGGCGGAAATAATTATAAATTAACCGGCTGGCTATGCGCCTGTCCGACGAGCCCATTTGCTTATTCTGGCGGTAAAAGCCCGGCAAAAACTTACTCAATGGCGTATCAACCGGGTATTCGCCCAAAATACGCTGAAAAGTTTTTAACTGATTAAAGGCTTTCATTCTATTGGTTTTAACTCGAAGTTTTGGTATTGATAAATGCTGACATGCGTATTTACCCAACCGGCATTAGCGGTTTTAACAAAGGTAAACTGATTATGCAAACCTTCGTAACCCGATTTATCCAATTGTTTAAACAGATCGTTATTTGCACTGAGTAGGCTACCTAAATAATATCCCTCGTCAAAGCCCTTAATGGCGTATTCGCCCGGCTCTAAATGAAAGGCCTTACGATAGGCTTTGATAAACTTGTTGGTTTCAACAGCCCGGTAATCAACCCTATCCGAGGAGGTGATGTGCGTTTTTAACCTTTGCAATAAGCTGGCCTGCAAATACGAAGCCTTCAGCCAGTTAGGATGGCCAAATAAGGTAACCGGGTAAGTTTGATTGAGTTTATCGAGCGCGGCGAGCGTTACTGTTAAAAAAGCCTGATCGGTAGCCGGAACAACAAAAATATTTTCGGAAGTGGTAGAGAGCTGCGGCAACAAGGCATCCAGGTTGCCTTTGCTTACCGTTAAATAAATTACCCGGATGCGTTTTTTGCTTAAACTATCAATAGCCTTGCGGAAAGGAATAAGATATTTATTCTCGTCGCTGAAGCCGGATCGTAAAACAAATACCTTAACAGGGTCCATTTCCTGTTTAATATATTGGGCCACACGCCAGGCATGATATTCCAGTGGAGGGATTATGGTAACCAGGTTACTATTTTTAAACTCAAGCGGAGACGCCGGCGAAAGCGGCGATATGATAGGCTTGTTAATGCCGGATAAAGAGGCCATAAAAGCCTTCATCCCTTCGGGAAACACCGGGCCAACAATAATATCGCTGTTACGTACCTTAGGGTTGCCGGCCAGGCTATGCCCTTGCGAGCCGTCGCCATTTGAATCGTAAACCTGCAACTTAAAGTTAGCACCCTTGGCGGCTAACGAATCGAGCGCGAGCTTAAAACCCTGGTAATAATCTACCGCCAGGTCGGCCTTACTTAAATTATTGCGATTTGCGGTTGAGGTAAAATCGATCTTATCCAGTTCAAACGGCAATATGAGCGATACAACCGGCGTATGCACCGGCACCGCTTTAGGTATAACCTTAACAGCGGGCGGGACTTTAGCTTCCGGCGTTTTTGGCACGGGCCTTTCGGTAGGCCTTATTTTAGGTGAACATGCACCTAAAATAAAACCTGCCAAAGCAAATACGATCCATTTATTCCCACTCGATTGTAGCCGGTGGCTTCGAACTGATATCATAAACTACGCGGTTAATTCCTTTAACATTGTTGATGATCTCGTTTGATATTTTCGCCAGCACATCATAAGGTAAATGGCACCAGTCGGCAGTCATGCCGTCTAATGATTCAACAGCCCTTAAACATACCACGTTTTCGTAGGTACGCTCATCGCCCATTACCCCTACCGATTGTACCGGCAGAAAAATGGTACCGGCCTGCCATACTTTATTATACAAACCGGCTGATTTTAAATTATTAATGTAGATGGCATCAGCTTCCTGCAAAATCTGTACCTTTTCTGGCGTAACCTCGCCTAAAATCCTGATGGCTAATCCCGGACCGGGGAAAGGGTGCCTTCCGAGTATATTTTCGTCTATTTTTAAGGTGCGGCCCACTTTACGCACTTCGTCTTTAAACAAAGTATTTAAGGGTTCCACCACCTTTAATTTCATAAAATCGGGCAGTCCGCCTACATTATGATGCGATTTAATAGTAGCCGACGGCCCTTTTACCGATACCGACTCGATGATATCCGGGTAAATGGTACCCTGGCCTAACCATTTTACATCCTCAATGCGGTGGGCTTCATCGTCAAACACCTCAATAAACACACGGCCAATGGCTTTGCGTTTTAACTCAGGATCTGATAATCCGTTCAAGGCGTCATAAAAACGCTGCTTGGCGTCAACACCTTTTACGTTAAGGCCCATGTGCTGGTACGAATCCAGTACGGATTGAAATTCGTCCTTGCGCAGCAAGCCGTTGTCCACAAAGATACAATGCAGGTTTTTACCGATGGCATGGTGCAACAGTACCGCAGCGACGGAAGAATCAACGCCGCCTGATAAGCCTAATACAACCTTATCATCGCCCAATTTTTCTTTTAAGGCGGCTATGGTAGTTTCAACAAACGAGTCGGGTGTCCATTCCTGTACGCATCCGCAGATATCCACTAAAAAGTTTTGGAGCAATTGCTTGCCATCAATACTATGGGTAACCTCGGGGTGAAACTGGATACCGTAAGTTTTTGAGTTTTTAACCTGGTAAGCAGCAACACGCACGGTATCGGTACTGGCTATCACTTCAAAATCGTCGGCCAGGCTCACGATGGTATCCGCGTGCGACATCCATACTTGTGAATTGGAAGGCACATCCTTAAACAGGGGGTTGCCGGGCTGAATGTATTGCAGGTTAGCGCGGCCATACTCGCGGGTGCTGGAAGCCTGCACCTCGCCGCCATGAAAATGGGCCAGGTATTGTGCCCCATAGCATACGGCTAAAATGGGATACTGATCGCGGAAACGCTGATAATCAAAATGTGGCGGTTCATCCTGACGCACCGAGTGCGGGCTGCCCGAAAGGATGATACCTTTTACTGTAGGATCAAACTCCGGAAGGTGGTTAAACGGATAAATTTCGCAGTAAATGTTGAGCTCTCTGACTCTCCGGGCAATGAGTTGTGTGAATTGCGACCCGAAGTCAAGAATGATGATTTTTTCTTGCATGGGCAAAGATACTGATTAAGCCGAAAGCTGAAAGGGTAAAGTTATCAAGGTTGACAATGTTGATAAGATGAAGCCCCCCAACCCCCTGAAGGGGGAGCTTTTGATTAGCAGATTTTTGGGCCTTTGCATACTTAAGCAAACGCCGGGGCCTTAGTAACGCTTCGCCAGCCATCAATTCTCCACATTATAATGAAACCAGTCCACATCTAAAAAACCTGTTCCGGCGTTTTCATCAACGGTGTAAATGGCCAGCCTGGCACCTAAATTATTATCAAAATTGGTTATGGTAAATGGCTCGCCAAAGTTATCGTAGTTAACGCCATCGGTGCTGTATAAAAAATGGGCAAGGCCATTGGCATCCCAAGTAGCACGGAACCATACGTTGGCAATTTCAATCTCCTGCCCGTCTGTGGTTTTGCCTGCGGCATTAAAATATAAGCGCCTGGTGTTTCCCGATTGTATTACACCTATGGTAACAGGGCTTTTACCCAGCAAGCAAAAAGCCGCTATTTGCCCATCCGTCATGTGGGCCATATCAAACTTAACGCTGGCAATGCTATGCTGCAAACGCAGGGTTCTTTGCGTGATGATGTTGGGTATTTTGGTAACTACCCTGGGCTCAAGTGCCTTACTTGAATAAAGCCGCAAATAACCGGGCCGCTCCGTTAACGACCATTTATCGTTATTGGGTTGATAATACCACTCCCATTGTGGCGCGAGAGTTTTGCCGCCGAAATCGTCGCTGGCTTGTATGGGCTCGGCAGTCAAATCTGTACCGGGCTTTTTTGCCGTCCACACCATACTGCCTATTCCATCTTTACCCGATGTGCCCCAAACGGGCCAGTCTTTATCCCAGGTAACTGGCAACAAACTTAATTCGCGGCCATCCCATTGCGAAACGCCGTGATGGGTTAAAAAATACCAGTCGCCTTTTTCTGTCTGTACAAGCCCACCCTGGTTAGGTTCATGATCAGCCTTATGGATCAGTTGCCGGTGTTCCAGGTATGGCCCCGCGATGTTGGCCGACCGCTCCATAAATGGCATCCGTCCCTCTGGGGTAACCTCGCTGTAAAAGTGATAGTAATAATTTTTGATCTTATAGAGCTTATTGGCTTCGCTGCCTTTACCCTGATGAATGAGCTGATCCATCCCCGGTAACAAACGCTCTCCACCTGCATCCATTTTAAACAGATGAATTTTATAGCCATCGGCAAAATTGGTGGCAACCAGATAGGCCTGTCCGTTATCGTCCCAAAAAGGGCAGGGATCATCCCAGCCGGGCGCATTGAGCAATGGTATTAAAGGTTTCCAGGGGCCCGAAATTTTGGTAGCCGATGTTACAAAGATGCCGTAGTCGGGGTCGGTAAAATAAACGTAAAATTTATTATCGTGGTAGCGGATAGCTCCAGCCCAAATACCCCGGCTGGCCCCCTGCATCTTATCGTAATTATATTGAGCGCTTATCTGCGTAAGATTGTCAACGGCATGGCCTGCAATTTTCCAGTTCACTAAATCTTTGGAAGTTAAGATGACCATGCCCGGCGACAGGTTTATGGTGCCCGAGATACAATAATAATCGGCGCCCACGCGGATGATATCCGGGTCGTGAAAATCACCGGGCAGGATAGGGTTGGCGTAGGTACCATTATGCTGATCGCCCCATTTTGCGCTTTGCGCTAAAACCTGGATAGTCAATGTCAAAAATAATAGGAACGCATAGAATGCCTTTAACATGGTCCGTTTTGGTAAAAAACAAAAATATCTAATTTTTTAAGCTTACGCGATAATTTACGACATATTGATAACTCGCATCGGGTTTAATATTTTTAAGGATATTATAAAATATATCCGCCTGTTGTTCTATATTAGTCACGCAACATCGTCATTTATGAAGTTAAAAATAACGCTTTTTGTTTTGTTCCTATTGAGTTTTTCGGCGGCCAGAGCCCAAACCGTTTTTGATACCTATGTTGATTTTAATAATGCGGTGTACCAAGGCCAGACCGCCACGGCTTTCACACTCGCCGATCAGATCATCAATAGCAAGGAAAAGCTGCCCGCAAAATCGGAAGTTAACTTTTACCAGAAACTCGGCCGCTTATACGAAACCCAGCAGCAGGCCGCCAAGGCTATTATGTATTACGAACGCGTAGCCGCTGCCGAACCCAATTATTACACCGCGCAACGGGCGCTTGGCTACCTGTATATGCAACGCACCAACGAGCTCGGCAAAAAGTTAAATGCCTCGGCTGCCAACAAGACGGCATATTTGCAAAACATGGCCGAGTATAAAAAGGCTGTGACCAAGTGCCTGCCGTACCTGGAAAAGGCGCAGGCCTGCGATCCGGACGATCAAACGCTCAACACCATTAAAAGCCTGTACCACGCCATTGGCGACGATGCCGGCATAAAATCGTTGGATGGGCGTTTAAAGCAAATGAGCGCCAATTGTGTATCGCTTTTAACCAACTGATCCATCAGGGCAAACGCATTAAAAAAGTTCATTTGACTTGATGGGTGCAAAAAGGGAAACCTGACAAGGAGGCACCTACGGAGCCAAAACTTCTTTTTTTTGTCCCCTATAGACAGGAAGCTCCTACCGGAGCTCTTTAACGGTTTGTTTTTGACTCCAGCGGAGTCGCCTGTTTATAGGAAAGCCTTGAACCTTGCTTTGGCTCCGTAGGTGCCTCCTGTTAATTTTAAATGCCTTTGCCCTGACTGATCCATCTGCAAGATGTAATTTTGAATTAAAATCACATCTAAAATTTAACGTTCCTATCTTTGCGGCAAGATTGATACCTGTGGATAGAAAACGATATATTATACTCATACTGATTTTAGGAACCCTATCCGCGTTAAGCCCCTTCTCTATCGATATGTACCTGCCCGCGTTCCCGGCCATTGCCCGCGACCTGCATACATCGGTAGCCCATATTCAACTATCGCTAACCAGCTATTTTATAGGCATATCCATAGGGCAGCTGATATACGGCCCCCTGCTTGATCGCTTTGGCCGTAAAAAACCCTTGTACATTGGCTTACTGGTATACGTGCTGGCATCGTTAGGTTGCGCTGTTACCAAATCGGCCAATATATTGATCGCGATGAGGCTGCTACAGGCCCTGGGCAGCTGCGCTGGAATGGTTGCCGCGCGGGCCCTGGTAAGGGACCTTTTCCCGGTAGGCGATATAGCGAAGGTATTTTCGTTGTTGCTACTGGTGATAGCGGTTTCGCCCATGGTAGCCCCAACGGTGGGCGGCTATGTTAGCGCGGCCTTTGGCTGGCATGCGGTATTTATCATCCTTACCTCCATAGCGGTGCTGATATTGGCAGGATGCGTGTTTTGGCTTCCCCAGGGCCGCGAGGCAGATCAGCAACTCTCGCTCAAACCCAAAGCCATCGTTAATAATTTTCACAGTGTATTTAAGCACCCTTATTTTTATACTTACGCCATTACGGGCGGCGTGGCATCGGCAAGCCAGTATGCTTATTTGTCGGGCTCATCTGATGTTTTTATTAATTATTACCACGTGAGCCAGAAACAGTACGGCTGGATATTTGCCTTTATTGCCGCCGGGCTTATCGGCTCCAGCCAGGTAAACAGCGTTTTGCTGCGGAGCTTTAAAAGCGAACAGGTAATTAAGGTTGCCCTTTTTATCCAGAGCTTAGTTGGCATTACGCTGTTTACCGCTACACTAAACGGCTGGATTAGCGAGGCCGGGATGATTGTGCTGATATTTTTGTTTTTATGCTGCCAGGGCTTTATATCGCCCAATGCCTCGGCCTTATCACTCGCGCCTTTTGCCAAACAGGCCGGCAGTGCATCGGCTTTAATGGGCACCTTGCAAATGGGTATTGGCGCATGTGCATCGGCCATGGTGAGCTTTTTGAACAACGGCACCGCCCTACCCATGACGGGCATTATGGTTGTTTGCGCCATCTGCGGATGTATCTTACTTTTTGCAGGCAGCAAAATGATCAGCCATAAAATAATTAATCAACCTTTATTAACTACAGAATAGCCGGATATGAAAATAAGCCGTATTGCAGCCAAAGTAATGGTGAGGTTGTTGCTTTTCCTGGTGTTATTGGCCCTTGTTCCGTTTTTTACAGGCAATACAATGAACCAGCAATTGCATGAAATTTATATCATGACCAATAATAAATGGATATTGATATTCCCTATCCTGCTATTGATCGGCTTTATTACCTTGCTGATCACCTGTACTGTACAAAAATATACCAAGCCCGATATCAACTGGTTGCTGGTTTTAAATTCCGTTATGCTGATAGCTTATGGCATAAGCATTTATATCCGCCTCTCGCATTTGATCAAGTAGGCCGCGCCTACTTGATGATTACGGCGCTTTTAGGTACACCTGGCCCTAACTTAACAGCGTTTTGCACCTTGCTCACATTGGTTGCTGTGACCGTTATCCCCGAAGTTTTAGGCCCGTCCGCAGCTATGAACACGGTAGCTGCTCCATCAAACCCGGCATTAACAATATTGATATTGCGCGAATTATTTAAGGTGTAAACAGTTTTATCGGGCGAGATAATCTTTACGTTTTTCAGCGTAATATCTGCCGCTTCCAGGGCGCTGAAGGCTTTAGTTGCCGAGATGGTTACATCCGTGAGGTCGATTTTGCTAACCGGCATTTCGGGCAGGCCGACAATTGAAACGGCTACTTTGGCGTTATTGCAATAGACATTGCTGATGTGAAAATCCTCAAAACGCGGGGTTTTATCATCAACCGCCACCGGCCCTTTATCGCCCTCCGGGCCGGCATCTTCATAATAGGTACTAAACAAAATGGCTTCGTTCAAAATATCGTGCATGTAAATATGATCGATAAAAACATTGTGGACCAGCCCGCCACGCCCGCGACTGCTTTTGATACGGATGCCTACATCGGTATTTACAAAAGTGTTGTTGGTTACCCAGATGTTGTTCATACCGCCATCGGTATTGCTGCCCACCACAAAACCGCCATGCGCGTGGTATACAATGTTTTCGGCAATAATCACATTCTCTAAGGCCGCTGTGCCTTTATCCTTACTCCCACTCGATTTCATGCAGATACCGTCGTCCCCGGCATGTACCGTGCAATGATAAACGATGGCGTTTTTACAGGTTGAAAGGTCGATAGCATCTCCGTTCTGGGCGTAATACTCGTTCTCAATCTTCACATTCCGGATAATCAGGTTGGTACAACCCTTGGGATTAAAAGCAAAATTTGGCGAATTTTTAAAGGTTGGCCCGTCTATCAAAACGTTTTTGCTATTGGCCACAATCACCATGATGGGGCGTAAAAAATCTTTAGCGGGGGCATAGTCGGCCTCGGTTAAATCTTTTTTCCCTTTCAGGGTTTTTAAGTAGGCCTCCCCTTCCATGCCCTGCTGAGTTGGCCACCACATAGCGCCATCTTTACTAAGCACACCGCCCGATTTAACCAAATCGTTCCAAAGCGTTGGTGCGGCTTTTGTTTTTTTCAACGGGCGCCAGGTATCACCCGCGCCATCGTATATACCATCGCCGGTGATGGCCACATTTTCCAGTTTTTCGCCGTACAATTGCGGCTTACCCCTACCGTTCATCACCGAATACAGCGAATGATCGGCACTGAACAGGATAAGCGCGCCATGATCAGCATGTAAATTGATATTGCTTTTCAGCTCTATCGGGCCGGTGAGCCATAAGCCTGCCGGAATTAAAACTGTGCCCCCGCCCGCTGCTGAGCAGGCCGCGATAGCTTTAGCGATGGCCCCGGTATTTAAGGTTTGTCCATCGCCTACGGCGCCAAAATCTTTAATGTTAAAAGTACGGTCGGCAAATTGAGGCGCGGCTATGGTGCCCATTTTAAAGGGAGCGTTTTTGATGTAGTACTCCATATCACGCTCCTGCCCAAAGGCAACGGAACTGCAAAAGTAAAGCACCGTTAAAAGCGCAAGCAAATTCAATTTACTATTTTTCATAAGCTATATCTTGCTGTTTAATAATTGGTTCAGGTAAACAAACAGTTGTACTATTAAGCAATGCTAACGAGTTTTTTGCTATGAATAAGGGTTTAAGCGCAATTTATTTGTGCAATCGTTGCCGGGAACGATAGGCGGGTGAGAACTTGATTATTAAGAGCTTCTCTCCGAGCGTCATTGCGAGGAACGAAGCAATCTCTACCCAGGCAGAGCGGTCATGCTTATTCGTTCTGTATAGTTTAGAGATTGCTTCGTCGTTCCTCCTCGCAATGACGATCGGGTAGTTGAGGTAAGAAGCTGACTATGAGCAAACTGCCCATCGTCATTGCGAGGTACGAAGCAATCTCTACGCAGGCAAAGCGGTCATGCTTATTCGCTCTGTATAGCTTAGAAATTGCTTCGTCGTTCCTCCTCGCAATGACGATGGGGTACGAAGCTGATTAATTATAAGCAAACTTACACCATCTCCAAACCTTAGTCCGCCAGCTCCCGCATGTCAACGGGTACCACCCTTGATATCCCTTGCTCTACCATAGTTACGCCGTAAATAATATCGGTACTGGCGATGGTTCGTTTGTTATGCGATACGATGATGAACTGCGAATCTTTGGAGAATTTGCGGATGATGTTGTTGAATTTATCAATATTGGTATCATCAAGAGGGGCATCCACCTCATCAAAAATACAGAAGGGGGCAGGTTTTAACAGATATAACGAAAATAGGATAGCCGTAGCGGTGAGCGTTTTTTCGCCTCCGGATAATTGATTGATGGAGAGCGGCCGTTTGCCCTTGGGCTTGGCGATGATATCAATGTCAGATTCCAGGGGATTATTAGGGTCGCTCAATATCAGGTCGCAGGAATCTTCCTCGTTAAATAACGAGCGGAATACCTTGATAAAGTTCTCGCGCACCATCGTGAATGCCGACATAAATTTTTCTTTAGCCGTGTCGTCAATCTCCTGTATGGTAGCCAGCAGGGACGACTTGGCTTCGCTCAAATCTTTTTTTTGCGCCTGGATAAATTCGTAACGTTCGCTCATCTCTTTGTAAGCCTCTACCGCCATCGGGTTAATGGCCCCAAAATCGTCCAGCTGTTTTTTCAGCTTTTCGGTTTTATCGCGAAGCTCAGACTCTGTTTCGTCGGCGGGTACTTCGGCATCTAACAGATCCTGGATATCCACATTAAACTCAACCGAAAGGCGTTCTTTCAGGGCATTCAGTTCGAGCTTTAAGTTGTTCTTTTTATCCTTCAGTTCATTCTCTATTAACTCGGCGTTATCCTTGTTCCTTCTTAACGTACTGATTTCATTTTCGGCCTGGGTAATATTGCCGCGGAAAGTATAATACTCCTGCTCGGCCTGCTGGGCCGCCTTTTCCAATTCCTCACGCTGACTGTACATTTCAAGCAGATCCTCATCCGAATGATCGGATTGCTTCATATTTTCCTGTATCGCTATCTTTACGATATCCAGCTCGGCATTATTTTTTTTAATCCGTTGGTCCAGCGTTTCCTGCTGTATCTCGCGGTATTCCAGATCTTTCACCAAACCCGAAACTTTATTTTGCTGCTGATGGAAACCTATATTTTGCTGATTATACCGGTTGGACTGTACCGACAAACGTTCCGATAATTCGGCAAAGGCACTTTGCTTTTCGAGCATCAGTTCGCTCTGCGTTTGCTTTTGCTCCTTCAGGTCGGCCAGGGTGGGTAATAGCCGCTGGGTTTCATCGTTAATACTGGCTATTTTGCGGGCAATATCATCCTTGCGGTTACGGCTGCTTTCAATAAAGGTTTGGTATTGTTCCCGCCGTGTTTTTACGGTCACCATTTCGGTATTCAGCCGGTTAATCTCCTGCTGTTTCTGGTTAATCTCGTTTGTTTTGCCCGATCCCTTTAAAGCCGTCAGCTTGCTTTGCAACTCCTCAATGCGGCTTTTATATTTGGTGATCTGGGCTTCGTGCGTTTTAATTTCTTTGGCCAGGTTCTCCAGGTTTTTGGCCCGGCCTATCCGTTTACCCTCAAACAAACCCACCGAACCACCGGCCATGGTGAGCTTTGATTTACTGAACTTGCCGCTTTTGCCCAATACAATAATGCCTTCGGGCAATATATCGCTGTTTAGCTGGCCTTCGGCCTGATCGGCAACCAGGTACACGTTCTTTAACAAATAATTACACAGCGGCGCATAACGTTTTTCAACCTCAACCACATCCAATGCCGGTATCCAGTTTTCAGGCTGAGCAAAAGGTATCGGCGCATATTCGGCTGGGTAGTTGCTCAGTATAAAAAATTGCGCCCTGCCCCTGGCCGAGTTGCTCAACAGGTTAATGGCGCTGATGGCTTCGTTATAATCCTCTACCACATAGTGGTTCATCAGGGGTTCCAGGTAGTTCTCTATCGCTACGCGATATTCTTCTCGGCAAAAAAGCACATCGCTAAATAAGGGCGCGTTGCGTGCCCATTCGCTGTTCTTCTTTAAAAAGCGGATCGATTCGGGGAAACCTTCCAGGTTATCAACCAAACTCTTGGTGAGGTTATATTCGTTTTGTTTGGCGTCTACCTTACGGCTTTCTAATGTCAGCGTATCCTTGGTATTGCCAATCTCTATTTCAGTATCTTTAATTTCTTCGCGCAGTTTGGTTTCAAAATCAACCGCGGTTTGATGTTCGCGCTCTAACGTTTCGGCGCGGGTTTCCAATTCGGCAATAACCTGGTTAAAATGGCTTAACTCGGCCTCCTTATTGGTGGCGTCTTCCATGTTGCGCTGGCTTTCCTGCTCAAGCGCTTGCTGCTGGATCTGTAAAATATCCAGGTCCTTTTCTGTTTTGTAGATCTGGTTTTGCAGCCTGTTGTTAATATTACTGATCTCGTCCAGCTCACTTTTGCCGTAAGCCTGTTCCTGCCGCGCTTCATCAACAGCCTCCTTTAAATCGGCCAGGCTATCTATCAGGGTTTGCAGCTTTTCTTCTTCCTGCAGCTTCTCTTCCGACAGGCGCTTAATATTATACAGAATATGGTTTAGCTGGTTGGTATCGCGCTCAAGCTCATCAAGCAAACGGGTTTCTTTATCCTTCTGAAACTTAAGCTGTTCGTTCTTAATCTTTTTCTCACTTTCGTAAGCCCTTATTTTAGCCACGTACTCATTAGTAGCCTTTTGCTGCGTAGCCAGGTTTTTCTCTTTGGTCAGGCTTTCGAGCTTTTGTTTTTGCAGGTCGGCCTCCAGCACATCAATATGCCTTACAATGTCGCCCTTTTCAATCTGTTGCTTTTGTTCCAGATCCTCAATCCGCTTCAACGATTCGCTGAAAGATACGATGCGGAAGGAGGCCAGCATAATGCTCAGCGTTTTATATTGCTCTTTTAAGCGGTAATAGCGCTCGGTTTTTTTGGCCTGGTTCTCTAAGGTTTTTAAATTTTTCTCTATCTCGAATAACAAGTCCTCCACCCGCTCCAAATCGGCCTCCGTTTCTTTGAGCTTATTGAAGGTTTGTTTTTTGCGAAGCTTGTATTTGGATATGCCCGATGCCTCTTCAAATAGCGTACGGCGGGAGTTTTCTTTGTTGGAGATGATCTCCTCGATCATCCTCAGCTCGATGATAGAGTACGAATCAGAGCCTACACCAGTATCCAGAAACAGGTCAGTAATATCCTTTAAGCGGCATTGCACATCGTTAAGGCGGTATTCGCTTTCGCCGGTACGGTAAAGCTTGCGGGTTAAGGTAACCTGCGAAAACTCGGTAGGTAAAATATTTTTGGTATTATCAAACGTGAGCGAAACTTCGGCCAGGTTGCCTGGCTTGCGGCTTTTACTGCCGTTGAATATCACGTTCTCCATTTTTTCGGAGCGGAGCATCCGCGTGCTTTGCTCGCCCAAAACCCAGCGGATGGAGTCGACTACGTTTGATTTTCCGCAACCGTTTGGCCCAACAATGGCGGTTATCCCTTCGTTAAAATTGATGGTGATTTTATCCCCGAAACTCTTAAAACCCTTAACTTCTAAACGTGTAAGCTGCATTATTATCTAACCAGTACAAAAAAAATCATTAAATTATCTGTCTGATCAACAACGAAAATCAATCTCTGCAACTGGTAATATGCAACAGAAGCCTTTTCGCTATCGCCCAAGAGAGTAACTCTAATTCAACCCGTAAATAGGCCATATTAACTTACTGATAACCAGTACTTTTATTCCGTCCAATTTACCAGTAGTAAGCCCCCCCGCCCAATCCTCCCCGCGAGGGAGGCTTTAAAAAAGTCTCCCCTACCGGGGGAGATTTAGAGGGGGCTATTTTTCCGGCCGCCTGATTCCCTACTTATAAATGACAACAGAAAAAATGTTAGTATCAGGTTTTGAAATTAATCAATTGCTTTTGTTTAATTAAATAAAACTTTTATTAGATAATTTTACGTGATAAGCAACAGTATGGAAACCCTGAGAGTACATCCTAATAACGAAAAGAGCTGATTGCCATCCAAACGCTATTGAAGGTGATGAAGATTAATTTTGAGAAAGAGGAAGAAAGCCCTTACCATCCTGAATTTGTGGCAAAAATAAAGCGTGGCGAAAAAGCGATGAGGGAGGGTAAAGGTGTTAAGGTGGATATGGATAATTTATGGTTTCCTATAAACAGGCTACTCCGCTGGAGTAAAAAATAAACCGTTAAAAAGCTCTGGTAGGAGCTTCCTGTTTATAGGGAACTAAAGTCGGTGGGGACACCGACTTGGGAAAGAAAGTTTGGCTCCGTAGGTGCCCCCTTGTCAGCAGCTTTCCCTTTCTGCGCCAATAAAATCAAATGAACTTTTTTCGCGTTGCCCAGGTTTAAAAGAAAACTATTATAGCACAAATGCGTTTTCATTAGCAAATTATCTTATCATGAAAATTGCAGTATTTGGAGCATCTGGCCGCATAGGCAGCCGTGTTATTACCGAGGCGCTTAACCGCGGACACGATGTTACCGCCGTAGTGCGCAAACCCGAAACTTATACCTTGATACATCCGCACCTTAAGGTGGCTAAGGGCGATATATTTGAATCGCAAAGTGTGGAGAGCGCAGTGTTTGATCATGATGCCGTTGTGAGCGCTTATAGCCCGGGCGGCGGGGCAACGCCATCAAGCATTGCAGAACTGGTGCTGCCCTTAACCAAAGGTTTGGAGCAAGCCGCCGTTAAGCGTTTGGTAGTAGTTGGCGGGGCCGGTAGTTTGGAGGTTTCGCCAGGCCTGCAGCTGGTGGATACGCCCAGCTTCCCCGAAGCGTATAAAGCGGTATCGTTAGCGCACCGCGACGCGCTGAAGGCCTACCAACAAGTTGATGAACTGGACTGGACCTACGTTAGTCCTTCGGCAGAGATTATGCCCGGCGAGCGCACCGGCAAGTTCCGTATTGGCACCACCCAGCTATTAACCGACGAACACGGCAAAAGCCATATTTCGATGGAGGATTTTGCTGTCGCGATATTAAACGAGATCGAAAACCCGCAATTTATCAGGAAGCAATTTACGGTGGGGTATTGATGCCATAAATCATATTTTGATATGGATATAATTTAAAATGCTATCTTGACCTCAAAAAAACAAGATGCTGAATTTAGATTTCGAAGCCGAAAAACAATTAGGCCCCGAACTGATTGGGAACGAGAAATTAGTATGGGCTGGGCGACCAAAAAAAGGGATCGTTTTTCGAGCTATTGATATTTTCATCATTCCATTTTCAGCTATTTGGTTGGGTGGTTTTATATGGATGACAACCTCATCAAATGATTTTAACTCAATGCCCTTCCGGCTTTTCCAAATTCCTTTTTACGCTGCGGGATTATTTATGCTTTTTGGACGATTCATTTGGGATAGTATGATGCGGGCAAATACCGTTTACGGATTGACAGAAAACAGGGTAATAATAAAGTCCGGTATTTTTTCTACGAAAACCCAATCGTATTATATTAAATCAATCCCTCAAATAAATATTCGCGAAAAATCAGAGGGCAGAGGTACAATTGAGTTAAATAAAGGCGGTTTTTTAAGCGGTGTCGGGATGAGAGGTAATTGGGAGCCTCCAATCCCCCAACTCGAATTAATTGAAAATGCCCGGGACGTTTATAATACCATACTTAAACTGCAACATAGCTAATAGTAACCGGTTATGATGCGTCTATGGAAGATTTTGCTATCGCGATAGCAGATCCAAACCTTATAAAACGATGTCATCCCGACCGTAGGTAGAGACCTTTTACTAGCGAAAAGTATACAGTGGTATGCATTGGTATACCAAACACGCGCAAAAGATCTCTCCCTCCGGTCGAGATGACATCAAGGTTTAATTTAGTCGTTCAGAAGGTCAAATCCAAATCCTGCCTGCAGTCTCTGGCTTCTTACTTCCTGACCTCTTTCCTCCCGCTTCTACCTTCAAACGTAAATCTCCCCCTTTAAATAAGTAACCGCCTTGCCGCTCATCAGTACCCGGTCGCCTTTATTGGTGCACCAGAGTTCTCCTTTACGTGCCGAGATCTGGTAGGCGTGCAGTTCGTCCTTCTCGAGCATATCTGCCCAGTAGGGGATCAGGTTACAATGTGCCGATCCGGTTACCGGGTCCTCGTTGATACCGGCGGCGGGCGCAAAAAAGCGCGATACAAAATCAACCTCGTTACCTTCGGCAGTTACAATCACGCCAATGGTGTCCAACTTAGCCAGGGCGTTAAAATCGGGGGTAATATCCCGCACATCCTCTTCGGTTTCGTAAACTACAAGGTAATCTCTTGCTTTTAAAACCTCAACGGGTATTTTACCGCCCAGCGCCTTAATCAAATCCATGGGCAAAGCTGCTACAGGTTGCGGCGGGCGCGACGGGAAATCTAAAGTATACCTGTCGCCATCCTTAGTTACCGTTAATATCCCCGCCTTTTGTGTTTCAAAACGGATCTCACTCCCGCTGTACCCTAACTCGGTAAAAATAATATGCGCGCTGGCTAAGGTGGCATGCCCGCACAAGTCAATCTCAAGCTCAGGCGTAAACCAGCGCAGGCCAAAGCCGTCTTCGGTTTTTACAAAGTAAGCCGTCTCGGCCAGGTTATTTTCGGCCGCAATCTTTTGCATCGTTTCAGCAGGCAGCCATTCGTTAAGCGGGCAAATGGCCGCAGGGTTGCCGCCAAACAACTGGCCGGTAAAGGTATCAGCCTGATAAATTGGTATCGTCATCGCCATAAAATATTATTCGCTAATATAACCGTAAGTTACTAAGTCGTCGCGGTTTGCTATCATTTTGGTATAGCCATTGTTTAACAGCAAAAGCCGGTTGCTTACCTCGAGCACGTGTTTGTAATAGTGGTCGGTAATAATAATGCCCCTGGTTTTGGCCCTTGCCAATATTAAGGTTTTAATTTCTTCTACCTGTATGGGCGATACGTGCGTAAAAGGCTCATCCAGCAAAATAAACCTGGCCTTACTGTATAAGGTCATCAGCATTTCCAACTGCCGCCATTCTCCGCCGGATAGGCCGGTTGTTGTTTTGTGCTGATGATCGCGATAAACGGGATAAGCGCTAAACTCATCCCAATGCTCCGGATCAACCATTTGTTTAGCCAGGGTACGCATTTTAATGCCATTGGGCAAAAAATGATGCTGGGGCAGGTAAGCTATCTGGTTATTAAGGTAGCCCTTATGTACAAACTGATCGTCGATGCTTACGTACTTGTGTGTGCCATTAACGGTACCGTAAATCACCTTTAACAAGGTTGATTTACCGCAGCCATTGCGGCCAAGCAAACCCAATATCTCGCCCTGCCTGCATTCCAGGTAAACTCCCTGCAATATTTTACGCCCGTTGAACTCGACCTCAATACTGTCTGACTTTAAAATGGAATTATTCATTTGCTGATTAAATAATAAGCCAGTACTATAAAACCATACAGCACGAAATCTAAACTGAAACTATACAGGTACATTTTTTTGACAGATACCCCGGCGTTCCGGTAATAAAAGTATACACTTTTGTAAAAGTAAGCCTGGTAAAGCACCGCCGCGCCGTACCCTAAAAATTTAATAAGCAATGTATTGAGTGCATTGGGCCAGCCGTTGATACTGATAAACCAGATGGAGATAGCGCTGGATGCTAAATTTAACAGCCACAGCGGCTTAATAAAAATAAGGATAAGTTGGCGGTTGGTCCACATTGATTTTAATAACTGTAAAGTTGAGTAATTATTATTCAAGTGTACTAAAGTCGGTGGGACACCGACTTGGAAAGGAAAGTTCAGTAATTATTATTCAAGTAAACCTAACTGATTTTGTTTATTGTCCTTTACGGCAAGGAGCTGTTTATAGCTGAAGGCGAGGCAGATTTTCGGGAGTTAAATAGCTCTCTGCCATTCGTCCCTTAATTCGCTAACCTGTTTATCGATGGCTTCGGAAGTCATTTTGGTTTTGATCTTATCGCGCAGAGATGACAACTGGATAGGTTTTTTTATTACACGGATAAGATTAAGATCTTCGAGATCCTGTAAAAGCTTGAGGGCTTTTCCGTTGGTTAATTCTATCGTCAGGGTTGTCATTAATCAAAAATACAAAAATTCAACTACGAAGTTCGATGCCTTATGATGTTTACAGGGCAAACACATTAAAAAAGCAAGAGGGGTACCTATGGAGCCCAAACAGGTTAAACAACATCGTACTAAAGTCGGTGGGGACACCGACTTGGGAAGGAAGCACTTCACGCGGCGACTGAGCGTTCCGATGATCTAAAACAAAAAGCCTTCCGGTTGTGGAAGGCCTTGCCTGTTATCCTAAATATGATTTTAATATTTTGCTTCGCGATGTATGCCTTAGCCGTTGCAGGGCCTTATCCTTAATCTGCCTTACGCGCTCGCGGGTGAGGTTAAATTTTTCGCCTATTTCCTCTAACGAGAAGGGGCTGTTTGATCCTAAACCAAAAAACAAAACTACAATTTCGCGTTCGCGTTCGGTTAAGGTAGATAGCGAGCGTTTAATCTCTTCGGCCAGCGATTCGTTGATCAAATGGAAATCGGTATTAGGCTCGTGGTTGTCAAGCACATCGAGCAACGTATTTTCTTCGCCCTGTACAAACGGCGCATCCATCGATACATGCCTGCCCGAGTTACTCAGCGTATCGGATATTTTATCAACGGTGGTTTCCAGTATATCCGCCAGCTCTTCGGGCGATGGTTCGCGCTCATATTCCTGCTCCAGTTTGGAGAAAGCTTTGCTTATTTTACTGAGCGAACCTACCTGGTTTAGCGGTAAACGCACAATACGCGATTGCTCGGCAATGGCCTGCAGGATGGACTGGCGGATCCACCATACCGCATACGATATAAATTTAAATCCCTTGGTTTCATCAAAGCGTTTAGCGGCTTTAATTAAACCTAAGTTGCCCTCGTTTATCAAATCGCCAAGGGTGAGGCCCTGGTTTTGATATTGTTTGGCCACAGAAACAACAAAACGTAAGTTGGTTTTGGTTAAACGCTCTAACGCAGCCTGGTCGCCCTCCCTAATCTTTTGTGCAAGAATTACTTCTTCTTCGGCAGTTATCAAGTCAACCTTCCCTATTTCGTGGAGGTACTTGTCTAACGACTGCGACTCCCGGTTAGTAATGGATTGGGTTATTTTGAGTTGTCTCATTTATGGAATATACGTCTATTCTTTAATTTAAACTACAACGTGCAATTATATGAAAATGTTGTTAAAAAATAACATTTGCAAGCTTGTTAGCGAAAAAAATCGCCACCATTATTTTCTCCTTTTTACCGGGTACAACGATTAAATAGCCATTGAATTACAAAAAAAGCAATTTAATTTTATCATGGTATATTACTTATTAAAAGTAAAAATTATACTTCAAATATATAGCGTAAAGTTGACGTATCAGGCCATGCAAGTACAAAAACAGACGGATAAGTATATTATTATTTAGCGTACCCATCATGATTAAGGTGAATGTTGATGGTGGTCAAATGCAGTTGTACGGTTTGATTATTATACACCTGTTTAAAAATGTGGCTCTATGACGAATAGTTTTAGTTTGTCCGCTGGAATTTCAAGCCTTAATTTGTAATAGAATAAAACACAATTTCCTTTTCTAAAAACAAACCAGTAAATTACAGCTTATCATGACGTCTTGGTAAAGCAATGATTATCAATGCGTCTATTATTGCGTTGATAATCAGTATTCTTAATTTAGAGCATCGGCACGCTCAATCGCCGCGCGAAGGGCTTTGTTCTTTTTGTCTTGACACAAAAAGAACCAAAAAAGTCAAGACTGCCCGATCCTTCCACCCACAGGCCAGCTCCCGGCCCGGCGTGCAGTCTGGCCATTGCGCACTTTCTTTCTACACCTAACAGGCTGCAAGGTTCAAAACGTCATAGAGCCTAAATATTGTTATCAAAGGCTAAAATCAGCGCCCCTGTGGATTAACCGATCTAAACCTGCGTTGAACCACTATTCAGTTTTGGTTAAAAATATAGCCTCACGGAGGTACATTCAACATCCGCTCTTAATGTTTCCAGCACCTTCCTTGCTAAATTTCCTTCTTGCTTCCTTCATCTCACTTTCCGCTTCTTGCATCTTACTTCCTGCATCTCCCCTCTTGCATCCTGGTTCTCACCTCCTGCATCTCACTTCCCTCTTGCATCCTGCTTCTCTCCTCCTGTTTCTCTCCTCTTGCCTTCTGCTTCTTTTTTTATATTTTTACCTCAAATCAAAACCTATGTCGTACATACCTGCATCCAACAGATATTCATCTATGCTTTATCGCCGCTGCGGCAAAAGCGGTTTAAAGCTTCCGGCGGTTTCACTGGGCTTGTGGCATAATTTCGGCGATGTGGATGTAATGGATAATTACCGCAAAACCTTGCACACTGCCTTTGACAGCGGTATTACGCACTTCGACTTGGCCAATAATTACGGCCCGCCCCCGGGTTCGGCAGAGATCAATTTCGGCAGGATCCTGAAAGAAGATTTTGCCGCTCATCGCGATGAGCTGATCATATCTACCAAAGCCGGTTATTATATGTGGGAAGGGCCTTACGGCGATTGGGGATCCAAAAAATACTTAGTTTCGAGTTTAGATCAGAGCTTAAAGCGGATGGGGCTGGATTACGTGGATATATTTTATCACCACCGCCCCGACCCTGATACCCCGCTTGAAGAAACGATGGCAGCGCTCGATCTGATCGTTCGCCAGGGAAAAGCCCTTTACGTGGGCCTCTCCAACTATCGCCCCAAAGAAGCAGCCGAGGCTATCCGTATCCTAAAAGAGTTGGGCACCCCCTGCCTCATCCATCAGCCTAAATACTCCATGTTTGAGCGCTGGGTTGAAAAAGAAGGACTGCTGGATGTTTTGGAAAAAGAAGGCGTGGGCTGTATTCCGTTTTCGCCGCTGGCGCAGGGGTTGCTTACCAATAAATATTTAAAGGGCATCCCGGCCGATTCGCGCGTGGCCAAAGGCGTAGGCTTTTTAAAAGAGAGCAACATTACCGAGGAGCGCTTATCGCAAATCAGCAGGTTGAATGATATCGCCTTGCAACGCGGACAAACACTGGCACAGATGGCCTTAGCCTGGATATTGAAGGACGACCGGGTAACCACCGTTTTAATTGGCGCCAGCAAACCCGAACAATTAACCGACTCGTTAAAATGCCTAGAGAATATCAAATTCGGCAGCGAGGAATTACAACAGATAGAACAAATATTAGCATAATGGCAAACAAGATACGCTGGGGTATTATAGGTTGCGGCAACGTAACCGAAGTGAAGAGCGGCCCCGCATTTAATAAGGTAGCAGAAAGCGAATTGATAGCGGTAATGCGCCGCGACGCGGCCAAAGCGGCCGATTATGCCAGCCGCCACGGCGTTGGCCAATGGTATGGCAACGCGGATGAATTGATGAGCAACCCCGAGATCAATTCGGTATACATTGCTACCCCGCCCGCATCGCATAAGGATTATGCCATCGATGCCCTTAAACGGGGCCTTAACGTGTACATAGAAAAGCCCGTAACTCTAAATGCTGCCGAAGCCGAAGAAATTGCCGCCGCCGTTAAACAATATGGCGGCAAGGTGGGTATTGCGCATTACCGCCGGGCCCTGCCCATGTTTTTGTATGTTAAGGATCTGATAGATAAAAAGGCCATAGGCGCTATCCGTACCATACAGATTAAAATGTGGAAGAAAAGCAGGCCCGAGATGATTGCCAACAGCGACGAAAACTGGCGCGTTAACCCTGCATTATCGGGCGGCGGCTATTTCCACGACCTGGCCCCGCACCAGCTCGACCTGATGTTGTACTTTTTTGGCGAGCCTAAGTATATGCATGGTTTCTCGCTCAACCAATCCCAATTAAACCAGGCGGACGACCATGTGGCCGGCCTGGCCCTTTTTGAAAACGATATTACCCTCACCGGTTCCTGGAGTTTTAATGTAGATGAAGAGGACCAGATAGACGAGTGCATTATTGTGGGCAGCGAAGGCAGCATCAGCTTTCCGTTTTTTGGCAAAACAGTGGTTTGGCATAACGACCAGGAAGACGACATACAGGTGGTTGACTTTGACCATCCGCAGCATATACAGCAACCGATGATTGGCTATGTGGTTAACTATTTTCAGGATAAAGGCGCTAACCTGTGCTCCATTAACGATGCTATAACCGTGATGAAAATGATTGACGCGTTTACCGGAAAACCCTGATTGATTTACTACGGCTTTCACCAACTAATGTAAATGGAGCAAAAAAAAACACCCCCCTTTAAGTAAGGTAAGGGTTCAGCGTTTAATTTGACTGAGCAACCGATGTAAAGGCTGGAGGAGTCTTTAAAGGCAAAACCTATTTCTCATCAAGACTTATTTTAATAATTAAAGTCTCCTGATAAAGTATAAAATCATGAAAAACAAATAGTTATATTGACATCACGCGTTCAACGCAAAAATCTGTGCAAAGCAAATGCGCAAACAAACTTGAGCTACAACTACCTTTGTGATGTTAAAATCATAAATAAAAAATCCCCGGAAGGAGAGCAGAAAGACTTTCCAACCGGGGATATGTTTTACTTCAATATATTAAATTAACAATTCGCACAAACCTTGCGATTAATTATCTGTGTTCACATAGTTAACTTTATCGGTTATTTGACTATGCCAATATAAATCGTGGCGATGCTGACTGACCGTTGGTTAAAATGCTTTTAGTTAAGTTCCTGTTTACTATCATAATGAAAGATGTAATTGGAGTGCTCGAATGGATTTATTTTATTTGGGGAATAAAATACTGCACAACAAGTAAACCCAATGGAATAGAGGTCCATTTTAACTAAAATATTACTGCCGTCTGAATAATAAATATTGTAAATCGGGGGCGAGCCTTTTGAATTATCGTCCAGATATACCCCCATTAATTTAAATTTACCATCTAATACAGAACTTGATATTTTCGCCGATTCTTTCTTGGTCAGGTTTTTCTTGCTATAATGACTACGCAAAACCCCATTTCGTCCTGCAATAACCGTCATTGTTTTCTCGCCAATATGCTCAAAAGTCATTGGCCCCCCTGCAGTTGCTTTTAAATCCCTAACATGTTGCCACACCAATCTTTGCTTTATACTGTCGCCATCTGCAAAAGCAATGTAATTGGCTTTATAGCTTCTATTAGCTACTGCCTGCTTTAAAGCGATAGGCATGATAAAACATGTAAAAATAAAAGCCGTTAGCTTTACTGTTGCTGAAATTGACATAAACTAAGTTTTTAATTACTTTGTACTCCGTAAGAGCTACCGGCAAATGTATAAGTAACTGTGGGAGTTGACAAAGCGTTGGTTTTTATCTGGAAATTCGCCACATATTGATATAAAGTATAAGATATTTTTTGACTAACGATTGTTACACCAGCCTCAACTTCGCCCCCAACAACCACTCCCTGTGCTGTAAATTTTAATTTACCTTCAGAGGTCCTTGACAAGGTTCTTGTTTCTACAATTTGACCCTGGCTATCACCGTTCGCAGGGTTTTGTTTCTTGTCAAAATTATAAATATTCATAGCGACTTGTTTAGTGGATTGATCAACTAAACCTCCTCCTGCAGGATTTATGACTACTATTTGTGATTGCGCCGCCATACCTGGCACTGTATAGGCACCACCAGTTGGAGCAAATCTGTAATAAAGGGTAACATAGATTGTATTTCCCCTCTTTGGGAAAAAACCATCCATTTTAATTACTCCAGTAAAAATGGGCGTATATGCATTCCCAAAATAACTTGGATCTGTATCATCGAAAAATGAAAAGTCCGTTGCCCCATAACTATATGGGTCACTACTATCATAAATGGTTGCATCGCCGCCGACGTAAATCACGTCTTCGCTATCTACGTCTTCTATATCATTCGAACTGTCAATACTACTTGTTACAAGTTTATTATTGTTAGATTGGGTAATTGGGGTGTTATTTTTAGCAAACTTTAAAAGTAAGGTATCAATGCTCTTTTTACTTTTCATAGCATCAACAAGAATTTCATATTGCGCTTTCGTTAACGAAACTGATTTAGGCAATATTGAAGAGGTTTTTGAATTAGATACAGGGGCAGGGCCGTCTGTTTTTACTTTATCTTTCGAACATGCCGAAATGATTAAAAGACATGCGGACCCGACGTAGAGGATCCTTTTCATTAGATTAGCGTTTTTCATACTTTGATAAGATTTGTTGTTAAAAATGTGTATTGTTTAGTATATGATATGTAATACACGCATGTCTGAGCAAAGAAGTAGTTAAAATGAAAATATATTTTCATTTATTAATTATATAAAATTATGCGGCAGGAAAGCGATGCGGCAGCGCTTAGCGTAAAAAGCATTGAATAGTTAACTACACTTGCTACATTGTTAAGGTTTTGAAATTGAACCTTTTCCAGAGTTTTTCAGCAAGCCCTAATGAAACCATTGTATATCCGACAAGGGTATTAACCACCTTTGCATCGGCAGTTATCGATAAAAGCTTCAGCGTAAAACGCCAATTGTTTGACACGCAGCTGAACTTACTATCAAATTAAAAAGAATATCTTTATCCGTAAATTAATACAAAATTATAACCGTTATGAAAAAAATAATTCTCTTCACCATGATGCTCGGCTGCCTGTTCACAGCCTTCAGCGCATCGGCACAAGCACCGCAGGATAAAAGCAAAAGGCCCAGCCCACCGGATAGCGCCATCGTAACCACTAAAACGGGCGTCACCATTAAAATCAATTACGGATCGCCGTCGGTAAAAGGCCGCGCCATTGGCGGAAACGAAATTGCCACTTATGGCAAAGTTTGGCGCACCGGGGCAAACGAAGCCACCGTTTTTGAGATCAACAAAGATGTTAAGGTTGAAGGCAAGCCATTAGCTGCCGGAAAGTATAGCTTATACAGCATCCCCGGCGAAAAAGAATGGGTGATCATTTTCAACAAAACCTGGAACCAGTGGGGCACCAACTATAACCAGGCCGACGATGCTTTGCGTGTTACCGTAAAAACCGGAAAAGCGACCGCGTTTACCGAAAGGCTAAAATTCACGGCTACCCCATCGGGCCTGGTATCATTTGCCTGGGGCGATGTAGACGTGGCCTTTAAGGTTAAGTAAGCACCAGCCCTTTTTGGGCAGAAAAAATACAAAATGGTTGCCGGGCTAAGCCTGGCAACCATTTCCTTTTAAAATACCAACCAACCTATAATTGCATAGTTAGCAATTATAGGTTTTTTTTTGCCGGTTGGCAGATAGTTTTTTTTTAAGAATAATATTTTTTTGATTTTATTTTAATAAAGTGTGATGCAGACGGATTGAGGCTGTTTTTATTGCAACATCCATTATTATTATGGTATTTAGTATCCAACTTAAACAATTAAAAACATGAACTACGTTGCTGTTTACTGGTGGGTTATCATACCCATTTTATGCTTATTATTTTATAAAACCATTCTGCGCATCATCTTTGGTATGGTGATGATCCCCGAAGACAGGATTGGTTTGGTTACCAAAAAATTTGTGCTTTACGGCGAGAACAAGGAGTTGCCCGACGGGCGGATCATTGCCACTAAAGGCGAGGCCGGTTACCAGGCCAAAGCACTGGCGCCGGGTATGTACTGGTTTATGTTTCCGTGGCAATACGGCGTGGTGCTCGAGGCATTTACCGTTATCCCCGAAGGGAAAATCGGCTTAGTACTCTCAAAAGATGGCGCCGAAATACCAACCGGCAATATATTGGGCCGTAAGGTTGATTGCGATAATTTTCAGGATAGTGAGAAGTTTTTGCTGAACGGCGGGCAAAAAGGCCGCCAGACAGCTATTATTACCGCCGGTACTTACCGGATCAATACGCAGGCGTTTTCGGTTACGATATCAGACATGACAGTTATCCGCGAAAACATGGTGGGGATTATTACCATGATGGATGGTTTGCCTATCACCCAGGGGCAAATTGCCGGTAAGCATGTAGAGGGGCATAACAACTTTCAGGATATTGATGCCTTTTTAATTAACGGCGGTAACCGTGGTTTACAACCCCAGATTATACTGGCGGGCTCGTACAACGTGAATAAATGGGCCGTGCAGATCGAGGAGATCCCGATGACGGATGTACCCATCGGTTATGTGGGTGTGGTGATATCCTACATTGGCGAGGACGGTAAAGATGTTACCGGCGATAGCTTTAAACATGGTAACATTGTAGGCAAAGGTTTCCGTGGCGTGTGGATGGAGCCGCTTGGCCCGGGTAAGTACCCCATCAATACCTTTACCATGAAGATGGAACTGGTACCCACAACCAACCTGGTGCTCAACTGGGCCAACGCCAGGAGCGAATCGCACAATCTGGACCGTAACCTGAGCACCATTACCGTACGGTCAAAAGATGGCTTCCCCTTTAACCTGGATGTGGCCCAGATTATCCATATCCCGGCAAACGAGGCGCCAAAGGTAATTGCCCGCTTTGGCAGCATGTTGAACCTGGTATCGCAAGTGCTGGAGCCAACTATCGGTAACTACTTCCGTAACTCGGCGCAAGACAGTGATGTGATCTCCTTCCTCACCTCCCGTAAGGAAAGGCAGGAATCGGCCAAGGAGCATATCCGCATTGTGCTGGAAGAATATAACGTGAATGCCGTTGATACGCTGATAGGTGACATTGTGCCACCGGAAGCGCTGATGAAAACCTTAACCGACCGTAAGATTGCGCAGGAAGAGGAAAAAACTTACGAAACCCAACGGATGGCACAGGTACAGCGCCAGGGAGTGGAAAAGGAAACCGCTATTGCCGAAATCCAAAAGGAAATTGTAAAGGCACAACAAAGTGTGGAGATTGCGCAACGTACAGCTGATGCCGCGGTAAAAAAATCGGAAGGTGAAGCAACCAGCTTAAAACTACAGGTAAACGCCGAAGCCGCCGCTACCAAAATGCGCGCCGAAGCCGAAGCTGATGCCACCCGTTTACGCGCCGGCGCACAAGCCGAATCAACCAGGTTAAATGCATCTGCCGAAGCCGAAAAAATCTCAAAAACAGGTTTGGCCGAAGCCGAGAAAATTATGGCCATCGGTAAATCAACCGCCGAAGCTTATGAGCTACAGGTAAAGGCCATGGGTGGCGATAACTTTACAAAATTTAAAATCACAGAAGAAATTGGTAAGGGCCACATTAAGGTAATACCTGATGTGTTGATTGGGGGTACCAATGGATCTGACGGCCCCATCAGCGGTTTATTAGGATTGAAACTGATGGAGATGATGGATACCGAAAAATTTGCTAAAGTCGATAAAAGGCTTCCTGCAATAGATCAGGATCAGCAGGATAAAAAATAAATTCGGCAAGTTTAATTAAGCCATTTCGGGCAAGGTATGGAAGTTTCCGCACCGCCCGGAATGGCTTTTTCGTTATCAATTGATTATCAATTCTGTTTTTTTTAAAATCAGATGAAGAATATACTCCCCCTCAGGGCCAATATACTAAGAAATAGAAGATGTGAATGCAGCATTATCCGTGTCTTATAATCGCTCGTATAGTACACACCCCTCCACCCCTCTCGAGAGGCAGGGCTGTTGCGTTCTAAGTGAGTAACTGTTTCAATCTGCCGATGTCATTGCAAACGAGTCTTTGTGCTTGTGCTATATTTTGAAAGCCATGAGCTCTGAAAACGTTAATAGCGATGTTTCTAAACACCGATATATTTTCTGGTGCATGAGAAGTTCTAATGCGGGAGGCATCCTCTTTAAACGTGACATCCTTTACCCAATGTAGCTTATTCTCTATCCCCCAATGACTTCTGATTCCATAGCATAACAATTGTGCATTTTCCCTCACACTGCTGATATAGAATGCGCAATCCTCACTGATCTTATTTTTGTCTTTTACCCAACGCTCTACCTTGATTACCTGACTGGCGCCTATCCAGGCTTTACTGATTTCTTCTGGCGCCGGGCATATACATACCGATCTGCGCTCTGTACGTCCTTTATTTTTCTCCAATTCAACGAACTTGCTGCAAACCTTTGCTGTATCCGATGTCAGCGCCGCTATTTTTTCATAAAGGCCCTTTTGATTCTTTTTTACGCCTATCATATAATCATTATTCGTACCTATTATCAGCTCAACTGTTTTTTTTGGCAATGTAAGGCGTCAAGCGTAAACGTTACCCCTTCCAATCCCAGTTCAGCAATAAGCTTGCGTACCACCGGAATTTCACTTTCCTTTGAATTGTCTACAAGACCCTGGGCTAATACTTGACCACGGCTCCCATTATAGATACTCACCAAATTTACAAATCGCTGTTTTTCAAGCGCATAATCACTCATTGTCCCTTTGATCGCTTTGCCATCTATATTCATCCATTCATTTTTATTGATTTCTGTATACTGACTGGCCCATTGATAAAAAACTTCGCTTAAACTTTCAAAATCTAAATTCTGCAGTACACGCCTCACGGTATAAAACGTAGGCAAACGGGATTTTTTCGGAGTGAAATAAGTCAAAAGATCTTTTTGATTACGCTTTATAAAATCACCCAGAGCACGATAGCCGTAATAACCACTCATCGTCCCCATCACAAATAATAACAAAATAAACGTTTGGTCATGCCGCTGACCAGCCTTTCTACGCACGTCTGGCAACTTCTGCAAATAGGTTATGATGCCCTTGTCCATACTCTTTTTTCTGCAAATTTAAATCCTTCTTCTTTTAAATGCAACAGCCCTGCTCTCGAGAGGGGAATCGCACGGCCCACCGCCTGATTTTTCTTATATCTCATTGTAAATTAGTTTTTTTACCAAACTTCCCGCTTGAAGGGGCCGGTTTGGAAGTGTGGCTACCAGGGGTTTGTTTTGCTGCGCTACGCCCCCCAAACTCCTGTGTGAACTGGGCACCGGGTAACATCAAACCCTGCCGCAGGTATTCTTGATACCTTATTTCCGCTTCATCCGGCTATTAAATATCATTCCATTAAAAGCATGGTCGTTAAGTTTACCATCCAGGTTGTTTTGCTGCTGAACGGACAGCGTAGTATTCCCCATACTTTCAACCTTCGGCGAAGCAATGGCGTAGGTACCCACATCAATATACGACAGCGCGTGCGACAGCAGGCCTTCGGTTGGGTCGCCAAAATCTTTCGTCACATCGTCGGCAGAGAGGTAGCCCGGATAATCAGCGGAAGCGGGTGTCATACCGGCATAATATCCACCCTGGTTTGCAGCGTTTTTGGTTTCAAATTCGGTTATGTATAACTGATAACGGTTTATCGGGATATTAAAAAATCCAACTGGTTTTCCGTAGGATTTAGTACCAATCAACTTCACATCCATATGGGGCCGCAAATTATTGATGGTTAGCTCACTGGCAGAAGCGGTACGCCCGGTTACAATAAAAATAACCCGGTTACTACTCAGGTTAAGCGATTTTTTTTTCGAAAAAAGCACCGTGTTGTTAGCCTGACTAAATTCGCCGGGTTTAATATTAAACTGTGTATTTAATAAAGGGTGCTGATCGTTTTGTAATTTGTTATTATAAAACGCGGTGTACATTTTTGCACCCGACTTTGCCGCCGGAACAATTAAATTATCCAGATACTCAGCCGTAGATACATAACCGCCCCCGTTATAACGCAAATCAACCACCAGATCGGTTATGCCCTGGTTAATAAAATAATCAAAAGCGGCGTCAAGTTTAGGTTTAGCATTGATGCTATCTGTAAAAACCGAGAAAACAAGGTAGCCTACTTTTTTACCGCTGGATGTGTTATACACCGTATCTTTCATAACCGGGTTGGCCGTATAATTGGCGGCCGCAATATTCACCGCATAAGTTGTTCCATTGGCACGCCTCAATGTCATGCCGATGCTTTTGGCAGAAAGCGCAGCAGTAATAGCATTGAGATCGGTAGTATTATTTACATCCAAACCGGGAACATTCGCTATGCTCAAAATCAGATCGCCCCGGTGTAAACCGGCAGCTGCCGCTGGTGAGCCAGGGTTTACATATCTTACACGCAAATCCGTACTCGATATCGGTGTATAAACCGGGTAAAAACCAAAGTCGCCATTGTTTCCGCTTAAAACCTGCGAAGTTTCGCCCTGGTCTATAAATGAATACTTAGCGTGGCCACGGTTGCTGCTGTTATATTCGTAAGGATAATTGGTAACCGGGTTGATCTTAAATTGCGATATCGCGTCAACCTCGCCCTGCAATGCAGCCAAATCGTTTGATCCCATATATGATCGCGGATTAAAGGAGTTATAATCAGGCAAAGCATCATACCATAAATAGTCTTCCTTTGCATACAGGTAAACCGAATCTTTCACCATGTCGATACTCGCCGTCTGGTTATTTTTTTTACATGCCGAGGTTAGCGCTGCAAGTGTAGCCAAAATCAGGTAAAGGTATTTTTTCATAAGCGCTTACTTGTATAACCAATTGATCAATAAGTATTTTAACGCAAAGCTACTATATTAGTTCTATGGTATAAACTATTTATGCACTATCTCTATAAAGTCCACTCCACTTGCTTCGGCACATAATTGATCAGCCTCGCTATTCCCCATCATCACTATATCGCGACGCTCCAGGTTATGTTTTTTCAGGATATAATGAAGCGCGTCCGGCTCAGGTTTTGGTTTAATTTCGTCGGCAAAATAGCAGGTGAGGTATTGCTCAAGGCCGTGCCATTCCATTTGCCTTATTTTGTTGAGTTGCTGTTGCGGGTCACCATTGGTCAAAATAAACAGTTGCTTGCGGTCAACCACAGCTTCCTGCAATAAAGTTAAGGCTTGTTGATATAGCAACAGCTTTAAGGGCAGGCGCGCGGTTTGGTGCAGCAAGTTAAAGTTATACCGGTACTGCTCATTGATATTAAAACGCTCTTGCACCCGGTTAAATACGTGGGTGGCACCTTCTTCTTCCAGCGTTTTAGTCATCAGTTTGGTTAAAACCCGGGCATCAAACAACTCTTTATATTCTAAAAAACTGGCAAAAAGATAATATACCTGCAACAAGTAATCCTTTTCCGGATACAATACGTTATCCAGTTCGAGTACCAATGCTTTTTTGCGTGGTTCTAAATCAGCGTAAGTCAACATTAATCGGCAGTAAATAGGGTATACTCCTGGTTGTTTGTTTTAAAAACCCCGATATCGCCCCAACCAGGCAGAGCACTATCATCAGCATAATCTTCAATATGGCCCGCAAGTAGGCGTCCGTTTTCAATAACCACTATCCTTCCGTCAATGCCACGAGCTACATCAGCGGTAATAATTTCCCTTGCGGGGATATACAAGGTAATATCAAACTCGGCAAACAATTGCCTTGCTTCGGCCAGGGGCAAAAGCTCGGCTCGCCTTAAAGCAAAAAGTTGATGTATCCCTTTATCAAGGCAAAGAGCCAGCATTTCGTGTATAAAGGCGTTTCCTTCGGGCTTAGGTGTCCGTATCATTTTTCCGCTCTTTACCAGCAGATCCGGAATTTCAAGGTAATCGCCCAATAAAATATCGGCTTCTGGTGCTAAAATACTTTTCAACTGGTAAGCCTGTGCCGAATTGGCGGCGGTAATCAATATGCTCACGTTTGTTACTTATAAATGGTCAACAATTAAACCGTCTTTCATCAGTATTTTACGGTCAGACAGGTCGGCCAGCTCTTCATTGTGTGTTACAATAATAAATGTTTGTTTAAACTCCCGGCGCAAATCAATAAACAAGCGGTGCAGCTCGCGCGCGTTAGCCGAATCCAGGTTGCCGGAAGGTTCGTCGGCTAAAATTAAAGCTGGATTATTAATCAGTGCCCTGGCAACAGCCACGCGTTGCTGCTCTCCGCCCGATAGCTGGTTAGGTTTGTGATGTATCCTATCGGCCAGGCCTAACATATCCAATAGTTCAGTAGCGCGTTTTTCGGCCGCGGCTTTTGGCGTTCCGCCAATAAAGGCCGGAATGCAAACATTTTCGATGGCCGAAAACTCTACCAGTAAATGATGAAACTGGAAAATAAAACCGATCTCCTTGTTACGGAAAGCACTGAGCTGACTGCGGCCCAGACGGTTAACATCCTGCCCTTTAATTAAAACAGAGCCGTCATCGGGTTTATCCAGCGTCCCTATAATGTTAAGCAACGAGCTTTTTCCGGCTCCCGAAGCACCAACTATAGTTACAATTTCGCCATGCTCAACGGCAATATCAACGCCTTTTAGTATTTGTAATTTACCGTACGATTTTTTTATGGATTGAGCTTTGAGCATTGTACAAAAATATTGTTTTTTTGGTTACGCCGATTAGATTATTGAGGATTATACAAGCCTAACATTGCTGCCGTATGCCGTTATAATTAACATGCTCGCGTAAATTGATCAATCTCACTTATTTATTTAAAAAAAACCATTATGGCTTTATTGTAACAACTGAAATTAATAGCTTTACCGCAAAATATTTCAAAAAATGAATATTCACGAATACCAGGGTAAAGCTATACTAAAAAGTTTTGGTGTAAGAATTCAGGAAGGCATTGTTGCCGATAATGTTGAACAAGCTGTTGAGGCTGCTAAAAAATTAAAGGAAGACTTTGGGTCTGACTGGGTAGTTGTTAAAGCTCAAATACATGCCGGTGGCCGTGGTAAAGGTGGTGGCGTTAAGTTAGCCCGTAATATTGACGAGGTTAAAGAAAAAGCAGGCGCTATACTCGGCATGCAATTGGTAACCCCGCAAACCGGGCCTGAAGGTAAATTGGTTAGCAAAGTTTTAGTTGCACAGGATGTTTACTATCCGGGCGCTACCGAAACCAAAGAGTTTTACATGAGCGTATTGCTTGACCGTGCCGCTGGCCGTAACATCATCATGTATTCAACCGAAGGCGGTATGGATATTGAGGAAGTTGCTGAGCATACTCCACATTTGATATTTAAAGAAGAAATTGACCCTAAAGTTGGCTTACAAGCTTTCCAGGCTCGTAAAATTGCTTTTAACTTAGGTTTATCGGGCGATGCTTTTAAGGATATGGTAAAATTTGTAGCCGCTTTATATAAAGCTTACGACGCTACCGATTCGGCTATGTTTGAGATCAACCCTGTTTTAAAAACATCTGATAATAAAATATTAGCGGTTGATGCTAAAGTAAATTTAGACGATAACGCTTTATACCGTCATCCGGACTTTGCCGCTTTACGCGATACAGCCGAAGAAGACCCGATGGAAGTTGAAGCAAGCCGCTCAAACCTGAACTATGTTAAATTAGATGGTAACGTAGGTTGTATGGTGAATGGTGCCGGTTTAGCTATGGCTACCATGGATATTATTAAAATTGCCGGTGGCGAGCCTGCTAACTTTTTAGACGTTGGCGGTACCGCTAATGCCCAAACAGTTAAAGCAGCTTTTAACATCATTTTGAAAGACCCTAACGTTAAGGCTATCCTGATCAATATCTTTGGTGGTATTGTTCGTTGTGATCGCGTAGCACAGGGTGTTATTGACGCCTATAACGAAATTGGCAACATCCCTGTTCCAATCATTGTTCGTTTACAAGGTACCAATGCTGAGGAAGCTAAAAAGCTAATCGACGAATCTGGCCTGCAAGTAAAATCAGCCATCTTGCTGAAAGAAGCTGCCGACAGAATTAAAGAAGTATTTGCCGCATAATTTATCGCCGGTGAAGGCACCGACGACGAAGAGTAAAAAAAAGGAGAGCCGTTTGGCTCTCCTTTTTTTTTACTGGTATTTGTACTCAAGAGCCCACGAGGCCGTGTTATCTTCATTATTAGCAATTTATCCTGCCTTCTTGGCATTAAGTAGCAACACAACTCCTGCTACAACCAAAATACCTCCGGCATAGGGCGGCCAGTTAACAGTCTTTTGGCGGTCGGCCGAAACCTGTATAGGCCCGGCATCAATTACCTTTTCTTTTTTGGTATAGGTAAATCCTGTCCAGATCAGCATTACTGCTCCTAAAGCTATCAATCCAATGGCAAGTGTTTTCATCGTTTATGGTTATATACACTATAAGCAATTATCCTAATATTTGTTTGCCTCCCCTTGTATAAGCAGCAATCATACTATTTGTTGTGTTAATGCAGAAAGGCTCAATACCAATAGAACAGGGCTTCGGCCCCTGGTTATAAAACTAATCACTTAGCTATTCCGTCCATCGAAACCAACTGTTTCGAAGTGATGATCTTTAACGCGGCATCCATTGAAAAACCAGCCTTAATCAACGCATCATAATAATTTTTAGTAATCCTGGCCAATTGATCTGTTATAGCCGGATCGCTGTAAATCTTCAATTGAGCATTAAGCAAGCTGGTATACATACCGCTCATGATGGGGCCCAGATTAGTCATATCGCCCTTAAAAATCCCCGATGAAAAATTAGTACCAACAGAATATGCTGTATCAACTGTCACAGCATCATCCACCCGCGGCGGCGGCATCAACGTTACATCCCTTACCACAACACGCTCCTCAATTGCTGTTTCTGGTTTGGATTTGTATAAGTTCACCTTATAATAGTTAAAATAGGTTATACCGTCGCTTAATTCGGCCAACGACCGAGCCCTTTCAATCACATTGATCTCCTTAGTACCGGGTTTCAGCTTCTCAAAATAAACCTTAAAATCTACTTCCTGGTTATCTGCTGTAGCGGTAAACTTTGCAGGGCGCAATGGCATACCTTCCGAGCGTACGTAGTTATACCGTTCCTCGCCATTGGCATCCTGCAAATACATACTTTTATTTAGCTGCACCCAGCTACCTTTTTTATAGCATATATGTTTAAACGATACCACCGTGTTTTGGCCAGTAACCTCTACCTTAGTTATGGTAGTTGTATGATCATCTGAGCTGGCTACCATTGGCGAGGTGATAGATTGGCAAAACGCAGCCGCAGGCAGCATAAGGCATAATAATAGTAATTTGGTTTTCATGGTTGACTTTTTTTATTAAAGGTATTGATATTTTAATATTCGCAATAAAATATCAATACAAAAACATCATTCACCATCTACCAAATACAGGTATTTCCGTATTCATCTGCTGCCCTTACGACGCCCTCCTTATACGTACATGAGGGGTGATGCCGGTAACACTTTTTATTCTACCCAAATCTTCGCCGAAATCAAAACGGGTGTAATAAGTAATAATGGTGTTGCCAATGCTTTTAAGTTTGCCGATATTATCAAAGCCATCAAACTGGGTGTAGTAGCTAACGTTTGCATCGCCTATCGCTTTTAGCTGCCCCAGCAGGGTTTGCTGGCCGTCAAACCTGTCATAATAGCGCAAAAAAAATTTCCCTATTGATTTGGCCCTGCCAATATTATCAAAGCCATCTAACCGGTCGTAATAGTTAATAGCCACATCCCCTATCGATTTCAGTTTTCCGCGTTTATCTTCGCCAGCAAAAACATCGTAATAGTCAAAATTTGTATTGCCTATCCTTTTAAGTTTACCTTGTTTGTATTCCCCATCGGCACGCGTAAAATATTCGTATCCGCCTTCTTGCGGCAGATTAAGGCTTATATCTCCATCAGGATCCAGGCAAATACCAACATCGCCGCAGGCAAACTCAACAGAACTGATTTTTGCTTTATGATCGGAAACTCTCAGGTCGATATTGTAATGCAACTGGGCAAAAGATGTAAAACCCAACACCAGCATTAGTATGGTTAACAGGTTACATTTAATTAGCGCTTTCATAAGTAGATAAGATTTAATTTTAGGTTATTGTATTGTTATGACTTTGAATTTCACGGATAGTTTATTGTTTTTTTAATTATTGGTTATTGGGTTACTAATTGGTAGGCCATTGTACTATTGATTGATTGCGATTGCCGGTACCAAATTAATATTTTATCTTTTTATGTTCCGAACATTCATCCTGATGAGCATCAAAACAAGGATTAAATTGTTGAATTTTATAAATAAACATTGCAAAATATACCAATTCCTTATCTTCGTTTCATGTCGCCAACAGAAGCTAAAAACAAAATACATACTTTATCCGCCGAACTAAAACAGCACAACTATAATTATTATGTGCTGGCTATGCCCACCATATCCGACTTTGATTTCGACAAAAAGCTGGAAGAACTGGCAGCACTCGAAAAACAATTTCCAGAATTTGCCGAACCCGACTCGCCAACGCAGCAGGTAGGCGGCGAAATTACCAAGGAGTTTGAAACCGTTAGGCACAAATGGCCCATGATGTCGTTAGGCAATACCTACAGCGAACAAGAACTGCAGGATTTTGACCAGCGCGTGCGCAAAGCTATTGGCGACGACTTTGAATATGTGTGCGAATTGAAGTTCGATGGCTTATCTATGAGCCTTACCTACGAGCAGGGTAAGCTAATACGCGCTGTTACCCGTGGCGATGGGATACAGGGTGATGATGTTACCGCCAATGTAAAAACCATCCACACCATACCCAAAAAACTGGACGAGGGCAATTACCCGGATCATTTTGAGATCCGTGGCGAAGTTTTTATGCACCGTAAAGCCTTCGACCGCCTCAACAACGAACGCATTGAACAAAACGAAATGCCCTACGCCAATCCGCGTAACTTTGCCTCGGGCACCATTAAACTACAGGACTCGAGGGAAGTAGCGCGCCGCCCGCTGGATTGCTTTCTGTATTTTTTATATACAGACAAGCCTGTTTTTAAAACGCACTGGGATAGCATTATGGCTGTTAAAAGTTGGGGCTTCCATGTATGTGAGCATACCAAACTTTGCAAAAACATAGATGAAGTGTTTGAGTTTATAGCCAGTTGGAATGAGAAAAGGTTTGACCTGAGCTATGATATTGACGGCATTGTACTCAAAGTAAACAGTTACGCGCAGCAACAGGAACTGGGTTTTACGGCCAAATCGCCGCGCTGGGCCATTGCCTATAAATACAAAGCACAGCAGGCCGAAACGGTGCTGGAGAGTGTAAGCTACCAGGTTGGCCGCACCGGTTCTGTTACGCCGGTAGCCAATTTAAAACCTGTTGTGCTGGCAGGCACTACCGTTAAACGTGCATCGCTACACAACGCCAACGAAATTTTAAGGCTCGACCTGCATGAAGGCGACAGCGTTTTTGTAGAAAAGGGAGGCGAGATTATACCGAAGATTATCAGTGTGAACCCGCTTAAACGCAAACCGGATGCCGCGCCTATCGCCTATATTACCCACTGCCCCGAATGCGGGACCGAGTTGGTACGCCAGGAAGGTGAGGCTAACCACTACTGCCCTAACGACGAAGGTTGCCCACCGCAAATTGTTGGCAAAATGCAGCACTTTATAGGTCGCAAAGCCATGAATATTGATGGCCTGGGCGATGAAACTATCGAAACCTTGTACCAAAAAGGCTTTTTACGCCACATTAGTGATATTTACGACCTGCACCTGCGTAGCGACGAGTTGAAGCAACTGGGCCGGTTTGGAGAAAAATCCATCAATAACATGATGGAGGGCATCGAAAAATCAAAGCAGATGCCTTTTGAAAAGGTACTGTTTGGTATGGGCATCCGTTATGTTGGCGAAACGGTAGCCCGCAAGCTGGTTGCCTATTTTAAAAACATCGACAACCTGATGAAAGCCAATATTGAAGAGCTTACCACCGTTGACGAAATAGGCACCCGCATTGCCGAGAGTCTTGTTGACTACTGGAGTAGCCCGGAGCACGTGCAACAGGTTGAAAAACTAAAGGCGCAGGGTCTGCAATTTGTAAGTAACGAGAAAGAGCTGGTGCTTGCCAGCGATAAATTAAGCGGCAAAACCTTTATTATTTCGGGTGTATTTGAAAAATATTCGCGTGATGAGCTGAAGGATATCATTGAACAGAATGGCGGTAAGATATTAAGCAGCATATCGGCTAAGTTGAATTACCTGGTTGCAGGTGATAACATGGGGCCAGCTAAACTGGAAAAAGCCAATAAGCTGAACATACCGATTATTAGTGATGATGAATTGTTAACTATGCTGACCACTGATTTAGACCGCTGATTTTTAGGATGATTTTTTTGATTACACTGATTATATTGAACTGGATTAATGATGATGATTGGATTTTGAATATGCTGGCTTTACGATGAGGTATAAAAATTTAAACAAAGAAATCAGGAAAATCAAAAAAATCATCCTAAAAATCAGTGGTCCTTTTGCGACTATAAAATTAAAATTCTAAGAAATCAGGAAAATCAAAAAAATCACCCTAAAAATCAGTGGTCCTTTTGCGACTATAAAATTAAAATTCTAAGAAATCAGTGAAATCAAAAAAATCATCCTAAAAATCAGTGGTCCTTTTGCGACTATAAAATTAAAATTCTAAGAAATCAGTGAAATCAAAAAAATCATCCTAAAATCAGTGGTCAAGTTATTATCTTAGCGCCCTTATAAATTAAAATGAACAAATTTCACGGAACCGGAGTTGCAATGGCAACTCCCTTTCATCCAGACGGAGCAGTAGACTTTGGTGGCCTCGAGGCAGTAATTAACCATATTATTGGAGGCGGAGTAGAATATTTAGTTTCATTGGGCACAACCGGTGAAAGCTCAACATTAAACAAGGATGAGAAGAAGCAGATCTGGAAGCGTACCGTTGAAATTACCAATGGCCGTGTGCCCTTAGTTGCCGGCATAGGCGGCAATAATACTTACGAAGTTTTAAAAAGCATTGAAGAATTTGATGCCGAGGGTTACGACGCTATACTTTCGGTGAGTCCTTATTACAATAAGCCCACCCAGGAAGGAATTTATCAGCATTATAAGGCTATTGCAGAAAATTCGCCGTTGCCTGTTTTTCTTTATAACGTACCGGGCCGTACAGGCAGCACCATTAGTGCCGACACGACGCTGCGCCTTGCTCATGATTTTAAAAACATTATAGCTACAAAAGAAGCCACGGGGAACTTTGATCATTTTAATCATATCCTAAAAAACAAGCCCGAAGAATTTCTTTTCATCTCGGGCGACGACCCGGTTACCTTGCCGCTGATTGCGATGGGTGCTGTAGGCGTTATTTCGGTTATCGGCAACGCACTACCCCGCGTGTTCTCAGCCATGATCAGGCTGTGCCTACAAGGCGATTTTGCCAAGGCCCGCCCATTGCACTATAGCCTGATTGAGTTTACTGCCCTGATGTTTGCCGAAGGCAACCCTGCCGGTGTAAAATATGCTTTAAAAGAATTAGGCATTTGCGGCGATACCCTCAGACTACCCTTAGTTGGTATAGGTGAGCAAACTGCAAAAAAAATAAGCGAACAACTGCAAGTATTGTAAAATAAAAAACCCGGCTAATAAGCCGGGCCTTTTATAAATAATTCAAAAATATTATTTAGCAGCTTCTTTGTTTTTAGACTCTTGTACCTCTAAGCGAATCGCCTGAGCAAGGTTTTTTAAATCCTGCATACCTTTACGAACACGTGTTCCGGCTGCACTGTTACCTTTGTTGTAGAATTTGTCTGCATCAGCCTCCAAAGCCGCAACTAATTCTTTTACTTCTGTGAATTTTTTCATTGTCAGATACTCCTTTTAATAATGAGGTTAAAATTGTTTTAAACTACGCTAATGTAAAATGTTTTTTTATCAAAAAAAAACATTTAAAGCACTAAATAATAGCTACAAAGGCGTTTTTTTCCACATTCAAGGCCACCTTTCATTCCGTTTTCAATCGGACTAAATTTTAAATTAACACCGTTTTAACAAAATTATAATTATGGCTACACAAATCAATTAAATACTCAACATAACAGCAAAATGTATTTAAATATTATAAATAATCCGAATACTTCATTATGTAGTTCGGTTGATAAAATACCGCCTTTTTTAACTATTTATCAATAAAAAAGTCGCTAAATATAAATTTAGCGACCCTTAATATCGTTCTAAGAAACGAAAAACTAAGCAAAAGCCATCTTTTGTTCTTTATAATAGCCTGATTTTAGCTTCTCGCCTACCTCTGTAAATGCAGAAAGTGTTATCTCCACATCTTGTAAAGAGTGTGTTGCAGTAGGTATCAACCTTAATTGTATCAGCCCCTTAGGTATAACGGGGTACATTACGATGGAGCAAAATATGCCATAGTTTTTACGCAGGTCCATGGTTAAGGCTGTCGCCTCATTTAAATCGCCCTGTAAAAACACAGGCGTTACCATAGTATTAGTTACCCCTGTATCAAAACCACGCTCTTTTAAACCGTTTTGCAAAGCTGCCGCTATCGTCCATAATTTCTCGCGCAGTTCCGGTTGAGATTTTAATAACTCAAAGCGTTTTTGCAAGCCAATCACCATCGGCATGGGCAAAGCCTTGGCAAAGGTTTGCGAGCGCATATTATAACGCAGGTAGTTTACAATCTCTTCGGTAGAGGCCACAAAGGCGCCTATGCCCGCCATTGATTTGGCGAAGGTACCAAAGTATATATCAACCCCTTCAACGCAGTCCTGCTCTTCGTGCGTCCCCGCACCGGTTTTACCCATCGTGCCGAAGCCATGCGCATCATCAATCAGTAAACGAAAATCATATTTATCCTTTAAAGCGATGATCTCTTTCAGCTTACCCTGCGCTCCCGACATGCCGAATACGCCTTCGGTTATCAGCAGAATTCCACCTCCGGTTTGTTCGCTCAGCCTGGTGGCTCGTTCCAATTGCTTTTCGCAGCTTTCAATATCATTATGCTTGTATACAAAGCGCTTGCCCATGTGCAGGCGTACACCATCAACAATACAGGCATGCGATTCGGCATCATAAACAATAACATCATTACGATCAACCAAAGTATCGATAATTGATAACATACCCTGGTAGCCATAATTAAGTAAAAAGGCATCGTCTTTTTTTACAAAGGCTGCAAGGTCCTGCTCCAGCGCCTCGTGATATTTGGAATTTCCAGACATCATACGCGCACCCATCGGGTAAGCCATACCAAAGTCTGCAGCTGCCTGCGCATCTGCCTTACGTACTTCGGGATGGTTTGCCAAACCCAGGTAATTGTTCAGGCTCCACACTAAATGCTCCTTACCCATAAATTGCATATGTGGCGCAATTTCACCTTCCAGCTTAGGGAACGAAAAATACCCATGCGACCATTTTTGGTGCTGGCCCAAAGGCCCCATGTTTTTTGATATCTTTTTAAATAAATCCAAAATCGTAATTTTTTATATCCGCAATTAATGCAAAGATAACGCTTAACCGGATGATTAACAAAAGGTATAACTTTTTATGATAGTTTATAACGAAAAAACCCCTTGTATAAATACAAAGGGTTTCAATTCGTGTCGCTAACACTTAATCTACATTATCGTGCAGAAAAGAATTGTTGTTCCTGATCTCAGTTTTACCCTCATCATCGGTTAATAAGCTAAATCTTGAAATCTGACTCTCTGATGATGCCGGTGTTTGTTGTAAAGCTATCTCTTTACGTTTATAAGCCGGAACGTTTTCCAGTTCCTGGATATTACCGTTACGCAGTTTCATGCTCAGATCTTTTAACCGCATAATACGCTCGCGCGATTTACGCAACTGATCTTCTATCGATTCGTCGGTTTTATGATCATCCAATCCTACAACGGGTGCTGGAGCTGGATCCGGTTCTGGCTGCGGTTGTGGTTCAAATCTTACAGGCTCTCTCACCGGTGTTTCAAACTGCACTTCGGGCTCCGATATTTTGAATGTAAAATCGGTATCAGCCGGTTCCTCTTCAAAAGATGGCTCTTCCTGCTGGAATGAGTGCCTGATGATGGCAGGCTCTTCGGGCTTGGCGAACAAATCGAATAAACCGGTTTGTTTTTTCTCCTCAGCCTGCGTTTTCATATAAATTTCAGTAGGAGCATTCTCTTTTTTAGGCGTATTGATAAACTCGTTCACAGGCCTTGCCAATGGCTTGGCTTCTGGAACCAGCATCGAGATCACCTTTTTAGTGCTTTGCTCTTTTTCGCGTTCATCCTTGGTTTGGAAACCGGTAGCTATAATGGTAACTGACAAGTTTTCTCCCAATGATTCATCGCGGCAATTACCCCAGATCAGATCAGCCGATAAACCGGCTTCCTGCTGAATAAAATCTGTAATGATGCTAACCTCATCCATAGTTACCTCGGTAACACCCGAAGTAATATTCAACAGGATGTAACGTGCACCTTCAATTTCGTTATCCTTTAACAAGGGCGAGCGTAAAGCACCTTCAACAGCCTTTAAAGCACGGTTATCACCTTCGGCAGAACAGCTACCCATAATGGCTACGCCACTGTCTTTCATTACGGTGCGCACATCCTTAAAGTCGACGTTGATATACCCCGGCAAAGTGATGATCTCGGCAATACCTTTGGCTGCTGTTGTTAAAATATTATCAGCCTGAGCAAATGCAGAGCCCAGAGTAAGGTTGCCAAATATTTCTCTTAAACGATCGTTAGAAATTACCAGGAAGGAGTCTACATGTTTTTTAAACTCTTCCAACCCCTCTTCGGCCTGCATCTTACGACGTTTGCCCTCGAAAGAAAAAGGCGTGGTAATAATACCAACGGTTAGTATATCCAATTCGCGGGCGGCCTTGGCAATAATGGGGCTTGCGCCGGTACCGGTACCACCACCCATACCCGCTGTTATAAACAACATTTTGGTATTTGAACCCAGCATCAGTTTAATATCATCGATATTTTCAATCGCCGAATTTTTGCCTACTTCAGGGATAGAGCCCGCGCCCATTCCTTCGGTTAAACTGGCGCCTAACTGCACCTTGTTCGGGATAGGGCTTAATTCTAAAGCCTGGGCATCGGTATTACAGATAATGAAATCAACACCTGTAATCCCTTGCTTGTACATGTGGTTAACAGCGTTGCCACCACCTCCTCCAACACCAATAACCTTGATGATGGAAGACTTTTCTTTTAACATCTCAAACTGCATAATCCTTTTTTTCAGCTATATGTGATCGACGATAGTCCAGATTTTATCTAATGTAATATTAAGAGTTTTTCCACATAGTTTATTAACATTTGTCAATAATGTGGAAAAGTTATTCTTTGTTGAAAATTTATTTCAAAAAGTCCTCATCTTTAATATCATCCCTGATAAATTTCTTTCCTGTTTCTAAAATCTTACCAAACAATCCAAATTTTCTGTCTTCAGAGAATTTGGGCTTTTCAACTCTTACCTCCTGCACCGGCATTACGGTATCTTCCATTTTCTGGATACCTTTGATCAGCAAACCAATACCTGTAGCAAAAGTTGGGCTCTGTAATTCCTCGTAAATATTTTTGGGCAGTACATCATTTTTGGCCAGGTGCTCGTTAGGATAACCAACGCGGCAGTCTAAACCGGTAACATACTCTACTAATTGCGGCAAATGTTTTAACTGCGCACCACCACCGGTTATTACAATACCTGCTATCAGCTTCTTTTCGTAACCGGATGTTTTAATTTCGTAGTATACATGCTCCACAATCTCTTCCATACGTGCCTGTATCACGTAGGCCAGATTTTTAATCGAGATCTCTTTAGGCTCGCGCCCGCGTAAACCGGGTACACATACGATTTCGTTATCCTTGTTTTCATCAGCCAGGGCCGATCCGAAACGGGTTTTCAACTGCTCGGCAATATTGCGCATCACAGAACATCCCTCGCGTATATCTTCGGTAATGCTGTTACCGCCAAACGGAATAACGGCGGTATGGCGGATAATCCCTTCATGAAAAATAGCCACATCGGTAGTACCGCCACCTATATCAACCAGTACCACGCCCGCTTCCTTTTCCTCCTCGCTCAATACCGCTTCTGATGATGCCAACGGCTCCAATATCAGCTCCTGGCTTTCCAGATGCGCCTTGTTAACACACTTTACAATATTTTTAATAGCGGTTACCTGGCCCGATATGATATGGAAGTTGGCTTCAAGCCTTACGCCAGCCATCCCTATAGGGTCTTTGATACCGGGTTCGTTATCTACGGTAAATTCCTGCGGTAAAACGTGGATAATCTCCTCGCCGGGAGGCATTACCAGGTTATACATATCCTCTATCAGTTTCTCAATATCCTTCCGGCTTATTTCGGTATTTAAATCGCGACGGGTAATTAAACCACGATGCTGCAAGCTTTTAATATGCTGACCCGCTATACCTACGTTTACCACCTTAACTTCAACGTTTGACTGCGTGCCCGCTACATCAACCGCCTGCGTTATCCCCTGCACAGTTTTATCAATATTAGATACCATCCCACGCGTTACACCTGCCGACTCCGCCTTTCCGATACCCAAAACCTCTATCTTCCCATTCTTGCTTCTGCGGCCAACGATAGCGCATATTTTTGTAGTCCCAATGTCTAATCCTACAACAATTGGTGAACTTTTCTCGTTTGTCAGGCTTTTGTCCATATCAATCCTCTCTTAATGTTATATTTTTCTTAGTAGATGTGTCCGGTTTAATTGAAGTAATTTTCCTGTTCACACTATCTTTCTTAAGAACTTCGTTTTTAATGCCCACCACCTGGTTGGCATATTTTATATTAATTATCTTATACGTATCCTGCCCCACTTTAGGTAAGGCCTGTTTGTAAAAAGCCAGCAGATTTGCAAATTTTATTGCTAACGAATCTGCATTGCCTAACAATATCCTGTGATTGCCAACTCTGGGTATCAGTTCGATCTCGTGAGTGCTATTCACATAGATCTGAACGATTTGAACGCTCCATAAAGAATCTTTTCGGATAAAATCGGCCGTTCTGTATAAATCGGTAGTGAGCGTATTATGTAACGAGTCAACCCGGTTGGCAAACAGCTCTTCGATATAACCGGTAGCCACCAAAACTTTTGCTGTAAAATTGGCTGATAAAGGTATTTTTAAGCCATGCTGATCGACATAAAAATCCTGGTCGAATTTGTTTAATATCCTTAAGATAGGCTGGCGCTGACTGATCTCGACATGCACAACGCCATCCATTTCCATATAAACCTTGGCAAACTCAATAAATGGATTTGCTTTCAATTTATTTTCTAAAGCGTGGATATTGATATCATCCAGCTTGCGCCCTATTATAGCTTTGCTTTTTACCTGTAAAATATTATCGACCTCTTCTTTATCAATAAAATACTGATTGCCGGGGATATAAATTTTAACATCGGTGCAAAGCACTGCCGATTTTTTACTTTCAATAAAACTCATGAGCACAATAATGCCACCTATGCTGGTTACCCAGGCAAAGCCGATTAGTATATGCCTCCATATAGGTTTATTGAACATGTTGCAAAGCCAGTTTTAAGGGTTCAACTAATTGATCAATATCGCCCGCGCCTACCGTTAAAAGCAGTTCGGGCTTTTCCATTCGTACAATATCAATACACTCCTGCTTGCTGCACAGGCGCTTATTGGCTAAATCCATGCGGCTCAAAATCATATCGGCGTTTACCCCTTCGATAGGGAGCTCACGTGCCGGATAAATATCCATCAGCAGCAACTCATCGCTCATATCTAAAACATCGGCAAAGCCATCCACAAAATCGCGCGTGCGTGTAAATAAATGCGGCTGAAAAACAGTGGTTAACTTTTTACCTGGATATAATTGTTTGATTGACGATATGCAAGCCCGCAATTCTTCGGGGTGATGGGCATAATCGTCAATGTAAATGTGTTTATCCGTTTTTACAACATACTCAAAACGACGCTTTACCCCTCTGAAAGAGGTTAGTGCCTTATGAATGGCATCGGGCTTAACCTTTAAATACAAAGCCGCTTGTATGGCAGCCACCGCATTATCGATATTGTGAATACCGGCGATGCCAAGTTGAATATTATTGATGGTTTCCTTCCCGTTATTAAAGTTGAACCAAAACGCGCCGTTCTCTATCCGGATATTATCGCCTATGGCATCGGCAAACGTATTGATGCCGTAAGTGTCGCCGCTGTGGATGGGCAGACCTTTATGATAGATTAACCTGCCGCCAATTTTAAGTTGCGATGCAAAAAGCTGGAACGACTCCTTGAGCCGCTCATGGTCACCATAAATATCCAGGTGATCGGCATCCATTGAGGTAATGATAGCCACATCCGGATGTAGCGTAAGGAAAGAGCGGTCATACTCATCGGCCTCTATCACCACCACCTTACTTTTACCAAAAAGCACATTGGTATTGTAGTTGGTGGCAATGCCGCCTAAAAATGCAGAACAGTCTATCCCTGATGATTTAAGGATATGAGCTATCATGCTTGATGTCGTAGTTTTTCCGTGTGTACCGGCTACAGCAATGGTAATCAAATCCTTGCTGATGATACCCAATACCTCCGAGCGTTTTTTAGGCTCAAAACCCTTCTCCCTGAAAAAGCTAAGAATCTCGGCGTAATGCGGTATAGCCGGAGTATAAATAATCAGCGTGCCCTTATTGGGTTTATAAAAATTAACAGGGATGGTATCTATGTTATCCTCATAGGTAACCTGGATGCCCTCTTTAACTAATTGCTTGGTTAACGGGGTTGATGTTTTATCGTATCCGCAAACAACACAGCCCAAATGCTTGAAATAGCGCGCAAGGCCACTCATACCGATGCCCCCGATGCCAACCAAGTAAACTTGCTCTATATTGTTTAATTTCATTTTTTTCTTTTTAAAGCCCCCTCTTTGGGAAAAGGGAGCTTTGATTTAATTGTCAATTGTTATCTGGATAACCTCTTTTGCAATAACCTCATCGGCATTTGGCAGGGCCAGTTTACCAATGTTATCGCCTAATGTTTTTCGTTTGGCTGCATCTTTCAATAATTCCAGAACCTTATCTATCAGTTTTTCTTCAGCATCCCTGTCGGCTACTAACATTGCCGCATTGGTTTGCACTAAAGCCAAAGCGTTTTTGGTTTGATGATCTTCGGCCACGTTGGGCGAAGGCACCAGTATTACCGGTTTTTTTATAATGCAGAGCTCGGCAATAGTACCCGCCCCAGCGCGCGAGATAATTACATCGGCCGCGGCATAAGCCAGATCCATCCGGTTTAAAAACTCCATAATGCGGATGTTGGGGTGATAATTCTCGCCCAGCTTCTCCACAATATCCTTGTAGTAATATTTACCGGTTTGCCATATTACCTGCACATCAGCCGCTATTAATTTATCCAAACCGGCCATTACGCTTTTATTCAACGTTCCGGCACCAAGGCTCCCGCCGGTAATCAGGATAGTTTTTTTAGCCGTGGATAACTTTAAAAGCTCTAAAGATGATATACGCTTGTTAGCAATATCAACCGACTCTTTACGTACCGGGTTCCCGGTTTTAATGATTTTATCCTGAGGAAAAAACTGCCCCATTCCATCAAAGGCGACACAGATGGTTTCCGCTTTTTTGCTGAGCCACTTGTTGGTGACGCCAGCGTAAGAGTTTTGCTCCTGTATTAAATAAGGTATCCCTTTTAACGAAGCAGCGTAAAGCAACGGCCCGGAAGCATAGCCGCCAACGCCTACCACGGCATTGGGTTTAAAATCCTTTATAATGGTCAATGCCTTGCGCACACTTTTTAGCAACTTAACCGGAAACATCACGTTTTTCCATATTGAGCCGCGTTGTATGCCCTGGATATCCAAACCAATAATTTGATAACCGGCAGCCGGAACCTTTTCCATCTCCATACGGCCCAAAGCACCTACAAAAAGGATCTCGTGTTGAGGATTGAGCTTTTTTAAAGCATTAGCAATAGCAATAGCCGGAAAAATATGCCCCCCCGTGCCCCCGCCGCTGATGATAATGCGCTGTGGCCCAATAACCCCATTTGGGGCTAACTTGCGATTGGCTGGTTTTTTATTGCTTTGCATTGCTTGCTTCTTATCTTTATTTGTTAATCATCATTCTACCCTTAACTACTCCCCCCCTTTCAGGGGCCGGGGGCTTTACGCCACTTCTGTTATTTCTCCTACAATTATTTTCTTAGGCTCCTCAATATCACGGCTTACCGACAAAATGATACCGAACGCCACACTGGTGAATAAAATTGATGTACCACCCATGCTTACTAAAGGCAATGGCACCCCGGTTACAGGCCCAAGCCCTACAGCCACAGCCATATTGGCAAATGCTTGTATGGTTAAACTAAAGCTTAGCCCTGCGGCCAACAAAGCGCCAAATGCCTTTGGAGCTTTAGTTACTATCTTGATGCAGCGGTATAACAAAAACAAGTAAATGCCTACAAGGGCAAAGCCCCCTATTAAACCATATTCTTCTACGATGATGGCGTAGATCTCATCCGAAAATGAATCGGGTAAAAAATTACGCTCTGTACTGTTGCCCGGCCCTTTGCCTAATATGCCACCTGTGGCAATCGCTATTTTTGAATGGTCGGACTGGAAAGATTTATCCGAACTCACCTTTTCCGGATGCATAAACGTGTGGATACGCGAGATATAAGTAGTACGGCGCGGGCCTAAAAAAACAACCCCGGCCAGCAATACCGCCCCGGCCAAACAAACCACAGCAATTTGCTTGATACTGATACGGCCAATAATGAGCAATAAAATACTAACGCCAAACAACATCAGGGCTGTTGATAAATTGGCCAGCGCAATTAAAATAAATACAACACATACCGAACCCATAATTGGGATAAAGGATTGTTTAACATCCTTTATGTTTTCTTGCTTCCGCGATAAGGTACGTGCCAGGTAGGTAATTAAAGCCAGCTTAGCCAAATCGGATGTTTGGAAACTTAAGCCTGTACCGGGGATAGCTATCCAGCGGCTGGCATCGTTTACATGGCTACCAAAAACCAGCGTATATAATAACAGCGGAATAGTGGCTATCATCAACACCTTCGATATACCTGCATAATAACGGTAATCCAGCTTATGCGAAATATACATCAGCGCGATGCCGCCAACTATCATGGCCAGGTGTTTCATCAAAATAGACTCAGCACCTACGCCACGCTTGTAGGCAAGCGTACCGGTTGAGCTATATACAGCCAGCAAAGAAATCATGGATAGTAATATGACGATGAGCCATATCCACCGGTCTCCCTTTGTTCTGTTTAATATATTGCTTATCCTGCTATTCATTGCCACTGATTCTATTTTTGATTACACCGATTATTATTGTTTTTGATTACACCGATTATTTTTGATTACACCGATTCTATTTTTTGATTTGCACATTTGCACCACTGATTAAAATGATTATTTATGATTTCACTGATTTTGATTGTACTTTCCTAATTACCCGATTGCTTCTTTGACTACACCGATTTTATTTTCTTTTGCACATTTACTCATTTGCACATCCGCACATTTACTACAGTTCCTTTATGGCTTGCTTAAACTGATTGCCCCGGTCTTCATAGCTTTCAAACAGATCAAAGCTGGCGCAGGCTGGCGAAAGCAATACGGTATCGCCTTTGGTAGCCAGGTGATAGGCAACCTGTACAGCTTCGGATGCAGAACTTGTGTTTACTATCACATCTACATCATCTTCAAAAGCATCATGGATACGGTTGTTATCCTTGCCCATGCATACAATTGATTTCACTTTTTGCTTTACCAACTCCTTCAGCATATTATAGTCGTTACCTTTATCAACGCCACCTAAAATTAAGATCACGTTATTGCTCATACTCTCGAGCGCGTACCAGGTAGAGTTTACGTTAGTGGCCTTTGAATCGTTGATGAAGCTGATACCCGATATTTTGCCAACAAACTCCAACCTATGCTCAATGTTCTGGAAATCTTCCATGCTGTCGCGGATAGTTTTGTTGCGGATATCCAATACTTTGGATGTGATTCCGGAAGCCATTGAGTTGTAGATGTTGTGTTTACCCTGCAGGGCCAGTTTGTTTAATGACATTTTAAAATGTTCTAATGTTGCGTTTATAATTAGGTCTTGTTGATCAAGGTATGCCCCCCGTTCAACTTTCTTCTCAATTGAAAATGTTAATAGTTGTGCCTCAATTTCCCGTTCGGCAATTCCTTTGATAGTTTCCGGGTCATCGGCGCAGTAAATAAAATAATCAGCGGCTGTCTGGTTTTGTGCTATCCTGAACTTTGATGCCGTGTAATTCTCCATCTTGTAATCGTACCTGTCCAGGTGGTCGGGCGTAATGTTTAGCAGTACTGCTATATCGGCCTTAAACTTGTACATATTATCCAGCATAAAGCTGCTGATCTCGAGCACGTAGTAATCAAATTGTTCGGTTGCCACCTGGTAAGCAAAGCTTTTGCCTATATTACCCGCCAATCCCACGTTTAAACCTGCATTTTTTAAGATGTGGTAGGTTAGGCTGGTGGTTGTGGTTTTACCGTTTGACCCTGTAATACATATCATTTTGGCATCGGTATACCTTCCCGCAAACTCAATTTCAGATATCAGCGCAATTCCTTTCTCCTTAATCTTTTTAATGATAGGAGCCTTATCAGGAATACCGGGGCTTTTCACAATCTCAGAAGCGCTCAAAATTTCGGCTTCGGTATGTTGCTTCTCTTCAAAGCGGATACCCCAATTGCTTAACTGCGTTTTATATTTATCGGATATGGCACCAAAATCAGAAACAAATACATCATACCCTTGCTGTTTGGCCAGGTAAGCTGCACCGGTACCGCTTTCGCCAGCACCAAGCACAACAAGAAGCCCCCCAGCCCCCTGAAGGGGGAGTTTTTGATTAGCTATGTTGTTTGGTGTTTCCACTTATTTCTTTTTGTTTTTTATATTGTGCTTTATTCCTCCCCCTTTAGGGGGTCGGGGGGCTCCTTACCTCAATTTTAATGTCAGTACCGTTATCACCGCCAACGCTATCCCAATGATCCAGAAACGGGTTACGATTTTCGCCTCGTGGAAACCCTTTTTCTGGAAGTGGTGATGCAGCGGCGCCATTAAAAAGATTCGCTTACCTTCGCCACGCCTTTTTTTGGTATATTTAAAATAAGATACCTGCATAATCACCGATAAATTTTCGATCACAAAAATTCCGCAGAGTAAGGGCAGCATCAACTCTTTGCGGATCATGATGGCAAAAACTGCGATGATACCCCCAATGGCCAAACTGCCGGTATCGCCCATAAAAACTTGCGCCGGGTACGAGTTGTACCATAAAAAGCCCACGCAAGCACCAACAAAGGCCCCGGCAAAAACTACCAGTTCGCCTGAGTTGGGAATATACATGATATTGAGGTAATCGGCTATAACGGTATTACCGGATACGTAAGCTAATATGGCCAGTGTAACACCTATAATTGCGGATGTGCCCGTAGCCAAGCCATCAATGCCATCGGTTATGTTAGCCCCGTTGGAGATAAACACAATAATCAGGATGCTAACAAGCATAAATACCAGCAATGTATAATGCTCATAATTAGGCCCAAATATTTTAAGTCCTTTACTGTAATCAAATTCATTGTTTTTCCAGAAAGGCATGGTCGATTTGGTCGACTTGATATCCTGGGTATAAACCGCATGGTTGCCGCGCATGTGGAACTCAACCGGTACATCGTACTTAACGGGCAACTTAACTTCCTGGCGGATGACGATATTTGAATTGAAATACATGGTCCACCCTACAATAAGCGCCAAGCCTACCTGGCCAATAATTTTAAACCGACCGGCCAGCCCTTCTTTATTCTTTTTAAATACTTTAATATAATCATCCAGAAAACCGATGGCGCCTAACCAGACTGTACTTACCAGCATCAGGATAACATATACGTTTTCTAATTTGGCAAACAACAGGGTGGGCACCAGTATACCCAGCAAAATAATTAAGCCACCCATGGTTGGCGTACCTTGCTTCTGCATCTGGCCTTCTAAACCCAGGTTCCGTACAGTTTCGCCAACTTGTTTAAGGCGCAAATAGTCAATCAGTCTCCTGCCGTAAACGGTGGTAATGATCAATGAGGTAATCACAGCCATCGCCATCCGGAAGGTGATGTACTGGAACACACCTATCCCCGGGATGCTAAAATTGTGGTCGAGGTAATTGAATAAATAATATAACATCTTTTAAATGTGCAAATGTGCGTATGTGTATATGTGCGAATGAGCAGGTGTGCAAAGGTGCAAATGAGCAGGTGTGCAAATGTGCAAATGGTTTGCAGGCTTGCCAATTTGATTTATATATGTATAAATTTCTTTAATCATTGACTTTACTTTTTTGATGTTGAAATGATTTTTCCTAATACCTTTTTGATGTTTTCCACTTCTATAAGTAACTTTTCGTCAAAGGGATAATTTTGTGAAAACTGACATAACAATAACCAATACTCTGATTCCTCTGCTTCTTTATAAGCTACTTTACATTTGTGTACAAAATCACTCTTACTTTCTGCTCCCTGAGCCTCTCTCACATTAGCACCTATTGACGTACCACACCTAAATAATTGATTGGCCATATTGAATTTCCTTCTCGATTCAAGTTCTTCGGTAAATTCAATAATGCTTAAAGCGAACCGAAAGGTTAACTCGACAATCACATTTGGTTTATTAGTGGCCATCATTGCTGCTCCAATTAATACTTTATTTCTTTTCTCCGTTTTAAACCCACATTAAAATCATTCCCCCTATTTGCACATCTGCATATTTTCTCATCCGCACATTAAAATCATTCCCCCTATTTGCCCATCTGCATATTTCCTCATCCGCACATTAAAATCATTCCCTCCATTTGCACATCTGCACATTTACTCATCCGCACATTAAAAAACAAATGCCTTTATCAGCTCTTCCTTGTCATCAAAATGACTGCGTACGCCTTTTACCTCCTGGTATTTTTCGTGCCCTTTGCCTGCCAGCAAAATAATATCTCCGGGGGAGGCCAAATGGCAGGCGGTTTTAATGGCCTCATGCCTGTCGGTTATGCTGATAGTTTTCTTTTTGCCTTCGGCATCCACACCGGCCTCCATATCCCTGATGATCTGTTCCGGTACTTCCGAGCGTGGGTTATCAGATGTAAGGATAACTTTATCGCTCCATTGGCAGGCTACCTTAGCCATTATAGGGCGTTTGGTTTTATCCCTGTCGCCGCCGCATCCAATAATGGTTATTACCTTTTCGGTTCCTTTGCGGATATCGTGAATGGTGCTCAACACGTTCTGCACGGCATCGGGCGTGTGGGCATAGTCCACAATGCCGATCACCTTATTTGGCGATATGATGTAGTCGAACCTGCCTTCGGCACCTTTCAATTTGCTCAGGGAGGTAAGCACTTTAGTTTTATCTTGCCCAAGCAACCTTGCTGCACCATAAACTGCCAGCAAATTATAAGCGTTAAAACTGCCTACCATTTTAAACCAAACCTCCTCGTTATCAATATCGAGCAGCAAGCCGCCAAACTGGTTTTCGAGTATCTTAGCTTTATAATCGGCCAGGCTTTTTAAGGCATACGTTTTTCTTTGCGCCCTGGTATTTTGCAACATAATATTGCCGTTCCTGTCGTCAATATTGGTTAAAGCAAAAGCACTTTTGGGCAGGGCATCAAAAAAAGCTTTCTTAGCTTTTAAATAATTATCGAAAGTTTTATGATAGTCCAGGTGATCATGCGTTAAGTTGGTGAAAATTCCGCCCGAAAACTGTAGGCCCTCAATGCGGTGCTGCGCTACCGCGTGCGAGCTTACTTCCATAAAGCAATAATCACAGCCCTGGTTAACCATATCATTGAGCAGGCTATTCAACACCACCTGGTCGGGCGTGGTATGCGTTGCAGGTATTACCTTTCCGTTGATCTGATTCTCTACGGTCGACAACAGGCCACATTTATAGCCCAGATCATGAAATAATTGATATAATAAAGTGGCAACTGTAGTTTTACCATTTGTACCGGTAACGCCTACCAACTTTAATTTATCAGATGGATGATCGTAAAAATTAGCTGCAATCTGCCCAAGCGCCACAGCCGAATCGGCAACCATCATAAAAGCTACTTCGCCTATGGTATGTGCGGGCAGATCCTCGCATACGATAGCGACAGCTCCGTCTTTTATAGCCTGTTCAATATAATTGTGCCCATCAACCAGAGTACCTCTTACGGCTACAAACAACGAGCCCGGAACAACCTTGCGCGAATCAAAAACAATAGATGATATTTGCATATCATCGGCTCCCTGCAACTCAGTAGCAGGTATTCCATTTAATATTTCGCTTAAATATCTCATTCCAGTTCGATTAAAATTTTTGATCCTTTAGGAATAACACTACCACCTGTTACAGACTGCCGGGCAACTACCCCGCTGCCCCGAACAGTTACTTTATAACCCGCATTACCCAGAGCATACAACGCATCACTTAAACCCATGCCTGTTACAGCGGGCACATAACCTCTTTTATATTTAATTTCATCAACTGCAATGCCGTTGCTTGTATCTGTTTCAACCGGGGTAGCTGAGGCATATAAAGGCTTCATCCCTAATTTGGTGTACACCTGGTTAATAGCCTTGCGGTCGCCGGTTTTAATTTTGGGCGGCTGGGTATTGCCAACAAAATGGATAGGCGTGCTTTGGTTCATTTCCAGGTCGCTCGAGTAAACTTTATCAGCGATCTCCCGGAAAGGCGGACCTGCAACTTGCGCACCGTAGTAGCCATTTTTAGGATCGTTAATCACCACGATTAAAGAATACTTAGGATGATCTGCCGGGAAATACCCACAAAAAGACGCCTGGTATTGTTTTTTTGCCCTGTAACCTTTGTTGCCATCGGCCACCTGCGCCGTACCGGTTTTACCTGCTATTTTATATAAAGGGTTATTGATGATCGATTTTCCCGTTCCTTCTGATACCACGCCTGCCAACATCTCCTGCATTTTCTTCAATGTCTCATCCGAACATATTTTGGGATTGATCACCCGGGCCTCAAACTGCTCAACAGTATTACCCATTCTTTTAATCTCCCTCACAAAAACAGGCGAGATATATTTGCCGTTATTGGCTACCGCGTTATAAAACGAAAGCATTTTTAGTGGCGTAAGCTGCATTTCGTACCCATAAGCCATTTGCGGCAGTGTCATATTTTTATTCCAGCTCACATTTTTAGGGTTTTTAATTACCGGCTGCGCTTCCCCCGGTATTTGCAATTTCAACATCTCATTCAGGTGCCATTTGTACAAATGATCAGTAAATTGCGATTGATTATAGTGATAAGCGGTATTAACCAAATAAGCAACCGCCGCGTTTGATGATTCTTCGAACGCCCGCTTAACCGATACCACACCAATACTACCGTGAGAATCTTTGATCAAATGACCGGGAATTTGATAGGTACCTGTATTTACACGGGTATTGGTATCAACCTTATGATCTTCAAGCAAAGCCATATACGATGCAATTTTAAAAGTAGAACCCGGATCCTGGTTACCAGCTATGGCATAATTAAACTTCTCCTTGTATTCGCCGGGCGCAACCTTGGTGTAATTAGCCACCGCACGTATCTCGCCAGTTTTAACTTCCATCAGTATCACTACGCCATGATCGGCATCGCTTTTTATCAATTGCTTTTCAAGCGCCTTTTGAGCTACATCCTGAAAATTAACATCAATGGTCGAAATAATATCGGCACCCTCCTTAGGCGCTATTTCTTCTTCATCGCCATTAACAGGCATCCACACGCCGCCTGCTATACGCTGCATCAAACGCTTGCCGCTCTCCCCGTTAATGTAATTAGCGTAAGCTCCTTCTAAACCAACTGGGTTGGTAATGTTCTCATTTTTATAGCCTATAGTACGCGCTGCCAGCGACCGGAAAGGCAAAATTCTTTTATTTTTTTGTACGATGATGAGCCCGCCCTTGTATTTGCCCATATTAAAAATAGGGAACTTGCGTACCTGCTTTAACTCAAGGTAAGTTACGTTACGGCGGATAAGCTCATACCGCGAGCTATCTTTCCGCGCATTTCTCAACAATCGCGAGTAATCAGAGGCTGGCTTGTCGCCAAAAAATGCCGACATCTTTTGCGCCAGCGAATCAACCTTTTCGTAAAATATATGATCATCGGCAATACCGCCTGCCAATAAATCCATGTGCAGCTCATACTCCGGCACCGAGGTAGCCAGCAAACTACCGTCGTAAGAAAATATATTGCCACGGGCGGCTTCAACATTCACATAACGGGTTGATAAGCTATCGGCCATTGCGCGCCACTTTTTACCCTGCACAAACTGTACACGGCACAATTGTACCATTACAGCCAGTGCAAATAGCATGATCAAGCCAAATGCAAGGTAAACCCTCAGCAATATGTTAGTCCGGATACTCATTTGCTATCGTCTTCAATAGTTAGTTTTTGTGGTGGCTCAACAGCTATTTTTATACCCAAAGTGTCCACTTTTTTTGCAACCTCTGTTAATGTACTTTTATAAGCTAAATCGGATTTGGTTGACTTATAAGCCCAATTAAGCTCCTTTACTTCCTTTGTTAGTTTATCAATTTCGCGCAGGTTTTTTTCTGACAGATGCCTGTTGGCGATGTAAAGCATACCCAAAAAAGCCAGGTATATAATAAAAGGCAAGGCCTTTGTTGCCGAATCGGTCGATACGAATCCCTTGGTAAAAAGCTGGGTAAAAAAGTTTTCAGAGAACTCCCTTGGGGCTTTCTCCTCAACAATTAATTCCCTTTCTGCTTCTTCCTCTTCCAGAATTTCTGCACGTAAACGGTTCGTCATTTTTTTACAGCTATCCTTAATTTAGCACTGCGTGCCCTGTTATTTAATTTAATCTCATCCTCTGTAGCGGTAATGGCCTTGCGGCTCACGGCTTCAAAAGGTCGGTCATCATTACCATAAATATCTTTTTCCAGTTCGCCGCTAAATTTGCCCTTGGCAATAAAGCTCTTCACCAGCCTGTCTTCCAACGAGTGGTAGGACATGACTACCAACCGGCCACCTGGAGCCAATACCTCAACCGTTTGTTTTAAAAACTCCTGCAAGGCTTCCAGCTCCTGGTTAACCTCAATCCGCAAGGCCTGGAAAACCTGGGCCAGGTATTTATTCTCTTTCCCCCGCGGAATTAAAGTTGCAATGGCACCTTTTAAATCGGCAATGGTATTGATCGGCGAGTTTAAGCGCGCAGTTACTATGGTACGGGCCAGCGTTTTAGCATTCTGAATTTCGCCGTACATCCCAAAAATGCGATGCAGATCAGCCTCGGCGTAGGTATTTACAATATCCTTAGCCGTTTGTGTTGCCGATTGATCCATCCTCATATCCAAATCCGCATCAAAACGGGTTGAAAAACCGCGTTCAGCTTTATCAAACTGATGCGAGGAAACACCCAGATCTGCCAGTATACCATCCACAGGGATCGCCCCATGTAAACGGCAGAAGTTTTTGAGATAACGGAAGTTCTGATCAACAAAAACAAAACGCTCATCATCTATAGCATTGGCCTGGGCATCAACATCCTGATCAAAGGCTATCAGTTTACCCTGCGGACCCAAATGCTTCAATATCTCGCGCGAGTGGCCACCGCCACCAAAGGTTACATCTACATAAGTACCTTCAGGGTTAATATTAAGCCCCTCAATACACTCCGCCAGCATCACCGGGTTATGGTAATTACTCATTTGCTGCCCTCCCTAAATTACCCATCACTTCTTCTGCCAGGTTAGCAAAGTTTTCCGGTTCGTTATCCATTTGCGAATCATAAGCATCCTTGGCCCAAACCTCAATTTTATTAAACTGGCATGATAGTACTACATCGGTACCTATACCGGCATAGTCTGTCAAAGCTTTGGGCAATAACACCCGGTTAGCAGCGTCGAGCGTCAGTTCTGAGGCGCCGCGGGTAAAATATCTGATAAACTCGCGTGTCTTTTTTTCGTACTGGTTAAGTTTTGCAAGGTCTTCTACTATCTTATCCCACTCCTTCCGGGTATAAATTACCAGGTGTTTCTCGAAGCCCCGATTGATCACAAGACCCTCTCTTTCAGCTTCAGGAAGCTGTTTTTTGAGGCCAACGGGAATCATCATCCTCCCTTTGGTATCCAGTTTACAATCAAATTCTCCTAAAAAATGGGACATAGATACACTTATGCAAAATTTGTTATGTAAAAGTAGTTACAATTTCCACTTTTTACCACTTTCCCCCACTAAAAGTTTTCAACAAAGCTTTTGCGCATTTGTGTTACCACTTTACCAAATTATTGGGTAGTTTTTTTGTAGAAAACGGGAGATGTGCAGAAAGCAATTTGGAAGACAAGTACCAATTTTGGACCGAATCAGGATGATTATGGCTGTCAGAATGACGCAAGAAAGCCAGAATTAATGATTAGAATAATTTACTCACCAACCACCGTTTAGTAAAAACGTAAAAATGAAGCAAAGAATAGAGGTGTCACCCAGGTAGATCAAACTGGATGTGAATAAAAACGACGAAAATTACAAAGGGGAAGCTTTGTATTTAGTTGAGCGGGATTTAAAACATTCAATGATGGCAGAAGTATATTACTCTCTGTCAATAAAATAGACAACCATTTAATATATCAACTCATATCCCCACAAAAAGCTTCCATATCTGCAAAATTGGAGATTCCCAAGCATCACATTACCCGCACCTTCAAAAAGCTTGGATGAAGTTTTGATGTATAAATCCGCTGTGTTGCCTTTTTAAAATCGGCTTCATTGGCCTTCATGATATTGACAAACGTTTGCGGATTACGATCAATCAACGGAAACCAGGTACTCTGTACCTGCACCATGATCCGATGGCCTTTTTTAAAGGTGTGCAATACATCCTGTAGCTCAAAGTTAACGGGTGTTACCTTGCCGGGAACAAAGGGCTCCGGTTTGCTGAAGCTATTACGGTATTTACCGCGAATGGGCTCACTGCGTACCATTTGCTGGTATCCACCCATCTTTATATCCTTGCCTGTCCATTTGGTATTGGCGGCGGTATCGGGATAAACATCGAGCACTTTAACTACAAAGTCGGCATCGGTGCCCGTGGTTGATACTTTTAAATTTGCCCAGATGTTGCCCGCTATGGTGACATCCTGATCAAGCACATCGCTTTGATAACTTAATACATCCTTACGGGATGATAAGAAACGCTGATCGGCAGTCATGTATTCGCGTTGCATATCCATGGTTTGGTTCCGGTCCTGCACAAACGGAACCGGGTTAGCCGGATCGGATATATATTCGTCATAACTATCTTTAGCAACCGATGGCGCACTGAAGGAAAGCTTGCCACCCGGCAAAAAATACAATTGCTTTTCACGTGCCTGCACGGGTGGCCAGGTTTGGTAGGTTTTCCATTGGTTAATACCGGTTTCAAAAACGTTAACCGGCGGTAAAGCAAGTTCAGTGCCTTTTAAATAATGGCTAAAAAATTGAAACTCGATGTTTTCGCGATAGTAGGGGCCTGTTGCCTGGCCAAAATCTACGTCACCTAAATGATCGCCATCGCCACGCGCCCAGCCACCGTGTACCCAGGGGCCCATGGCAAAGTAAACTGGTGTTTTAGGATTATTTTTTGCCAGGGTTTTATACGTGTTGATGGCCCCGTACAAATCCTCCGCATCGTACCATCCACCGGTAACCAATACGGCTGTTTTAATATCGTGTAAACGAGGCAATACATTACGATCTTCCCAATGCTTGTCGTAATCCGGATGATCCAGCATCTCGTTCCATAACCTGATGGTATCTTTATAATATTTATCGTTAGTGTTTTTGATGGGCCCCATCTTCATAAAAAAATCATAGCCATCTTCAGTGCCCGGGTCAAAATGCCCACCCGGGCGTTGCGTAGGCTTATCATCCTGCCGGTTGGTAAAAAACGGGTAAAAGCCAAAATTGGCCACCAGGAAAAACGCACCATTGTGCCAGCCGTCGTCGCGCCATAAATCGGCAATGGGGGCTTGCGGCGAGGCGGCTACCAATGCCGGGTGCCTGCTCAGTAAAGCGGTTGTGGTATAAAAACCGGGATAGGATATTCCCCAAACGCCAACCTTGCCATTATTATTGGGTATGTTTTTAAGCAGCCAATCAATGGTATCGTAGGTATCGGTACCTTCATCTACATCCTTATTGGTTTTATGCACTTCCAACTCGGGAGTCATCTCTTCATAAATACCCTCGCTCATCCATCGGCCGCGCACATCCTGGTAAACAAAAATATAGCCGTCGTGTGTAAAATGGGATGATGGCCCCAGGCTTGGCCGGTATTTATCAGTGCCATAAGGTGCTACGCTGTAGCAGGTACGGTCCATCATGAAGGGGTACTTCCGGGATTCGTCTTTGGGTACATATACCGAGGTGAACAGCTTTTTACCGTCTCGCATCGGCACCTGGTACTCAAACTTCTGATAGTTATCCTTAATGTATTGCGCATCGGGAGCTTGCTGACCCAATACGCAGCTCGTTTTGACTAAACAAAGAATGATGAGGATATATCTGCTGATGGGATGAACGTTGCTGATCAATATTGATAAAGTTTGAGGTTGTTTATGAATTTATAATCGCGGGTATTGTAAGTGTATAGCTAAAGGTCGGCGTATATGGTAGTAGCCGCAATTAAGGCATCGGGAATGCAGGTATCACAAATTACTTTTTCCTGGTCCACGCTTCTTTTCTAAGTTTAGCCGCGTCGATATTGTTGTTCGAAAATATTTCTTTAAGATCAGATATATCAATTGAACTATCTCCGGGTATAAGAGATACCCCATTAATAGTTGATATACTTTCTTTGTCCTTCAAGATATCAAAATCAAGATATTTAGCCAGGCTCTTTAAAATCTTTAAAGTTTCGGGCTTTTTATAATTGATGGTTACCTGTGGCATAACTTACTTTTTGATTGTTAAAGTTAATAAATATCAGCGTTAATAAAAAGGTAATTACTTTCACTCCCGAGGGTACACGATTTTGGTTTGAGAGTTTGTCTCGTGATGAACACACCTCTCCGCCCCTCTCGAGAGGGAAATCACACGGGCCCTGGCTTTGGATTACGGGACATAAGTTTGGTTTGGGGATACGGAGAGGAGTCAGTTTGTCGGGTGATGAAACACATCTCTCCACCTCTCAACAGATGAATTGCACAGGTACTATGCTTTTTCATGATAAAAACACAAAAAAAGCTTGTAACAATTCACCTTCTTCTCCATCAAAATATCATCAAAACTTAAAGCTATGCAATGGAAGTTCAACTTTAAAAAGCAACCAGGGACCAGCAAACCCAAAAAATCAAAAACGCGCGAATGGCTGGATGCCGTAATGTTCGCTGCTGTTGCGGCTACACTTATACGGGGATTGCTATTTTCGGCATACGCAATTCCTTCCGGTTCTATGGAGAGCAGTTTACTAACGGGCGATTACCTGTTCGTCAGCAAGATTAATTACGGGCCGCGCATGCCTTTTACGCCTGTAGCTGTTCCATTCCTGGAATCAACCATCACGCAGTATAATATCAAAACCTACTGGGATGGTATTAAGTTGCCCTATTTTCGTTTACCGGGTTTAAGCGAAATTAAGAAAGGCGACATTGTGGTATTTAATAAGCCAGAGGAGGCTGATCCATCCTACAACCGCCCTGTTGACGCGCGTACCAACCTAATTAAGCGTTGCCAGGCCACACCCGGCGATGTATTGACCATTGTAAACACCCAGGTGTACATTAACGGCAAGGCTGCACCCAATGCGGAAAAGGCCCAAACATCGTATCAGGTCGTTACCGATGGCATGGCCATGAATGAGTTGATATTTAAGCAACTGCACATTGAAGTACTGCGCCAAAGCGATATGAATAACTACGAAATGATTATCCCTAACGAAAGTGTGTCTGTTTTAAAATCGTACAGTAATATTAAAAGCGTTACGCCGGTTGTTGAAGCCGCAGGTATTTACGATGCTTCGGTATTTCCGCACAATGAAAAGTTTAAATGGAATATGGATAATTTGGGCCCGCTTACTTTGCCTAAAAGAGGCATGACGATAGCGCTTAACGACTCAACCATGATTTTATATCGCAGGGCGATTGAACTATATGAAAACAACAAGGTAGCCGTAAACGGGAAAGATATCATGATCAACGGAAAGAAGGCTGATACCTATACCTTTAAAATGAACTATTACTGGATGATGGGCGATAACCGCCATAACTCGCTCGATTCGCGCTTTTGGGGATATGTTCCGGAAGACCACGTGGTTGGCAAGGCAATGATCACCTGGATGAGTATCGATTCGGCAGGAACCTTCCTGGACAAGGTGCGTTGGAACAGGATTTTGAAACCGATAAAATAACAATAGCTGGTGCTTATAAAAAAGCCGGGAGATAAAGCTTAAGCTTATCTTCCGGCTCCTGATTTAGTAAAACCCTGCTATTTGTGGGGTTTATTCGTTGATGGCTTTAACGCCTGGCAATTCTTTACCTTCCATATATTCCAGCAAGGCACCACCGCCGGTTGATACATAACTTACATCATCAGTCAGGTTAAATTTGGCAACCGCAGCTGCAGAGTCACCACCACCGATTAAGGAGAAGGCACCGTTTTCGGTAGCTTTTACAACTGCCTCGGCAATGGCTTTGGTTCCTTTTTCAAATTTCTCCATTTCAAAAACACCCATCGGGCCGTTCCATAAAATGGTTTTTGATTCCTCAACTACCTTGCTGAAGGCGGCTATCGACTCAGGGCCGATATCTAAGCCCATCCAGCCATCCTTGATGTTATTGTTTTGAGCAGCTTCGGTATTAGCATCGTTCGAGAAATTATCGGCAATAACAGAGTCGGTTGGCAATAACAAGTTAACGCCTTTATCTTTGGCTTTTTGCACCAGGCTGTTAGCCAGGTCAAGCTTATCAGCCTCAACCAATGATTTACCTATATTACCACCTTGTGCCTTGGCAAAGGTATAAGCCATGCCGCCGCCGATAATCAGGTTATCAACCTTATCCAGCAATTTTTCTATCAGTTCAATTTTATCGGATACTTTAGCACCACCCATAATGGCTGTAAAAGGTTTTACTGCTCCGTTCAATACCTTTTCGGCATTAGCCAGCTCGCCGGCCATCAGGTAACCAAAATATTTGGCATCCGGAAAAAACTGCGCTATTACAGCTGTTGAGGCATGCGCACGATGCGCGGTACCAAAAGCATCGTTTACATAAATATCGCCAAGCTTTGATAATTTTTCAGCAAAATCCTTGTCGCCTTTTTCTTCTTCTTTATAAAAGCGAAGGTTTTCTAACAGTAAAACTTCGCCTGGTTTTAAATCCTTAGCTTTTTGCAAAGCATCAGCGCCAATGCAATCGTCGGCAAATTCCACCTGCTGGCCAAGCAGATCCGACAGATGCGGTACCAGGTGTTTTAATGAATATTTATTGGTAGGCCCGTCTTTAGGGCGCCCCAGGTGCGACATCAGTATCACCGAACCGCCGTCTTTCAATATCTTTTCAATCGTAGGCAAAGCCGCTGTCATGCGGTTATCATCTGTTATATTAAAACTATCATCCAACGGTACGTTGAAATCAACCCTGATTAAGGCACGTTTACCTGAAAATTTGATTAAATCAATTGTTTTCATAATTTTTAAAAGTGAAAATGTAATGCTGCCAAATTCCGAAATAATTACTATATACAGAAAGTATATCCCAATTATTATTACGATTACGAATATTTTAACCATAGGGCCTAAATGGCATCCATATTGCAATATCAAACGAGAAACAGGCACAATTAATGAAAATTTTTCTATATTTAGCTATCATCCTCTTTACATTAGCAAGCTGTAAAAAGCTTTATACAGTTCAGGTATTAAACACAGATTCAAGGCAAGGGATAAGCAGCTTAGCTACATCAAGCAATGTTATTAATTTTGACATTCAAAGCCAGGTTGTAAAAACAAAATTGGTTAACAATACACTTACACTCACTTATAATGAGGCCATTACCTTGCTATTAAGGTCGGATAGTTTGCAGCGGGCGTGGTCGGTTAGATTTGATGAAGATTTTAACGCCACTGAGTTACGCAAATTCGATTATTATGCTGTTAACAAAGATGGAAGCACCACCACTAATTACAGGGAGAGCAATTTGAACAATCTGGCTATCAAATCAAAAACAGATACCCTGATCAGTAACATATCTATGACTAAAATATCGTTTACCAGAACGTTGGTATTTACTAAAACCTATACCGGGGGTACCGATGCTACCAATGAATATCAATATTTACTAAGTGCTAAAGACACAATAGGCTTTTCGGCTTATTATGTTTTCAGTAGCGGTAACTCAGCGGCCTATTCGGATAAAACGAATTTAACTTATATAGCCGAGTAAATTATTCCCCAATATGGGTAATTAAGCACACCCCACCAAGCTTTGATAATTACTATTGAATTTTTAAATACAGCACATAATGAGGGCCGATACCGGCGATCTCAAACTGATCAGAAATAATTTCGAACCCGGTATTCTGGTAAAATTTCAAGGCTTTTAATCGGGCATTACACCAAATGTAATTGGCTTTTTGCCCACGCAGGTAAACGATAGCGAAATTAAGCAATTGGTTGCCTATACTTTTACCGCGATGGCTCTCTAACGTAGCCATACCACGCAATTGATAGGCTTTACCTTGATAAGCCGCGTAAATTTGTTGATGAAAGGAGGCCACGCACACCAATTCATCCTGATCAAAATAGCCGAGGTGAAACGCACCTGCAACTTCATCCGAAGGGAAACGGCATTCTTCGGGCCGTAACCTGCCTTCACGTAACACCAGGTTACGTATATCCAGCACATCATCGGCACTAATAAATTTGATCATGATAGTAAACGTATTTTTTCAACTAAATCGGATAAACGGCTGGAGTATCCCATCTCGTTATCATACCAACCCACTACTTTTACCAGGCCGCCCACTACTGATGTTAATTGAGCATCAAATATACAGCTATGCGGATTATCCAGAATATCAACAGAAACTATAGGGTCTTCGGTATATTCCAGTACCTCTTTCATCCCGTTTTGCGACGCTTTTTTAAATGCTTCGTTAATTTGCCGTACGGTAGGAGTTTGCTTTAAACTGCAGGTAAAATCGGTTAACGATCCGTTTAATACCGGCACCCTGATGCCGGCCCCACCCAAACGGCCAAGCAAATGCGGAAATATATTGGTAATGGCCTTTGCAGCCCCGGTTGATGTTGGAATAATTGACGCCGATGCAGCCCTGGCACGTCGTAAGTCCTTATGCGGAGCATCGTGCAGGTTCTGATCGCCGGTCATGGAGTGTACCGTGGTGATATAGCCATCGATAATACCCCAGTTATCATCGAGCACTTTTACCATGGTAGCCACATTGTTTGTTGTACAGGAAGCGTTAGAGAGGATGGGAGAATGCAGATCCATATCACCATCGTTTACTCCTAAAACTACCGATGGCACATCTTTACTTGTGGAAGGTGCCGAAATAATTACCTGCTTTGCCCCGGCTGCAAGATGTTGTGATGCGCCTTCGCGCGATACAAATTTGCCGGTAGACTCAATAACAAGATCAATATTAAGCGATTTCCAAGGCAATTGCAACGGATCCTTTTCGGCAAAAACCCGGATAGGCTTGCCATTGATAATCAGATTTTCAGCATCAAAGCTAACCTCGCCGCCTTTAAACCCCCTGTGAACAGAATCATACTTAAACAAATGCGCAAGCGTGGCGGTATCTGTTAAATCGTTAATGGCTACAACGTCTACATTGGTATTTTGCAATATCAATCTTAAAAATACGCGGCCAATTCTGCCGAAACCATTGATAGCTATCTTCATTTACAATAATCATTCAAGGGGGGCAAAGTTATAAAGAACAATGATAAGATGTGTAAACGTTATGCAATCAAACGTCGCCTCCTTTCTCAAAAGTGATATCAGCGCTAAGCCATGAGCCTCTCGATCTAAAATCCATCACATTGGCAGCGTTATGCAAAAAAGGTACTTCGTAATTTTCAAAATTATGCGGAACATCCTCGTCTATACATTCGCCATCATTCCACACTTTAAATTTGTATTCATACGCCGCTTTCTTTTCTCTTCGCCTTTCGCTATCAATGGTATGAGTGTGGGTACAGTAAGCTAAAACGTTATTATTCAGTTCGGCCTGCCAGGCCATCCAATACACGCCGGGCTCGCTATCCAGGCCGCTATCCTTAGCGTAATTGTAAATTTTAATGATCACGTTAAAGCCAAATCCCTTAGGCAAAACGTCGGGAATTTGTTGCAAATAGTGTAGAAGATCGTTCCCGTTTTGAATAGACGACGAACTCAGTTCGGGGCGGATCATGGCTACGTTAATAAAATGTGTTAAAAAATTACGGGTTGCCTTTAGCTTATCCGCTAAAAGCGAGCGCTCTTTTTTTGTTACCTGGTGCATAATAATCTATTTTTCCTGAAGGCAAAATTGACGAGAAATTAATAAAAACCGTAATTATATTGCCCGGGAAGCATAAATATTTAAATGGCTGCATTTTTAAGTAGCCCAATTTATTTAGCCAAAGGCTTTTGTTGAAACCGAAGTGTAAAGCTCAAAACGTATATTTAAAGCAAAATTGAATATTTAGCAAAAAACAGGTACCTAAACGGCACTTCAATTGCAAGCCGACTAATAATTTAGCTACCATAAAACACACCGGGAGAGTAATGTCTGTAAATACCAATCAAATAAAACGAAACAACTCTATAGACTATTTAAGAGGCTTGGCGGCATGTGGCATTGTGTGTTACCATATGTATCTATTTAATTTTGGCGAAGCGGATTCATCATCCATCCTGGCAAAGGTAAAAATATATGGTGTTGCCATATTTTATGTTATCAGCGGGCTAACATTGAGTATTGTTTACCTTGGCAAACTTGAGTTTACCAAATCGAGTATCGGCGAATTTTATTTTAAAAGGGCTGTAAGGGTTATACCTTTGTTATGGCTGGCCACTATTCTGCAAATCCTGATAGAATCAAACCGGGGATGGCCGCCCGTTAAAAAACTACTTAGCAACGTTACAGTATTTTATGGATCTTTTAAACCCAGCACTTTTATTGTTGGCGGGGCATGGTCTATCGGTAACGAAATACTTTTTTATCTTTTATTCCCCCTCCTGGTATGGCTCATTGTTAAAAACGTCAGGTTTTTTTACGTGGCTATCCTTTTTATTTCGTTACCGTTTTTTTACTATACGTTTAAAGGGCTCAACCCAACCGAAACACTTGGTCATCAATGGGATAAATATGCAAACTCGTTTGATCAGTTTATATTTTTCGCTATCGGCATCCTGTTCGGCACCTTTGCCCCCAAACTTGTAAAATTAAAGAGCTACCTCCCCTTATTTATTATTGCATTTGTGCTGCTATTTGCTTATTTCCCCGTAAGCGGCGAACCTATCCACCTGGTGGTTGGTTACACACGTATTGTACTAAGCTTGCTCACCATTATAGTATGCTACCTGTTTTACAATTGCGATTTTGGATTTTTACCCGGATTTATGAAGGCGATATTGAATTTTCTGGCCGAATGCAGCTACTCGATCTATCTGCTGCACCAGGTAATTTTTGCGGCGCTGTTAAGGTTTGTACATACCACTGCACCCGTATTGATATTATTAACCGTGAGCCTTACCTTGGTATTAAGCTATATCAGCTATAACTATTTCGAACTGTATTTTATGAATTGGGGCAAACGTTATGTGCAAAATAAACGCGCGGAGAAAACATTGCTGCCCGTTTCGTAATTTGTAATTTAATTAAGCCTGCAGTTATTGATATCTACTTAAATGAAGAAATTTTTATCAGTCCTTTTATTTATAGTTTTAGCTGGTGCTGCTATAAAAACCTTAACTGGTTGTATCTCATCACCCAGTCATACTACTGTTGATCAAGCGGGCAAGTACCCTGTAAAACCCAATGCCATCAAAAATATGTTTGGCATTAACTGTTACGAATGGAACTTTTTGAATAATCCATTTAACATCAACGATGTAAGCCATATTTACGACCCCAAAATGGATGTGATTAAAAGCTTTACAGGTGTACGGCATTATATGGACTGGAGTAAAATAGAGGCTACACAGGGGAATTATACTTTTAACCCGACGCACGACGGCGGCTGGAACTTTGACGCTATTTATGAAGGGTGTAAAAAAAACGGGATTGAGGTTCTGGTATGCCTTAAAACCTGCCCGCAATGGCTGGTAAACACCTATCCGCCCGGCGAGCGCGATAACGAAAACGTTCCGGCTCCATATAGCCTTAGCCACTCGGATCCGGCATCGTACATTTTACAGGCCAAAGCAGGTTTCCAGTTTGCGGCAAGGTACGGCTACAATAAAAAGGTAGACCCCGCTTTGGTTAAAGTGGACAGCAAACCACGCTGGACCGGCGACCAGGTAAATCAACCCCAAATTGGCATGGGCCTGGTTAAATATATTGAGTGTGATAACGAACGCGATAAATGGTGGAAGGGTAAAAGGGCGCAACAAAACGGAAGCGAATACGCAGCCAACCTATCGGCTTTTTACGACGGTGATAAAGGTAAATTAGGCAAAGGTGTGGGTGTAAAAAATGCCGACCCCAATATGCAGGTGGTGATGACAGGCCTGGCATCAGCCAACGTTCAGTTTGTGAAAGATATGGTTGAGTGGTGCAAAAAAAACCGGGGTTATAAACCTGATGGCAGCATCGATCTTTGTTTTGATGTGATTAACTATCACTTTGCCCCTAACGACCATAAGGAACATGCAAATGGCCAGGCCACCCGGGGCATAGCGCCTGAATTAAGCGAAGCCGGCGAAACAGCCGATGGTTTTGTTAGCCTATCTAATAGCCTGAAACAACACCCACCGGTGTGGATAACCGAAACCTGTTACGACATTAACCCCGGCAGTCCGCAAAGGGCCATAGCTATAGGCAACGAAAGAACAGCTGTTGAAACACAAGGCGACTGGCTGTTGCGCGCGGCGTTGTTATACAACCGCCACGGCATTAAGAGGGCTTTTTATTATCAATTATTTGATGACAACGGCAGCGCTGTTCAATACAGTACTTCAGGATTGGCTGATGGTAAAACCCTGGAGCGCCGCCCCGCTGCCGACTATGCTTTACAAGTTACTAAACTGATGGGCAACTATGAATATAAAGCCACCATTAGCCAGGATCCTTTAGTGGATGTATACCAATTGGGCGATAAAAAAATGTTTGTGTTGATGATACCTGACGAAAAAGGAAGAACCGGCCATTTTATGCTCGATTTAGGCAAGGCTAAAACAGCTCTGGTTCATAACCTGCAAATAGGTAAGAGTACAATGGGATCAACCCCGGAAGCAACCACAAACGGCAAATTTGATATGTATGTTACCGAAACGCCGATATTTGTGGAGGTACAGTAGTTTGAGAGTAATACGGCTATCAAAATCACATCACATCCATTACCTAAAGAAATAACAATCTGTAAATCCTCCGTAATTTAGTAACACGATAACCACTAACTCCTTATCCCTTCTTCCTTGCGGGATTAGATTTCATGGTAAAGTTAGCCTTAGAACTAACCGGACCGCCCTTGCCTGTGTTATTCTGCACTTCGCCTTTTTGAGCGGCTTTTAAAAAAGGGCTTTTTTTTGATGCTTTTGCCATGGGTATCTATTTTGAATATGATAAAGTTAACAAATACTTTGGAGTTTTTCTCCGCCTGATTTAAAACGAATGTAACTTAAGCATTATTGTAAATAAATAAAATGCCAATGTACATTTTGCACATTGGCATATCACCTTATCGAATTTTATTCATTCAGCCTCTTATACGAAGGTGCACATTAGCCCCCCATTAATTCTGAACATCTTCAAATTTACTCATCCGCACATTTGCAGACTTACTCATTTGCAGATTGGTTAAGCCGGTTTTACAGGGCTCCCAATCCAATCTGTGGAAGGCGAAAGTGTCTCGCCTTTCATTACTAACGATAAGGCATCAATATTACAATCGCTGGCAATATCGCTATCGTATAAAATAATTGAGCGTACGCCTATGCTGCTGCGCGATCCTATTTTAACCGGGCCTATCTTCATTACCCTGTCTTCAAACAAGTGGGTTTGGGGTCCGCAATCGTCGTTTAAAGCAACATCATCACCGAGGGTTATCATATCGTGCTCGGTAAAATCGGTTGTGTTAAGCCATGCTCTTTTTCCAATTTTTACACCCATTAAGCGCAAAAAGAAGGGAAGTAAAGGAGTGCCCTTTAAAAACTCTAACAGAAACGGAACCGCCAGCGCTTCGTATGTTGATGTTATGGCTTCGCTGCGCCAAACCAGCCAGGTCCACATAGGCTTTTGGCGTGCAGTATATTTACCTATAAAAACCCACTTCAAAATCAAGGTGAGTAAAAATGCCGGTATACCCATGTAACACAAGTAATAAACCGGGAAAAGCACAACTATCTTCCATAAAGGCTCGTCAACCACCAAATCGTGAGCATAGGCTATAAATAATACCGTAAAGCAAATAATGGCGCTTTCGGGCAGTATAATGCGGATAAATTCCACGGTGCCGCGGGCAAGCCTCCTCCGTTTTTTAGGATGGGTAGTCAATTCACTTGGATAAGGATTACTCTCCTGCCTTCGTGGCATAGCTATAGCCGGCGATCCAAACCAATCCCGGGCAGTTTCGTCTGCCAGTTGCTGCGCACTTGGCGGGGTAGATAAAACACCTACCAGCATATTGCCGGGCAACTCGTACCCTTGCGGGATAAGCGCACTATTGCCCACAAAGCTACTGCTATTGATAATCGTTTTTTCCAATATCAATTGCTGCCCGCGCACATCGGCTTCGCCCAGTGTAACAGCATCGGCTATAAAGGCTTCGTCGCCAATTTCCAGTAGCGGGTGTGTAACACTGCTGGCGGTGGATACCTCTGTGTTCTTCCCTATTTTAGCACCCAGCAATCTAAAAAAGGTGGATACATACACACTGGCAAAAATTGGATGCAATACAATTAGGCATAACGACATCAACTGATCTGCCATCCATTTGCGTACATAAAACAGGCTGTAGATGGGGTACTTGCCCGGCTTTATATCGTGTTGCAAAATCCGGGTTAGGAGTATGGTTTCAGCGGCAAATAATACGATGTATACCGCTGCAAACACGGGCACTAACCACAAATAGGTAAAATCATAATCGGGCGCGGCATTATCCAGTTTATTAACCGCTATAATAGTTGGTATAAGCGGCAATAAAATAATGAAAGGGAAAGCAAATACCACAAGCATAAAGATAAATGCGTACTTACGGCGGGTTGAGGCTGATACAGGCAATGGTTGAGGCAGATCGGCTATATCCTTCTTTTCCTTGAACTGAGCCGGGCTGCCATGCCATACTTCGCCCGGCTTAATGGTTTTACCGGCAGGCAGGTGGCTCAAATCCTGTAATTCGCTCCACTCCTCCATAACGGCACCGCCTGATATAACCGCACTGCTGCCGATATAGGCATGATCGCCGATGTGGATTGATCTAAGCTTTAGCATGCCATCTTCTACAAAAGCGTTATTCAGCACTACTTGCGAGCTGATGCTTACATCGCTGCCTATCGTCACCAAATCTTCGGCGCCAATAGTTAAGGAGCTCAATTGCGCATCAGCCGCCACAGTTACCCCCAGCAGTCGCAAAAATTTAGGATATAGCGGCGTACCATTTAAAAACTGTACCGGCACCAGGCGTTGCATGGTTTTAACAAACCACCAGCGGAAGTAATAACTTCCCCACAAGGGATAATCACCTTCTTTCATTTTGCCCAGCATTAACCACTTGCTTGCAATGGTTAACGCGGTAAACAACGGCGGAATAATGCAGAACAGGCCAATAGCCATTAAAACGGCATAACCGATATTACCTGTTTCCTGTTCTACATAATAATACCCGAGGTAGGGGGCAAATATCTCTACCGAGAACAAGCCGTAAATAATACCTAATGAGATGGTTTGGGCCACGCCGCATAAAAAATGCTTCAAGGCCGACGCCTGGTGATACGTACGTTCCTTTTTCTCTGTTTTAACTTCCGTTTCCCAGGTTTCAACCAATTTACTTAATGGGCGGTGCAGATAAATATCCTTTAACGATGCCTGCGGCAATGCCGCGTCTCGCCTTAAACGGGAAACCAGGGCGGCGGCTAATAAAGAGTGCCCACCCAGATCGGTAAAAAAGTCCATCGACAGGTCGATGGTTTTATTAGGGAAAATTTTGTTTAGTATGGCCAGAAAGCGGTCTCTCACAGGAGCATTCAGATCAAGCGTTTCCACCAGTCCATCCGCCAGTTGGGCGGTTAAAATATCCGGAACCGGCAATGCTTTGCGGTTAATTTTACCACTTGGCATACGCGGCATCTCGGGCAGGGCCATAATAGTGCCGGGCACCATGTACGATGGCAGTACTTTAGCCAACTCCGAACGAAGCAGGCTTTCCTCGATACAGGTATTATCCTCCGTTACCACATATCCTACCAGCTGGTCCTGATCATTACTATCCTTTTTAACCGCCACTGCGGCGGATATAACGCCAGCCAGGCCGTTCAGCTTAACTTCAATTTCGCCTAATTCGATGCGAAAGCCCCGTAGTTTAATCTGATCATCAAAACGCCCCTGTATATCAATAGTGCTATCCTCGTTAATAATAGCAGCGTCACCGGTTCGGTATATCCTGTCGCCCGGCAAATCAACTAAAGCGGCAGGTTTGGCTATAAATTTCTCCTGGGTAAGTTGCGGCAATTTGACATATCCCTTTGATAAACCCGGGCCGCTTATCACCAGTTCACCACGTTCCCCGCGTGGTAAAGGGTTTAACTGCTCATCAACCACAGCCAGGTTATAGTTAGGCAAAGGATCGCCGATGGTAATCAAATCGCCAAACTTTAGCGCAGCAAATGTGGCGCTAACCGTGGTTTCGGTAGGGCCGTAGCTATTAAAAAACTTCCGGTTTGGTTTGGCCCACCGGGCGAGTACCTGCGGTGTGCAGGCCTCACCCCCGGCGTTTATCAAACGCAACTCGGGGTTATTATCTTCCATTACGGCCAGCAAACTCGGCACGGCATGTAAAATAGTTATCTTCTGATCGCGTAATACATCACCAAGCTCATCAATTGCTTTTGATGTGGTATTATCTGCCACCCAAATGGTAGCCCCGGCAAAGTAGCTTACCCAGGTTTCCTCGCACCACATATCAAAAGATACCGAAAAGCCCTGGTAAACCTTATCGGTAGGCTCAATATGCAATACAGTTTGCTCGGCACGCACCAATTGGCATATTTGCCGGTGCCCTATGGGGATACCCTTGGGCTTACCGGTACTTCCGGATGTGTATAATACATACGCGCAGTCATCGGGCTGCGGCCCCTCGGGCAATTTAAATATTTCGTTAAGGGCTGGCCTGGCGGCAATGGTCAATATGGGACACTCCACATTAAGGGGCTCCATACTAAAGCAAGCATCCGCTCCTACCTCAAACAAAACGGTTTCTACGCGCTCTGCAGGCATATCCCGGTCTATAGGCACGTAGGCTGCCCCCGCTTTAATAATCCCTAAAATGGCTACGTGAAGCTCGAGCCCACGTTTCCACCATATGCCTATGTTATTGCCACGTTTGATGCCCTGGTTTGCTAATTGTACAGCAACAGCATCACTCCAGTGGTTAAGTTCTGCGTAGGTTAATGTTTGATTTTCAAAGATCAATGCGGTTTTATCCGCAAACTTCTGCGCCGATTCTCTGAATAAAACAGCAAGTGTTTCTTCTTTGATTAAATCTGGACGCTCAGCACCTTTGACGATACTAATAGTGCTCATGTTATTTTATAATTCCGCTGTTATTATGGTTTGTATAGTACCCTGGCGGATACACTTTTTGACATGCAATTATAGCTATAGTTTACTTATGTTATGTATCATCATTGTTAATAATTAGTTAACCGCTGCATTGTCCCTGTTTGCCGATGTCAACAAACAATTGTAACAAATGTTCGCACTGCAATTTTATTAAAATGCAATTCCTTACATCATACCTGTAAAAAATGCTTTGCCACGGGTATTGTTGGTTGCTTGCGTTATTTTTCCAAAACATCACACCTTATAATATACAGACGGGGAGTTGAGCTTACCATTACAACGAGTAAAGCCCTGCCGCCTATCGAGTTAATTTAACTGAGGTATACCTTAAATGTGGTACCAACATTAACCTCGCTACTAACATCAATTTTACCACCCATGGCCTCAACCTGGTTTTTCGTAATAAACAAGCCTATCCCCTTTGAATCCGCATTATCATGAAACGTGCGATACATGCCAAATAATTTATCCCCATTTTTTTCCAAATCAATACCCAGTCCATTATCGCTTATCTCTAAAACAACATGCGTTCCTTCGCGATAGGCTTTAATTTCTATGACCGCTTTGCGTTGAGGGTGTTTGTATTTAATACCATTAGATAAAAAGTTAAACAAGATGCTCTCAATATAAGCCGGATTATAGTCGATTTCTAACAGCGGAGAAACACGGTTGTTAAGTTCGACATTTTTATGACCCTGATTAACGGCCAACACATCGCGCGTTTTTTCTATATAATTAAACAAATTAATTTTCCTGCGCTGATGGTTAATGCTGGTTTGTATAGATACTACATCGTTTAAATGCATAATGGTTTCGCTAAGCTGTAGTGATACCTTTTTAAGATGTTGAAGCAATTCGTTTTGCTCCGACTCGTTTTCGGCATCAAATATCAAATTAACCAGCATTTCAAAATTACCGGAGTGGGTACGCAGGTTATGTGATATGATATAAGCGAAATTGATTAGCCTGTTGTTTTGTTCTGATACTAAGTCAAAAGTTTCCCGTAATTGCTGTTCTTTTACTTTCTGTTCGGTAACATCGGTAATATAGCCATGCCATATTACGCTACTATCGCTTAACAACTCCGGGCGCGCCATACCTTTAATCCAACGGACACCTTTTGAGGGCGTGTTGATGCGGGCCTCGTGCTCCCATTTAGTTAGATGATGAAATGATTGCGCAATCGATTCCATTAACTCTTTCCGATCTTCGGGAAGCAATTGCTCAAAAACCACCCAACCATCGCTTTTAGCCGCTTCCAGATCAATCTCAAATAAGTCGGCCATGCCTTTACTTGAAAATGGAAAACAAGAATGTCCATCCGGAAAAAACCTGAACTGATAAATGCCCCCGGGTACCTCATTGGATAATTTGGTAAACAATGCGTCCCTTTCTACCAGCGCCTCTTCGGCCTTTTTACGCTCATTAACATTCCGCATGCTGCCCTCAAACCCCTCAACTGCGCCATCTGCATTTCGTATAACCTGAGCATTGATTGAGATATGCATGGGCTTATCAGAAGTTTTTAAAAGGGCGTTAAAATCAGTAACCCTGCCATGGATCATTACCCCGGCAAGCAACTCCACATAATCGTCGTGATGCTGGTAAAAATCGCCTACCGAGCGGCCAACAACTTCCTCTCTTTTATAGCCCGAATATTTTTCAATTGAGGGGCTAACCTCGGTAATAATACCTCTAAAATCGGTTTGATAAAAAACGTCCTGCACGTTTTCAAAAATTTTACGGTATTTCGCTTCACTGTCTTTTAAAGCCAGCTCTGTATACTTGCGCTCGGTAATATCTATTATTTGCGACACAAAATAAAGTGGCTTTCCAACCATATCCTTTACCAGCGATACATTAAGCAGGGCCCAAACGGTATCTCCTGACTTATGAAAATATCTTTTCTCCAGATGGTAACTCTCAATCTCGTCTGCCAATAACAGGTTAAGCAACTCCAGATCCCGGTCAACATCATCCGGGTGGGTTATCTCCTGGAATGTTTTCAACACCAATTCATCCGGGGTATAACCCAGTAATTCGCTAATATTTTTATTCACCTTTAGCCACTTGCCGGTTAACGATACCAGCGCCATGCCGATAGGCGAGTATTCAAATGCGCCCCTGAAACGATCTTCGCTTATTTGTAGCTCCTCCTTTATTTTAACCTGGTTATCAATATTTTGAAGTATACCATATACCCTTTCACATCTGCCGTTCCTGAAATCAGGATAACCGATGGCTCGTGTCCATACATCTTTGCCTTTAGCGGTAGTTACCTTTAATTCCACATCATAGGGTACGCCATTAGTTATAGCATTGCGCAAGGCGTTCACTAACTTGAGATTGGTTGCCTCTCCATTGAAGAATGCAAATCCGTCATCTGGCTGCAGGTTAAACTGGGGTTCAAAATCATCAGACACCTCAAATATTTCTCTTACCCCTTTTGACCAGGTAAGCTTTTTGTTAATCAGATTTAACTCCCAGCTGCCAATACCGGCCATACGGCTGGTTTCGTGAAGCAAGTTTTGAGTTTGCACTAATTCAAGTTCGGCAAGCTTTTGTTTTGTAATGTCAATATTACTCCCAACCATCCTTACCGGACGACCCTTCTCATCCCAATCTGTTACACGCCCGGCATATTTCACCCACACCGTCGAACCATTTTTATGTATATACCTCGCTTCGCCCTGATAGGCCTGTTTACCAAGGCTATCAATATGGGCATTTAAATTATCTAAGATAGCTTGCTTGTCTTCCGGATGTACAATTTGTTGCCATACCAGGGCTGAATTGCCGAGTTCGTGCGGCTCATATCCAAACATTATTTTGTACGCATCACTCAAATAACCGGTATCGTTCTGAATATCATGATCCCAAAACCCCACTTCAGCGTCATCGAGAATGAATTTATTAATATCGTTATCCATATAAATGGGATGCGTTTAACGGTAAAAGTTCAGTTAATTAGGCACTTTAAATTTAGTATTTTTCATCAACTAAAATCCGGCCGAACTATAATAAATAGATGTAACCCATTTTAATATTTATCGTACAATGACTTTTATTTAATTAAATCGAAGAAGAAAATTGGGTTTGGCAAGTTTAAGATCAAATTATAGGAAATTACCAAAACATGGAACATTAATAAACTCCACACTTTGAGCAAGTAAATGCACAATTTTTATCATATGGGGACGATGAATACTTCCACAGCTAATAATATCGAGGAAATATTTGTTCCTTATTGTTAAAATTTGACGTTTTCAATTAAATTAAGTAAGCTTGTTACTTTGGTACAAAGTATGCCATATAAACATTGGTTAAACAGTTTTAATTAACTATGTTTAATTGATTTTTATTGGGGTGCTTCTTGATGGTGATATCGATAAGAATCCATTGCTTTAATAATATATGGCACACATTATTTAAAAACTTCGAAATTGAATGAAAACACAAATACTTATTGTTGATGATGATTTGAGTATTTTAAAGCTTTTAAACTTTATTTTATCGAAAGATTACGACTTAGTTGTGAAGAACAGCGGTTTAGAAGCTTTAAGCTGGCTGGAAGAGGGAAACGATCCAGGGCTGGTTATATCAGATTTGCAGATGCCTTATATTGATGGTCTTACTTTTGTTCGTAATTTAAAAATAAGTGGTTTTTATAAAGACACACCCATTATTGTACTATCGGGCGCTGATAACCTGAACGAATTGGTTGCAGAAATGCCTTTTACAATAAATGCGCACCTGAAAAAGCCATTTAACCCAGCCGCTTTAAAAACAGCCATAACACAGGTATTAAATATATATGACTCCACAGAATACACCAACTAATTGGGAAAATTCTAATCAGGCGCAAAATAAAGTTGCCTATGTTAGCTCAACTGCCGAGGACAGGCTGGTTGACCAACTACGTCAGCATTTTTTTATTAAGCACCTGGTTACCTACAGCGCCTTTGAAGACTACTTGGCAGAGCAGTCCATATTAACGCTCCCCGATATTTTATTAATGGAGATAGATGAGGACGAATATTGTTTTACCCTGGTTGAAAAGATCAAAAAAAATCCGATGCTCCACGGCTTGTTGATTGTACTACTTGCCAAAACTCCAAACAAACACTGGAAAGCAAAGGCGATGAAACTCAAGGTAAATGATTTATATACCTACCCGCTGCCCGTTGATTATTTGCGCGAACGTCTGAATTTTTTAATTAAATTTAAACTGATCAGGCCCAAGCTGTCCGAATTGCTAAACCAGGTTGATGTTGAATATAAGATGCCGTTGAGCAAACGTTTGTTTGATATTGTATCATCGGGCATAGCTCTTATTTTAGCATCGCCTATTATGCTATTGGTTGCCATTATGGTTAAACTGGAATCAAAAGGCCCCATCATCTACAAAAGCAAACGTGTAGGAACGGGGTATCTGGTATTTGATTTTTACAAATTCAGATCCATGCGCACCGATGCCGATCAAACCCTGGCCCAGCTATCAAGCCTTAACCAGTACAGCGCCGAAGAGGAAGGAAGTACCAAAGCTGCCTTTGTCAAAATAAAGAACGACCCACGCGTTACTAAGGTTGGTAATTTTATACGTAACACCAGTCTTGACGAGCTTCCCCAATTATTCAATATTTTAAAAGGTGATATGTCGTTAGTTGGAAACCGCCCGTTGCCTTTATACGAAGCAGAGATGCTGACATCCAACGAATGGTCAATGCGTTTTCTGGGTCCTGCCGGACTAACCGGCTTGTGGCAGGTAAGTAAACGCGGAAAAGAAGACATGTCTGAGCGGGAAAGGAAAAAATTAGACAACTTTTATGCTCAAAATTATTCTTTCTGGCTCGACTTAAAGATTCTTTTAGGAACATTTCCGGCATTGTTCCAAAAAGAAAAAGTTTAATTTGCTACATGAAAAGGAATTTCATTTTTACAATAGGTGTCATTCTGTTCTTACTTCCTGCTGCACAAGGTTTTGCGCAGGAGAGTATCATGAACGACATTTCTTATCCATTTTTACAAAAGTTAATTGCAGCTGCTAAAGAATATTATCCACAAATAAAGATAAAGCAAGAGCAGGTTAATGCGGCCAAAATAAACTACAATGGTTCAAAATCGGCATGGTTTGATGGTTTATCACTTTCGTACGTTTACAGTCCTAAAAACACATTAAGCTTAACCTCTACAAGTACCACTACCAGCGGCTCCGGCACAAGCAACCCGAGCCTTTTTTCAGGTTACCAGGTTTCGGTTAGCGTAAACGTAGGAAGTTTTATTAAAAACCCCTTTAATACTAAAGTGGCCAAAGCAAACTATAACATTGCATTGCTTGAGCAGCAAGCTTTTAACGGCAATATTGAAACGGAAGTTACTAAACTCTACCTAACCTATATACAACAAATAGCATCGTTGAGGTTACGAACCAAAACCGCGCAGGACATAGGCTCATTGCTTGAGCAAAGCAGACGCGATTTTGAGAAAGGAGATGAGACAATAGAAAATTACACCAAGGCTACAACTTCGTTCTCTGATATTAATCAACTAAAAATTGATGCCGAGGTTGCCGTTTTAAATGCCAAGGTAGCGCTTGAAGAGATTATAGGAAAAAAATTAGAAGAAGTAAAATAAATGGAAGCATCTGATTTTTTTAAACTGTTAAAACGCTACCGAATTGTGATGATGGTCATTCCACTGATCACCATCATGGTAACCTATTACTTCGTTCGTAATTTACCCGATAGCTATGTTTCGCAAACGCAGATAGCAACCGGAATAGTTGACCAATCGCAAAAACTCCCCGAAGACCAAACGGCGCAGGAGTCGCAAATATTCATGGAATTTGCCAACGTAATTGCAACTATCAAGTTGAACACGATAGTAAACCAGGTATCTTACCAACTTATTCTGCACGACCTGACCAGCGATTTACCCTTTCGCAAGCCCAGCAAATTATTTAGGGATTTAAATGCCAATGCCCGGGCGCATGCTATCGAGGTTTACACCAAAATGTACAATACCCATGGTGCTTTGATGTTGTGGGACAAGGACCAAAACGGATTAAATTCCCTGATAAACTCCATGCGTTATGATGCAGGCTCTATACAAGCAAAATTGGGAATTTACCGATGGGAGAACAGCGACTTTATTCATGTGGATTTTGAGTCAGAAAATCCACAGCTTTCGGCCTTTGTGTTAAATACACTGGCCAAAGAATTTATAAGCTATCATACCGATACCGAAAAGGGTAATCAATTAAAGTCAATTCATGCCCTGGATAGCTTGCTTCAAAAAAAGAAACTCTCCATTGATAAAAAAACCGATTCGTTAAAACGCTATAAAATCAAGAATCACATTTTAAATATCAAGGACCAGGCATCAAGCCTGTACGCTCAGATATCTGACTTTGAGGGGCGTAAGCAACAAGCCGAAAAAGACATCGCCGCCAACGACGGGGCCATCAAAAGCATCGATAGTAAATTTAAAACATCTGGAAAAAGAGGTGGGTATTTTGAAAATGTTTCGAGCAAAATAAACACTAAGATTGCGGCCGACAAGGATATTTTAAAATCGTACACAGATGCCTGGATCAAGAGCAACTATAATAATTATTACAAATTAAAGATAGACTCGGTACAAAACATACTGACAAACGAAATCAATCAGTCGGCCGATCAATCAGGCGATAGCCCACTCTCAACAAAAAGCAGCTTGAGAGCACAAAAGCTAAACCTCGAAGTAACTTACGACCTTGCAAAATTCAGTTTGAATACGCTTGAAAAGGAGATTGGCCGGTTAAAAGGTGAGCTTGACCAATTGGTGCCCCACGAGGCCGTAATCCAATCGATGGAAAGTAGCATCGACATAGATAGTAAAGAATATCTTGATTTGCTGGCTAAATATAACCAGGCATCCGTGCTGTCAAACTTTTCTGTAAAGTTACGGCAGGTTGATCTGGCTATGCCCGGCGGGCCCCAAAGCTCCAAAAAAATGATACTCACCATTGCCGCCGGTGTAATTAGCGAGGTATTTTGCCTGCTTGTGCTATTTGTTTTATTTTACCTTGATAGTACAATTAAACACCCACGCACATTGGCCAGCGTATCGGGCCTTCCTGTTTTAGGATACCTCAACGTAATTACGGGATCAATTCTTGATTTGAGGAAATTATGGGATACCGATAACAAGAACAAGATGCAGCAGTTTAAAGACCAGTTGCGATCCATCCGGTTTGAAATTGATCAGGAACTAAACGATCATAAATTATTAGCAATAACAAGTTTGGGTGAAGGCGAAGGAAAAACGCTTTTAGCTGTAAGCCTGGCTTACTCCTACTCCATTATCAATAAAAAAGTATTGCTAATTGACGGCAATTTTAGTAACCCAAGTATCAGCACAACGATAAAACCACAGTTGTTTATTGAAGAGTATTTTAAAGAAAGCCCGGATAATAACCAGGCCATTACTAACGACGTGCATGTGATAGGAAACCGGGGGAACGATATTACGCTGTTGGAGATTGATGGCGAAAAAGCTATTGAACAGAAGTTTATTGAGCTAAAGGCCCTGTACGATATCATTATTGTAGAAGTTCAGGATATGAGCAAGATGAATAAGGCCAAAGAGTGGCTGCTATTTGCTGATAAAACCATTGTTGTATTTGAGGCTAACCAAAGCATGAATGAAACCAAAAATGCCGCGATTAAATATTTTAAAACCCTCGGGCCAAAATTTGGAGGCTGGATATTTAACAGAGTACCGTTAGACGACAAGTAGAACGCGTAGTAAACCTTTTTAATTTAAACCAATGAACCGCCAACCTTTTATAGCTATTATATGGATCATCATTCAGGTTATAATAGGCTTTAACCTGGTGTTCCCGCTTATTTTGTTTCTGTTTTACAGTATAGTAAAAACCAAACAGGATAAAGTTAATGTGGTACAAGGTGCGGCAGAACGGGATTATGCTATTATTGTAACTGCTTACGAGCAAACGCATACACTGCCTGCTGTTGTTAAATCATTATTGTTATTGAACTACAGCAACTATACTATTTATATTGTGGCCGATAAATGCGATATAAGTAAGCTTGACTTTGCCGACCCAAGGGTTATTTTACTACGACCCGAAGAAACCCTGGCCAGCAATACGCGCTCGCATTTTTATGCCATCAATCGTTTTATCCGCCCGCACGAATGCTTAACCATTATAGACAGCGATAATTTGGTTGAACCCGATTATTTAAACCAACTGAATATTTGGTTTGATAAAGGCTTTAAGGCTGTGCAAGGTATACGTGAAGCTAAAAACTTAGATACCACCTTTGCATGCCTTGATGCAGCCCGGGATATTTACTATCATTTTTATGATGGAAAGGTGCTTTTTGGTGCTGGCTCATCAGCTACGTTGGCCGGATCGGGCATGGCGTTTACCACATCCCTTTACAAGGAATGCCTGGAACATTTGGACATAACCGGGGCGGGCTTTGACAAAGTTTTGCAGGCAGCTATTGTTGACCGTAACGAGCGTATTGCTTTTACCATGGACGCTGTTGTTTATGATGAGAAAACTTCCCGCTCAGACCAATTGGTTAGTCAACGTTCCCGATGGATCAATACCTGGTTTAAGTACTTTAAATTTGGATTTAAAATATTGGGTAACGGAATAATCAGGTTCAGTTTAAACCAGGTTTTATTCGGGATGGTATTAGTGCGCCCGCCATTATTTATGTTTTTAATCCTGTCGGTACTGTTTACATTGATTAACCTGGTTACCGGCCAGTTTTTAATAACCGCCATATGGGTGCTAAGTTTGTTTATTTTTGTTGGCGGCTTCCTTTTAGCTCTCGCCAAATCACATACCGACAAAAAAATCTACCAATCGCTGGTTAATATTCCTAAATTTATGTTTTTGCAGGTGTTATCGTTGTTTAAAATATTCGGTTCGTTAAAAAACAACGTGGCAACCAAGCATTATGTTGATACTCATATTGACGATTTAAACCAACAGAAATGAGAATTGACCCTATTATAAAAGTAAAAGAAGACCCTTTTAAAGACTTAACCAGCACTCAAAAAAAAGGACGAAAAGTTGCCGTTGTGCTTGCTTTTGTGGCCGTGTTTGTATGGTTCTTTAAAATAGTATTTTAACATGCACCATGATGCCGGCTATATAGAACCGCCTAAAGGCAACACGGCCCAAACACGTAAGGGTGGCGTTTGGAAGGATATTCTGCGGAATAAATTTTCAAAACCGTCTGTTATTGCCTTTTTGTTGATCACGTCGCTGTTCATTTCATTCAGCGTCGTTAAAGGCGGCGTAGCCATGGGTATCCTGTTTATCGTTGCATTGTTGGGCATTGTTATTGTTTGCGGTGTAATTGTATATCCCAAATTTGGTATCGCAACGCTTTTCATTTCGGCCTACTTGTTATTTATTCCGGCAAAAATGAATATCAATTTTCCGCTGGGAACACTTTTGGATCTACTGGAATACTTGTTAATCATCGGCTTCTTCTTGAAGCAGAAAATAGAACCTAATTGGAAGGTATTTAACGATCGACTGTCGATGCTCATCCTGATTTGGATACTTTACAATTTTTCTGAAATTGCAAACCCTTCTTCTGTTTCTGTTTTAGCCTGGATATATACCATACGCAGCACAGCCATCATCATACTAACGTATTTTATTTTTGTTTATCAGATCCGCGATGTGGCATTTATCAGGCTGATGTTTAAAATATGGCTTTTTTTAGCCTTGATTGCCGCGCTTGATACCTTTCACCAGGAATTTTTTGGTTTTTTTGAGTTTGAAAAAAATTGGCTTTATTCTGACTCCAACCGTGTGGAATTACTTTTTCAGGATGGCCACATGCGCAAGTTTTCCATATTTGCCGATCCGGTTTCTTTCGCTTACAACATGGTGGCAGCAAGCTGTTTGTGTATAGCTTTAATATTTGGCCCAATAAAAACCTATAAAAAATGGATTTTAGGCGCCATGGCATCATTTTTTATGTTCACTATGCTGTACTCGGGTACCAGGGGCGCCTTCCCTTTATTGCCGGCAGCTTTAATCTTGTTTGCAGTTTTAAATTACAATAAAAAGGTGTTGATATTTGCCATTATAGGCGGAATATTTTTTGCCATTCTCATTTTTATCCCTACCTCCAACGGCACAATCCGGAGGTTTCAAACCGCATTCCGACCTAATGATGACCCCTCATTCAGGGCCCGCAAAAACAACCAGGCACGTATCAAGCCTTTTATCCGTACACACCCTTTAGGAGGGGGTTTGGGAGCAACAGGAGCATGGGGCCAGCGCTTTGCTCCAGGCTCAATGCTTGCCAACTTTCCGCCCGATAGTGGGTATGTGCGTGTGGCGGTAGAGCTGGGCACCATCGGTATCATTATACTTTGTACCTTAGTTTTTGTAGCCATACGAACGGGCATTAACAGCTATTACCTAATTAAAGACCCTGAACTTAAAACCTATTGCCTGGCCATGACGCTGGTTATATTTATATACAATATTGGTAATTATCCGCAGGAAGCTATCGCGCAATTCCCATCGAACATCATTTTCTTTTTTGCCATAGCTTTAATCAATATTACTACCCGGCTGGATCGTGAAAAAAATCTTTTAACTGCTCCAAAATGAAGGATACGCTAATTTCAGGCAGAGATATTATTGTGGTTGGCCAGCAGGCCTGGGATACAGAAATTGGAAGCAATTGTAAAAATATTGCAGCGGAGTTTAGTAAACATAATCGCGTGTTATATGTAAATTCTCCGTTAGATCTTAAAACACTTTTAACCAATAAAGAAGATCCTAAAATTCAAAAACGCTTAGCCGTAATTCAGCAAAAGCAAAACGGACTTGAACAGGTTGCCCCCAATTTATGGAGTTACTACCCTGATAAAACTATAGCATCCATTAACTGGATGCCATTCACCGCGATTTTTAATTTTTTTAACCGCATCAATAACAAGCGCTTTGCTAACTCCATAAAAAAAGCTATCCACGAATTAGGTTTTAAAAATTATATCTTATTCAACGATTCGGATATGTTTAGAAGCTTTTACCTTAAAGACTTTTTAGCACCCGATGTAAGCATTTATTACTCTCGCGATTATTTGCTCGGTGTTGATTACTGGAAAAAACATGGGGCTACACTCGAGCCAAAATTAATAGCCAAAAGCGATTTATGCATGGCCAACTCAACTTACCTGGCCGATTATTGCTCACACTACAATCCTAAATCATACTACGTTGGCCAGGGTTGTGATCTGAGCTTATTTAACAACGTGGATGGTTTTGCCATACCCGATGATATTAAGCTGATTAGAAACCCGATAATTGGCTATGTAGGTGCATTGCAAAGCAGCCGCCTCGACATGGATATTTTAGAATATATCGCTATAAAACGACCAGATTGGAGCGTTGTATTGGTGGGGCCCGAGGACAACGAATTTAAAGCGAGTAAACTGCACGGCATTGGTAATATTCACTTTCTGGGATCAAAAGATTCATCCTTACTGCCAGCATATATTAACATGTTCAACGTATCTATTAACCCGCAATTAGTTAATCAAATTACGATAGGCAACTATCCCCGTAAAATTGATGAATACCTGGCTATGGGCAAACCTGTTGTAGCCACCACCACCAGGGCTATGGATATTTTTATCGATCATGTTTACCTGGGGAAAGATAAAGAAGAATATGTTAGCCTGATTCAAAAAGCCTTGGATGAAGATGATGCCCACCTGCAAAATAAACGCAAGCAATTTGCTGCATCACACACCTGGGAAAACAACGTTGCCGAAATTTACCGTGCCATTAACACCTTTAAATAAGCTGCTATGTCTGTAACCGAAAAAATAAAATCGAACCCGCTATTTAAAAAAATAGCTTTGTGGTTACTTATCCCTCCCGGTCAGCATAAACCTCGCTTATGGGTTAAAATGTTTATCAATCCATTTAAACACAAAAGAGGTAAAAAGTCTCTCATCAGGCACCGAACCCGACTGGATGTATTTCCGTATAACCGGTTTGAGTTAGGCGAAAAATCAGTTATTGAAGATTTTTCGACTATCAATAATGGTGTTGGCGATGTGTTGATAGGCGATAGAACGATTATAGGCATCAGCAATGTAATTATAGGCCCTGTTACTATTGGCAACGATGTTATGTTTGCCCAAAACATCATTGTATCCGGTTTAAACCATGGGTACGAAGATGTTACCCTGCCGCCAAGCATCCAAAAAGTAAACACATCCCCAATTATTATTGGCGATAATGTATGGATAGGCGGCAACAGTGTGATAACAGCAGGCGTAACGTTAGGTAAGCATGTAGTTATTGGCGGCGGCAGCGTGGTTACCAAAAACATACCCGACTATTCGGTAGCCGTGGGCAATCCCGCTAAAGTTGTTAAAAAATATAATTTTTCATCAAATACCTGGGACCGAGTTTAGCTTTTGTTTAATTAGATAACCCTGTTAATTTTTAAATATGTTTTCATTCAGCGTTCCAAAGTGGCTAAATAAGCACCTGTTTACTGGTAAAAATTTTGCTGATCTTTCTGAGGCCGAATTAGCCGACCTAAAAAAAAGACTGAGCAGATTTAAAGATGATCAGCCCGATGTATCGGTGGTTATCCCCGCCTGGAACGAGGAGAACAACATCTTCCACGCGCTCTCTTCGCTCGCTTCAGCCGAAACTGACTTGAAAGTGGAGATTGTTGTAATTAATAATAATTCGACCGACCGCACCCAACAGGTATTGGACGAACTTGGCGTACGCAGCTATTTTGAAATTAAGCAAGGCATAGCGCATGCGCGCCAGTGTGGCCTTGAAATGGCTAAAGGGAAATATCATTTATGTGCCGATTCGGATACATTTTATCCGCCTAAATGGATTGATATTATGGTGAAACCCATGATGAAAGATCCTGGCATAACGGGCGTATATGGTCGTTACGCCTTTATCCCACCCGAAGGCCAGGGCCGTCTTGGCTTGTGGCTGTATGAGCGATTTACCGGGATTATGGTGCAGATTAGAAAAAGAAACCGCGAGTACATGAATACGTTAGGGTTTACGATGGGCTTTGTTACCGAAATTGGCAGAACAACCGGTGGATTTAAAGTTGGAAAAGAACGTAAATTTGATAATGCAGCAGGCAGCGAATACTTTACTGAAGAATCTGAGGATGGCACGATGGCTCTAAACCTGAAAAAGAAAGGCAGATTAAAGCTTGTACGCGATGAAAGAGCCCGCGTTTTCACCTCGCCAAGGCGCTTACTATTAGATGGCGGCGTCTGGGCGGCGTTTACTAACCGGTTTAAAAGAAATACCGGCGGCATGGCCGAATACATCACCGGCAAAAGTAAAAGCTAAAAACCAGCACATTTACGCGCCAGTCCCTTTTATTGATACTGATTAAACCACTGTAATAAAACCTGAAGATGAAGATTGCCCATTTGATATTGGCGCACAATAATCCTGCTCAATTAGCCAGGTTAGTTAACAGGCTGAATCATCCTGATGCGGATATCTATATTCATCTGGACTTGAAGGCGGCGATTGAACCTTTTTTAGCTATTGTTAAGTTACCGCAGGTTCACTTCATCAAAAAAAGACAAAAAGTATACTGGGGGTCGTACAGCATAGTCCAAGCAACGCTTAATAGCTTCCAAGAGATACTGGCTAATAAAAAAGGCTATCAATATATCAATCTGTTAAGCGGAAACGACTACCCCATTAAAAGCGTAGCGCAAATACACCAGTTTTTTGACGACCGCCCCGACTATATTTTTATGGAATACCTTACCGAAGATTCGGAATGGTGGCAAAGCAACAAAACAAGGGTTACTCAATATCACCTTACGGATTTTAATTTTCCAGGATATTATCTCTTACAAACCTTTTTGAATAAAATTTTGCCGAATAGAAAAGCGCCAAACGCGTTAACCTATGCCGGCCGCTCGCAATGGCTAACCCTCAGTACAGACAGCGCCCAATACGTAATTGATTATCTGCATAAACACACTGGGGTAGCCCGTTTTTTCAGGCTCACATGGGCTCCAGACGAAATTGCGATTCAAACTATTTTATATAACTCGCCATTTAAAGATCAAATAATTAATTGCAATTACAGGTATACCGATTGGTCGGAAAATAAGGCCAGCCCTAAAACCCTGACCATGGATGATGCGCCGAAACTGTTAAATTCCGATTGTTTGTATGCCCGGAAATTTGATATGGATAGCCAACCAGAAATCATGGATTACCTGGATAACAAACTTTAATATAACCCTTTAGTGATTAATTTCAAAAAACTTAACTTCAACAAATCCTCCTTTAGCCTATAATTGAATACATGAAAAAAATTTCGGTAATTACTGTAAACTTTAACCAGCCCTTAGTTACCGAGGCTTTACTGGCCTCCATTGCTAAAACTAATACCTATACCAATCTGGAAATTATTGTAGTAGACAATGGCAGTAAAACCAACGAGATAAGCCGCTGGAAAAGTAGTTATCCCGATGTTACCTATATCCGGTCGGAGGCCAATCTGGGTTTTGCCGGCGGTAATAATTTAGGCGTTAAAGCGGCCACCGGCGATTACTTTTTTTTAGTGAATAATGATACCGAGTTTACCGAAGGTTTGGTACAAACCCTGGTTGATGCATTGGATAAAAACCCGGAAATAGGTATAATTTCACCTAAAATTAAGTATTTCCAATTTCCGGATACTTTACAATACATAGGCTTTACACCGATGGATTATTATACCTGTCGCAATAAATGCCTGGGCCAGTTTGAAAAAGACAATGGACAGTATGATCATATCACCGCACCAACAGGATTTTGCCACGGGGCAGCCATGATGCTGCGAAAAGAGGCCGTTGAAAAAGCTGGCCCGATGACCGAAAATTTCTTTTTATACTACGAGGAGATGGACTGGAACGAACATATTAAGCGTGCCGGGTACCAGGCCTGGGTTTGTACCGATGCCCTAATTTATCATAAAGAATCGGTATCTGTAGGTCAGGGGAGCTCGCTGAAAGAATATTTTATGAACCGCAACCGCATCCTGTTTATTCGCAGAAATGCGCCCTTACACAAAGCTATTGTATTTTACGCCTATTTTATGTTGCTGGTAGTACCCCGTAACGTATTAAACTACATAAAACAAAAAAATTACAATTTCATCTCCATGCTTTTTAAAGCCATCTGGTGGAATATCACACAATCAAAAAACAGCAAAAAGTTAGGGTATCCTATTTAAACACATTCACATGGAAATAATTTTGTGGCTTAGCCTTTTTATAGTTGTTTATACTTTTGTAGGATATGGTATATTGCTGTACGTTATTATCCGGATTAAGCGGATGGTAAAGGGCAAACCGCGGGAGATGCAGGTTAACACCGCCCTGTTGCCTACCTGTACCCTGGTAGTTGCGGCTTATAATGAAGAGCATTTTATGCCTGAGAAGATCATCAATACGTTGCAATTAAAATACCCCGAAGGCAAACTGAAATTCTTGTTCATTACCGATGGTTCCGATGATCGTACACCGGATATAATCAGCGCATATCCGCAGATCGAATTAATGCACACCCCCGAACGCAGCGGGAAAATAATGGCTATCCATCGTGCCATGAAAAACGTAAATACAGATATTACCGTTTTTACAGATGCCAATACTTTTTTAAATGAGGATGCCATCATCAATATCTGCCGGCACTATGCCGACCAAACTGTTGGTGCCGTAGCCGGCGAAAAACGGGTACAGGTTGATAAAAATGCCGATGCAAGCGCCGCCGGCGAAGGCTTTTATTGGAAATATGAGTCGGCACTAAAAAAATGGGATTCTGAATTATATTCGGTAGTTGGCGCAGCCGGAGAGCTATTCAGCGTACGCACCGCGTTATACAAGCCTGTATTTGACGATACTATACTTGACGATTTTATGATATCCATGCTTATAGCTAAACAAGGCTACCGCATTGTTTACGAGCCTGCCGCTTATGCAACAGAAACATCATCAGCCAACGTATCCGAAGAGCTGAAAAGAAAAGTACGTATTGCGGCTGGGGGTATTCAATCCATTTTGCGTTTAAAAGAGTTTTTAAATCCATTTAACTTCCCGCTGCTATCATTTCAATACATTAGCCACCGGGTACTGCGCTGGACGGTTACTCCTTTCCTGCTTATCCTTTCATTTATTTTAAATATCGCCTTAGCAGCACAAGGAATTGTTTTTTACCAGCTTTTATTAGTAGCGCAAATTTTATTTTACGTAATGGCGATATTAGGATGGATATTAGAGAAACGTGAACTCAGAGTAAAGGTGCTGTTTATCCCCTATTACTTTTGTATCATGAATTATGCTGTTTTAGCAGGTATCATCCGGTATTTCAAAAAAACACAAAGCGCCGCCTGGGAACGGGCTGCCCGTAAACAATAAAACTTTGTTATTTCTCAGAAACACATAGTTATCTGCGGGCAGATAACTGTTTATCTTACTACAGACACCATTTACCAAAGGCCATTTATAGTGAAGATGGCTTTTGGTATTATAGCTTTTCTACTATCTCAATAGAAAGCTTGGTAAATTTAGCTATCTGTGTATTGGGGATACCTTCTTTTTTCATTTCAATGGCAACATCATATTTCCCTTTTTCAATACCTTTTTCAATACCTCTTTCCTCTGCCAACTCTGCTGCAAAAGCTATCGAGTTTTCATAGTCCCACTTGGCTTTTAAACTTGAATCGTACATTGCTTTCTCCTCCTTCGTCAGATTACTTAATTCGGCTATCTTGAATACCTGCTGAAAAATCCGCTTGTTTAATACTGCGGGAATCTTCTCCAGGTGGCTCATATTTTTCAGTAAATAGAACCAACGGTCAAGATCGGTTTCCAGTTCTTTTTCTGTTTTAACAAAATTAGGTAATTCTAAAAACTTATAACCCAATTTATTGTAAAATATTTCGTGCGTATCGGTATTAGTGAGGGCTACGTTATGCAAATAACGATCTGGGTTGCCGTTATTAAATTTGAATTCCAGTATGGCTATCAGGTATAGTTCATCCAATTGGATATTCCAGTGGCTTTCGCCTTTTGGCAACTGCTCGTTGATGAGGCGCGAGGTATAAAATACGGCCCTGTCTTTAAAGTTCCGCTGTTCGGCCTTTTGCATCTCGATGATAAATTTCTCGCCGTTTTTGCCGGTGCAATGCAGGTCGAAAAATACTTTCTTGATTTTATCGGTATCGCCCGCATATTCGGTGGGGCTGTAAGTTAAATCTGCAATCTCCTTCTGGCCCAGGAACAGTTGGTTTAAAAAATCGATCAATATATCTTTATGGGGCTCGCTTCCAAACAATCGCTTAAAGCCAAAATCGCTCAGAGGATCTATAAAACGGCCAATTTTCTGTTGCATATATTTTATAAATTAAAAGTCTAAACAGACAATCCAACGGGTTCAAACTCTTATAAGGCTTCCTCCGGTGTCCAAATTAACAAATGCTACTGTTTCAGTGGTTTATTTTCCCTAAACCCGCTGAAAACAACCAAGGCTAACAGGCATAGTACAAACCCGCACAATCCGTTTAGCCGGAGCCCGTAATCATTTCCCGGGTCTTTACCGTAAATAGTTAAAAATGCAAACAAGGCTATGCCCAACGTTTGCCCCATTTTCACAAAAAGATACTTAACCGCAAAAAACATCCCCTCCCTGTTTTCGCCGGTTTTTTGGGCATCAAGCTGAGCAATTTCGGCCAATATCGCGTTGGGCAATATCCCGAGCGCAGCCAGTGGAAACGAAGCACAGATTACCAGGGTATAAATTTGAACCTCTGGAGATAGGGGCACCGTACCCAAAAAGTAGATGGCTACAAAAATCAAACTCAACAATAAAAACGAAAACAGCACTAAAGGCTTTTTACCAAAACGGGCCGATAAATAATTAACTAACGGGTAAAACATCACCGATACCAAAACCATAATGCCCATTAACAAACCACCTAACGATTCGGGCAGGCCAAGCAGCACGCTGATAAAAAATAACAAGCCGCTGGATATGATACTCAAAGCCATGTAATACGAAAAATCGGAGATGAGATAGTATTTAAAATTACGGTTACTAAAAGTACGCCTGATAGCAGGCCACAATGGTAAATGAGATGGCTTGCTATTAGAATATTTCTTCTCGTCGATTGTAAAAACAGGGATCATCATCACCAAACCCGCAAATATGCTTAAGCCCCAAAATGGTATATTGAAGTGATGTTGTACGATTTACAATATGAAGATAACGTTGGATCAGATCGGCAAAATTATTAACCAAAGCCGAGAAAATGATTCCCAAAACAAAACCGATTTGCTGAAACGAAGATAGTTTAACCTTATCGGCGGCAGTCTGGGTCATTTCGGGTAGCAAGGCATTGTATGGTATAATATAAGTTGTTGCCGAAACAAAAAAGCCGATCAAGGTAAACACCAGCCAAAATGCATTGTCTGTACTCTCCCGCTTAACTACCGGGTAAAAGGTAAGGCAGCAAAACAATACAGCCGGAAAGATGGCCCGCTTCATAAACGGAATACGGCGTCCTCGCGGATTTTCGCTTTTGTCGCTCAAAGAGGCAATAAAAGGATCGTAAAAAGCATCGAATAACCTGCCCGATGCCGCTATTACTGACATGATGTTCAATACTCCAAATACCAGCAATTGGGGTACTAAAGGAACCAAACCTGAATTTGATGGCGGCAGGTAAAAAAAAGGGAGCATCACAATAATTATATTGGTCATGATACTCCATCCCATCATACCGGCAGCATAGGCAAGCTGTTTTCTGAAAGGCAACTTCGGTACGGACATACTGCAATATGCAATTTTTAACGTGATTTTAAATAATTGATCTTGCTTTTTGACACGAATAAGAACAATATAACAAATTAACACCTTAAATTTACAGCGAATATGAAGTAATTACATCATGTTAATGGTGTTTTATTGTTGCCGCACGAAATAAATATGACGACGATTGAAAAAGCCACATTGTTGGATGTAAACGAGATAAATATTTTGGTTAACAAAGCATACCGTGGCGAATCGTCAAAAAAGGGATGGACAACCGAAGCAGACCTGTTAGATGGTTTACGAATAGATGAAGATACTTTAGCAGCGTATATAAACGACGAAGATGCTGCTGTTTTAAAACACAGCAATGGTGAACGTATAACGGGTTGTATTTACTTAAAGGTGAATAAAAACAAACTTTATATTTGTATGCTTACCGTTGAGCCAGAGCTTCAAAACACAGGGATTGGTAACATATTGTTGAAAGAGGCCGATAAATATGCCGACAAAGTAAAATGTGATACCCTTTGGATGACGGTAATATCTGCCCGGAAAGAACTTATTGAATACTATGAGCGCAAAGGGTTTAAACTAACCGGAGAAATTAGGCCATTCCCGGAAAACCCGACGTTTGGAATAAAAAAGAAGCCTATTGAGTTAATCGTAATGGAAAAACACAAGGAACTAACAGGCCAATAATACAACATCATATAATTAATAACTAACTTAGGTGCAGCGGAATAAAACAACATGCCCATTTTTTTGTAAGATATTAACAACATTAAATAAAAATATTAGATAGATCAATGTCCGCCCCAAACAGTACCGCAATAGCAAAAACAGGATTTTCATTTAAAAGGTGGTTAACAGGCATTTTTATTGATCTGTACAATGTTTATAAATTTGTGCTCCGCTTTTTTAAGGAGGTATTTTTTCCGCCTTACGAGTTTAAAGAGATATTAAAGCAATGCTATGATGTTGGGGTTAAATCACTGTTGCTCATATCGGTAACGGGGTTTATTGTGGGTGTAATTTTCACTAAGCAGTCCAGGCCTTCCCTATCCGAGTTCGGCGCAACTTCATGGCTTCCTTCGCTGGTATCTATCGCTATTTTACGGGCGCTGGCTTCGTTGGTAACAGCACTTATAGCTGCGGGTAAAGTAGGGTCGAGCATTGGTGCCGAGCTGGGATCTATGCGGGTTACCGAACAAATTGATGCCATGGAAGTATCCGGAACCAAGCCTTTTAAATACTTGGTTTGTACGCGCGTATTAGCCACCACCATTACTATCCCTTTGTTGGCCAGTTATACTGCTTTTATCGCCTTGTTGGGTGGGTATTTAAATGTGAGTCAAAATGAAGGTACCAGCTATACTACCTTTATGGAGCAGGTGTTTGAGCCCTTAACATTTATTGATTTTTGGTCTACCCTGGCTAAATCAATCATGTTTGGTTTCACCATAGGTATTGTAGGCTGCTACCAGGGCTATAACTCATCCCGCGGAACAGAGGGAGTAGGTAAAGCTGCTAATGCCGCAGTAGTAACCGCCATGTTCCTGGTGTTTATCGAAGAAGTAATTATTGTTCAAATTTTCGGTTGGTTTCGTTAATAAAATTATGGAAAAAGCGAAAGCAGCTATAGACCGTAAAAACGCGGTTATCAGTATCAGGGGATTAAAAAAATCATTTGAAGCCAATGAGGTGCTGCGGGGGATTGACCTTGACCTCTATCAGGGAGAAAATTTGGTAGTACTTGGCCGTTCGGGCACAGGCAAATCCGTTTTAATCAAAATTATTTCGGGCTTGCTAAAACCTGACGAAGGCGAAGTAAAAGTGTTTGGACAGGAACTGACGCATATTACTGAGAAAGAGCTACAGGAATTAAGGATCAGGATAGGATTTTCATTCCAGAACAGTGCCTTATATGATAGCATGACGGTGCGTAAAAACCTGGAATTCCCTTTGGTAAGAAACAGAAAAAAACTATCCCGCAAGGAAATTGATACCGCCATTGAAACTACGCTTGATGCCGTAGGGTTGTTAAAAGCCATCAACCAAATGCCATCAGAACTTTCAGGCGGGCAGCGTAAGCGGATAGGCATAGCGCGTACCTTGATACTGAACCCAGAAATTATGTTGTATGATGAGCCTACTGCAGGTCTTGATCCGCTTACCTGTATCGAAATCAATAACCTGATTAACGAGGTACAGGAGAGATATCATACATCTTCTATCATTATTACACATGATTTAACCTGTGCTAAAATGACGGGCGACCGGGTTGCCATGCTACTTGACGGAAAGTTTGAGCGCGAAGGCAGCTTTGATGAAGTTTTTAATACTGACGACGAGAGGGTAAAACCCTTTTTTGACTATAATTTTATTAAATAAACATGGAAAAAGAAGAAAACAAACGGGCCATCATAGTAGGGGTATTTGTATTCCTGGGTCTGCTCATCTTTGTATTAGCGATATTTACACTGGGCGGCCAGCAAAAAACCTTTGTGAAAAACATCCACCTTAGTGCTGTATTTAACGATGTAGCGGGACTAAAAAAGGGAAATAACGTTTGGTTTTCGGGCGTTAAGGTAGGCACTATCAGCAGTATCCGTTTTACGGGACTATCACAGGTTGATGTAAAAATGGATATCGACCAAAGTGTACAAAGCTTTATCCACCGCAACGCCGGTGTGCGGATAAGCTCGGACGGATTGATAGGCAACAAAATTATCGTAATTGATGGCGGGAGCCCGAATGCGCCTATGGTAGAAGACGGCAATATGTTACAAGCCGAAAATATGCTGAGCACAGACGATATCATGAAAACGTTGCAAAAAAACAACGAGAACCTATTAGCTATCACCACCGATTTTAAAAAACTGAGCAGCCAGATAGTTCAGGGTAAAGGTTTGGTAGGATCGTTAATGACCGATACGGCGCTGTCGATGAAATTCAGACAGATTGTAACCAATTTACAAACCACAACCGAAAACACAGCTAAAATGGCTAACGGTTTAAACCATTTTTCGGATAAATTAAATACCAAGGGCGGGCTGGTAGATAACCTGGCAACCGACACTACGGTTTTTAATCATTTAAAAGCATCTGTAGCTCAATTACAAAAAGCCACTGCTAACGCCAGCGCCATCACCGAAAACCTTACACGGGCAAGCAATAAATTAAATACTACCGATAACGTTTTGGGTGTTTTATTGAACGATCCTAAACAAGCAGAACAGATGAAAAGCACGTTGAATTATCTGAACGAAAGTTCTATTAAATTAAACGATGACCTGGAAGCTGCTCAACACAATTTTTTATTAAAAGGTTTTTTTAAGAACAGGGCAAAAGAACAAGCCAAGCAGAATAAATAAAAAGAGGCAGGAAACCAAAAAAAACCAATCTGTACCTACAGCTGTACCGGAAAAAACAAATTAAAAGCGCTTCCCTTACCCAGTTCGGAGTTAACCTCTATCCTGATGTTGTGGAAATCGGCAATGGATTTTACGATGGGTAAACCAAGGCCAAAACTTTCTTGCTGCAGGGATTGCTTAAACTTTTTAAACCTGTTAAATATATAGGGCAATTGCTCTGCCGATATACCGATGCCGGTATCGATGATTTGAATAACCAGTGAGCCATCTTGTAAAAAGCCCCTGATCTCTATCGTACCCGACTGCTTATTATATTTAATAGCGTTATTGATGAGGTTGAAAAACAGATTGAATAACAGAAATTTATTGACGTTGCTCAAGGCAATTTCTCCAGGAATTTCAATATCAAGTGTGATGTCTTTCTCTTCGAGCCGGATGGAAATCTCATCGTAAATCTCTTGTAAAAGCTCTCCGATAAGAACGGTATCATCCTTAATAAATTGCTCATTTTCAATTTGCGAAATGAGGAGCAGTGTTTTAGTGATGCTTTTTAGCCGGTTAAGTATTTTCTGCATTTCCAGCAGCCGTACTTTTACCTCATCAACAATATCCTCACGGCTAAACATGTTCTCAATTTTAGATTGTAAAATTGAAATCGGCGTCATCAATTCGTGCGAAGCATTTGAGATAAATTCACGTTCTTTTTGAAAAGTACTTTCGATGGTTTCAATCATCTGGTGAATGCTTTTGTCCAGGTACTGAAAATCTGATGTACTGGTTTTCACCTCCTGGTATGAGCCGAAATTAGGGAATTTATGGGCGATGAGTTTGGTTTTGATAATCCTGTCTAACGGCCCTAATATGTAGTTAGAGAAAAAGAAATCGGCCAGTATGGTAAGCAATATCATGCCGAGCAATACCTGTAAGGCAATACTTTGCAGCGGGCCGCTGGTTTCGTCAAGCGTATTTACGCTTTTACCAATCTCAAGCAGGTAATTTTGAGCCCCTACTTTAAAAGTGTGACTTAAAATGCGATATTCAATGGTATCCCGTTCAACTTTGCGTTTTTCATTCTTTATCGTGTCCAGAAAGTAGTTGGCGTCGGCCTCGTCTAAACTAATGTATTCTTCCTTTAGCGGCAGGTACATGCCGTAGCTCTCGCCATTTTGAATGTACGCCCCAATTCCCTGCTCTTTAACAATCTGTAATAATTTATTTTCCTGTTTACGCAGGCGCTCGTCGGTGTAACTGTGATTGATATTTTTAATCAGCATGGGCAGCAAAAGCACAAACAGCAACACTATTACCAATTTAGAAATGGTATTAAACAGCGTAAGTTTGGTTTGCAGCTTCAATAGTAAAATGCTAAACTTTAATTTTATAGCCCAAACCACGCACGGTTTCCAACCAATCGGGCTGTGCGTAGGCGCTTAGCTTTTTTCGGATATTTTTGATGTGCACATCAATATAATTCGAATCGTAATCATCATTTACCACACTTCCCCAAATATGCTCGCTCAATTGCGGCCGTGTTAAAGTACGATTTTTGTGCAGAATCAGGTAGGCTATAAGGTCATACTCCTTTTTGGTAATGGAGGTAACCATATTGCCATTATGGCTAATGCTTCTATCGTTCATATCAATTAAAAATTCGCCCAAAGTTAGTGTGGTATGTTTAAGGCCAAATTTTCGGCGGGTAATAGCCTGCATTCGGCTTTGCAGTTCAAGCATAGAGAACGGTTTGGGCAAATAATCATCAGCACCCAAATCAAGGCCTTTTATCCGGTCATATACCTCAGCGCGGGCCGTTAATATTAAACAGGCAGCCTCCGCATTGTAGGTTTTGGCCTCCTTTAGTAAGTCAAGCCCATCATAATCCGGAAGGCCGAGATCTATCAATATAAAATCGTACAGATTAATTGCTATTTTCTCGGAGGCCGACTTGCCGTCGTAGCAAATTTCGCATACGTAATTACAATTAACCAGAAATATTTCCAGCTCGCGGGCAAGTGATTTTTCGTCTTCAACAATCAATACATTCATAAACTAATCAATAAAAAACGTAATAGAAGGTTAAATTAAAAAACGATTGATTTTTTGTAGCTAATAAACCCTGCACGTTTACCGGTATGGAGTATTTGTACGAAGCCTCAATTGTATAATGGGGTCTGTTATAAGCCAACGGTATTTTAATATTATAGTTTAAAACATTGAAGTTCCGGTTTGCTTTACGGTAATCGTCCTCGTTAGGTGGTGGTGGCGGCGTGGGGGAATTGTTATGTGAGGGATCTATGTCTTTAAAGAAATCATGGTCACTGGAAAAACGCTGTACAAAGTTTTGAGTACCCAAAATCACATTAAATGCAGGTGTAAATGTCAAATAATCTTTATCATCAAAAACACTAAAGTTGCTTTCAAAATAATGCGAGTGACTGATGGTGACAAAAAAATCGTTGGTTTTACCAAAAAGATAATCAAAGGTTACGCCCGACTTTAAGATTTTCCAATCAAAGGTGGTTTTTAAATTAAAATCATTTGAAGATGCCGATTTGATAATCTGCGCCTGGTTATTAAAAATAAAGCGCGTGTAACTAAACGTGCCTTTAATGCTTTTTGAAAGTTTATAAGAGTAACCAACCCCCAGGTCAAACTCGTCAATAGTAGGCATCGAGCCTAATACCTTCCAGGCTGAACCATAAACAAAAACGCCCGATTTGGTATTGAAAATAACGTCGGTAGTTATAAACGGATATTTAATTTTATTGGTACGGCCAAAAAAGCTGGCATCGCTACCATATGTTATCCCAGCCGAAACTGATTGCTTTTTTACAGCAATCGTATCAGAATCTGCCTTAAAAGCAAGCACGTCCATTTTAAAGCAACGAGCATATCCGGTAAACGTGGTTACAGAAGTTAACGTTATCAAAAAAAGCAAAATGATAATATATCTCATCGGGTTATGTTATTCAGTTATCAAACTTACTTAATTATTGTTTCTTCTTGGTATCTCAGGCGGACGCTCCAAACCTTCCGGCCGTCGCTGCCGTCTGACTTTGATTTTAATCTTATTGCCGAGTGTATCCGTTGGTGCCACAGTTCCCAGCTTTTCAGGCTTCGACTGTCTTTTGGCCTTTGCTATTTCTTTAATTTTCTTTTTGTCGTCTGCCTCCTGGTTGGGCTTTTTGGTCTTTGTCGTATCTACAGCATCATCAATCAGGTCTGCGGATATGTTAAAGCTTGTAATTTTTACAGGGAATGATGACAGTTTGTTGATGCCTTTTGCAAACGACAAACCACTGCTGGATATCATTACAAAAAACACATACACTAACCGTTTCATCATAATAAAAGAGAAAGACTTTAAAATTATTTAAATTAATTAATAAAAAAATAGCACCTCAGGTTAGTGGAGTGCTAAATTAACTATAAATGAGATATTACGGTAATTAAGCCCCCATGGCATCAAGTTATTATCAAATTTTGCGGTTTTTCACTTTAGACTTTTACCCGGTAATGTGCTATAGAATGCGATTGGCGATAGGCTCTAAATTACTCAACACATCATCATATTTATACTTTTTGACGTGTAAACCTTTTTACGGTCGTTAACAATAACACACACCAACTGATTTAAGCGATTAAACAGATTCAGACTCAGCTTAACACCCAACACCATAACCGGAGCTGCCATAGCAGCGGCAAGTTCGGCACTGGGGCTTAAAACACTTATGCTATTGATACGGCGCAGCGGGAGACCTGTTTTGGGGTTTACCATGTGCACGTACTTTTTACCGTCAATAACCGAATAGTTTTTGTGATCTGCAGATGTCGAGATCGCCATATTGCTGATGTTCAGGTCAGAAAAAACATCCAGCTTTTGACCGGGATTGGCAGCGGCTATCGTCCAGGGATTGTTATCAGGCTGCCTGCCCCATGTAATCAGGTCGCCAAATGCATTGACTATGCCGCTGCTAACACCCTGTATTTGCAATACGTATTTGGCTCTGTCGGTAGCGTATCCCTTGGCTATACTATTCAAGTCAATACGCATGCCTTTTTCTTTTAAAAAAACAGTATGCTTTTTAATATCCAATATTACATTACGATAGTTAATTAAACGCACCGCCTGCTTAGCCGTTTCGGTATCAGGCAGGGTTTTCATGTTGATATTTTTATCCCAGATGCTATGGTCAATTGAATTATAGGTGATATCAAACGCGCCTTGGGTAAGCTCGGATATTTTAAGAGAACGGTTCACCAGGTTAAATAATTCCTGATCAACCTTAACGGGCTGTATACCCGCGTTCCGGTTAATTAAGCTGATCTGGCTGCCTTCGTCTGTTGATGATAACAAGGCCATCACCCTATTTATCTCAGTAACTGCACCGGCAATTTTATCTTCGGCCCATTGTTCATCTTTAGCAACTACACTGATCTCAAAAAAATTGTCCAGCAGGCGCACCTGGCGCCTGTGAACACTTAAGAAAGGGGAAAGGGTATTTATGTTTAACATTTTAAATTCTCAAGGTATCAAGGTTTATAATTTTCAGCTCGCATTTGAAGCAAACTTTACGAAAGTAGCGAGCCATTATGAAAATGAGATGAAGTGATACGCTTATCATAATGACAAACGCGGCTGTATCATAAGTCAGGATCAAAAACCGACTTTAGAGTTAAATTTTAATGGCCTTGGTTTTGCAAAAAGCTCAATTAAAAAGGGCAATTCTCAATTTAAGAATTGCCCTTTTTGATTAGTGATTAATTCTTTTCAGAATTTTATTTGGTAGCCATTGGCCAAAATTGACCTGCGATGTAGCCTCTTTTAACTAACGTATCAAATTATCTGATCACGATATTTTTAACAAATTTTCCTGTGGCATCAAATTCTACTGCGTGCCTTGTGCCGTTCACGTTTATAAATACATCATAAGCCAATACCGTAGTACCAGAACGTTCGGCGAAGGCTTTGTCGAACACATAACCCGGAAATGTTGCGGTTAAATAGGTGGTAATAGCCGGAAGCAAGGCACTCTGAGCAACGGCAACATGGTTGTTAGGGTGCGGATAGATTTGTATGCGCTTAATTAAAGTGCCACTCGCGGTGAGCGCTGTTGCGAATAACCCTTTATTGGCACTGATAACTACGTAGCTCCCATCCAGATTAACAGCAGCATGTAGCAGCGTATCTGTTGGATAATTGGTGGTAAAATAAGCCTTAACAGCTGAAGGAAGAGCGGAGATTGCAACAGTGTCCAGATGCTTGCCATCACGATCACCAAAACGGCCTCCTTCGTGCCATCCCTGCCCACCAAGGTCACGGCCTTCGCATTGCTCATATACCAAAACAAAGTTGCCGCTGGCATCAAATTTTAAGCCAACAGGTTTGCCGTTAAACAATATCACCACGGCGTAACTATCTGTTACCCCGGCAGAGGTGCTGATTTTGAATGCTTTTAAAAAAGTGTATCCCGAATAGTTGGCTGTTAAGTAAGTACCAATTGCCGCAGGTAAACTGGCAAAAGTTACCGAATCCTTAGTTAAGCCTGTAGTGTAGGCGTGAACAATATAAATCGCATCGGTAGCCACGGTTCCGGTAGAAGCGGTAGATGCAGCAACCAGGATAGCCCCATTTGCAACAACAAGTTGACTTGTGCTTGTGGTTTTATCAGTACTGCTTGCCACGCCTGATTTTTGGCAGGATGAAAATGCAGTTAAAGCCAAAAGCCCAGCTAACAATAAACAATTGAGTTTTGTAAGTTTTTTCATGATGTTTAAGAATTTAATTGACAGTTAATCAGGTTAAAAAGGTTTATAATTACAATATAAAATTAAGCTCGAAAGATGAAATCAAAATGAAATTTGAGATGAAAATAATTACTGTCGGCAAATTCCCCTGTAGTAGGATTTCGGTTTATAATGTTACTTTTAAAAAAATTTGATTAAAAGCTTAAATGGCTGCCACCAACGCAATACTATGTCGTTCAGTAAACCGCAAAATTTAGATTGGATCAATAATTTGAGGCTGATAGCTTTATTTGCTGTTGTAGTGTTACATACAACATCGCCCGTGCTTGAACTTTATAATAAAGGCCCGTTAACATTATGGCTCGTTGGCGATTTTTACAACAGCCTGGTACGTTTTGCTGTTCCGGTTTTTGTGATGATCAGCGGGGCGCTTTTGCTTCACCGTGAATACGAGTTAGGGAGCTTTTTAAAAAAACGCCTGGTCAGGATCGTCATTCCTTTTCTATTCTGGAGCCTGATCTACATCGGCTACGAATTTTATAACGAAGATTTAGTTTATAACGGCGACACATGGGTAACCACCCGACAGGTTTTACATCTGCTTAAAATTGGCAGCTCATACCACCTATGGTATGTTTACATGCTGATAGGCCTCTACCTGTTTGTGCCGGTTATCAGCAAATTTGTACGCAATGCCACAGAACATGAGATCCGTTATTTCTTAATTGTTTGGTTGCTGGTTATGGTATTAAGCCAGCCCTATATGCTCAGGTTTAAACCACAAATTGATGTACGCTATTTTGAGGGCTTTATTGGCTACCTGGTATTGGGCCATTACCTGGCCTTTATGCCTTTACCACGTAAGCGTTTAGCCTGGTGGTGTATTTTATTTTTTGCTTGCCTGGCAATAATCAGTATAGGTACTTATATGCTTTTCAGGCATTACAACGGCATTAGTACTTTACTTTATGAGCCATTAAGCCCATCAATCCTATTGATATCAGTAAGTGTGTTTATGATAGCCCGTATATATCAGCCTGAAGCGGCGCCGTTTTTAATAAGAATACGCAACTTTGCCGGCAAATACAACTATGGTATTTATTTAAGCCATGCCCTGGTGCTCACTTTACTGAGCGATATGGCAGATATCAATTATAAGCTTTTCAATCCTGTTTTCAGCATCCCATTAGTAGCACTGGTATGCTTCGTGTTATCCTTACTGTTGGTATTCATTGTTAACAAAATCCCGTTGGGGAAATATATTTCGGGATAAACCTGTTATAATATGATTTTGACCGCGCCACTTTTTCCCATACTTGACCAAAAGCTGATTGAATTATTGAGATCGCTTACAGCGGATGAATGGAATAAAAAAACCATTGCCGGCACATGGACAGTTAAAGATGTTGCCTCGCATTTACTCGACACGGCTATCCGGACCTTATCTATGGGCCGCGACCGGCACGTGTTGCTTCCGGACAGGGAAATCAATTCATACCAAAGCCTGGTTGGCTATCTAAATCACCTTAATGCAGAATGGGTAGCGGCTACCCAAAGGCTAAGCCCTACCCTACTAACGGAATTGCTCGACATTACCGGCAAACAATATTCCGACTATATAGCCACCTTGAATATGGATATTGATGCCCCAATTCCGGTGGCCTGGGCTGGCGAAACAGTATCTAAAAACTGGTTCCACATCGCCCGCGACTATACCGAAAGGTGGCACCACCAACAGCAGATAAGAGATGCCGTTAATAAACCGGGCATCATGACGGCCCAGCTATTTTACCCGGTTATGAATACCTTTATGCATGGCCTGCCCTATACCTATCGTAATATAACGGCCGAAAACAACACAATGATCAAAATCACCATCTGCACAGCCATCGGGGGCGATTGGTTCCTGAAACGGCAATCTGCCGGTTGGGAACTCGGTAAATCAACACCAGATGCTATCGCATCAGCATTGGTTATCCCACCGGATATAGCCTGGAAATTATTCACCAAAGGCCTTAAGCCAGAGGCTGCGTTACCCTATATTACCATAACAGGCGATAGAGCCCTGACCCTACCCGCCCTAAACCTTGTTGCGGTAATGGCTTAATAACTATTTAGATGCGTTGCCAAGTTCAAAGCAGCCTAAATCGGGCGCCAAACCCTTGTAAGGGTAACCGATATCAATGCCTTTATCAACAAATTTGCTTTGTGGCTTTAATTTCATCAAACTAATATTGGGTAAGCTGCCATCTGCCTGTCGTGGCGCTGTTAGCTGGGTTTCGTCGAGGCTTAAAAAATCATCATCGGTGGCCTGCAGGTTCATATCAAAATAGTTATGGCTCAAATCGCATCTGGCAGCATCCAGGTTTTGCACTTCTTTACCACCCTTGTAACCTAAATTATTCCGCATTTTATGATCATACCCCGGCACATCGGTTATATTATCTTTCAACCTGTTAAGCATGTTAAAGTTGATGCCATTCCGATAGGCGGTATTGTTAAACCAATCGCTCCCATTAATATGATGGTTGGAATAAAAGCCGCTGGCTTTGTTGTGCACCGCTAAACAAAACCTTACGGTGGTGCGCGGTACCGGCACCGGAATTTCATCCGCAGGGCGTTTTCCGTATCCTCCGCCTTTAAAGCCATTGCCGTCGCCCGCGCTTTTAAAATCGGATGAAAAACCGTTATAAAAGGCCCAGCAGTTTTCAAACGTGGTAGACTCGTGAGAGTTGATCACGTCGTAACCGTCATCGCTGTTAAACCAAGCCCGGCAACCTCTAAAAATATTGCCTTTGCTGCCTTGCGATGGGTGGCAACCAAAGCCATCCGTATTACCGCCACGCCCGTTTTCCGAAAAATTATCAAAATTGCGGTAAGCATCACAATTCAAAACAAGGTTATTAGAGCCGGATAACAGGTAAAACCCAATGGCCATTCCGTCGTGCATACTCAGCATCTCGTAAATATTATCGCTACCATGGTTTTCAAAACATTCCGATTGTGTATGGTTTTTAATGGTTACCTGCACACCGATAACCTCGAGCCCTTTAATATGGATAAAGGAGCCATAAACGTTAAAGGCTATTACCCGGTAGTTAGCAGGCTTAACATCAGCATAATCAAAAACAGGCTTTTCATCCTGATATGCCCAGTAGTTAATCCGCTTGCCGGGCAGCCCGCTTTTATCAAGGTAAGTAACGCTGGCAAACAATCGCTCCTTTTTTGCAATCCGGGTTTCGCTCATGCGGTAAATGCCACCGCGGATATATACCGTATCGCCGGGGCTAACCATTTCCTGCGCCTTTTGAATGGTAGCAAAGGGTTTGCCAATGCTACCTGTATTGGCGTTATCTCCGTTAACAGCTACGTAATAAACCGATGCCAATACCGGCGAAAACGGTGACAAAAAAAGCAACGCAAACAGTTTAATGTTTTTCATGGAATAGTGTTGAACAAAATAAGTCGATTAACTGGTTCAAGTAAATATCATGCATACCATTTAATTCGGCATCCTGCATCATCCTGTTCATTAACAACCAGAAATTTTGGCGATTTATATGCCGAGGTAACAAAACGTTGTATAATTATATGCAATCGCTTGCAATTTCTTTATAAATTTAGACCATTAAATTATAAAGATGAAAATCAAAAAAGGGGTGATTACTGCAGCAGCCCGCGGACAAAGATTGTACCCGGTTGCAGATACTATTCAAAAGGCGATGTTGCCGGTTATTGATATTGACGGCTTACATAAACCGGTGATACAAATTATTGCCGAAGAAGCTTTTGCCAGCGGAATAGAAGAGCTGTGCATTATTTGCGCCCCGGGCGATGGTGAAAAATATGTTAACGCCTTTAAATCACTGCGTGATAACCTGATCGGCTCTTACCAGGGTATTGATTGGGCGGATAAACAAGCCGCAGCCATAGACCACCTATTAAGCCATGTGCAGTTTATTGAGCAAAAAGAACCCCTGGGCTATGGCCATGCGGTTTATTGCGCCAAAGAATTTGTAAATGATGAGCCCTTTTTATTATTGCTGGGCGATTACCTATACATCTCTAACTTGCAACAAAAACGTTGCACCACTCAACTGATAGAATTGGCTTCGCAAGAGAACTGCTCTGTATCAGCTGTTAACCCCACCATTGAGCACCAGATCAATCGCTACGGAACCCTTACAGGCAAACAGGTATCCAACAGCAGCGGGGTATATGAAATAGAAAAGATTATCGAGAAACCATCATTAAGTTTAGCCGAGCTGGAGCTTTTAACGCCGGGCCTTAGGGTGGGCTACTATTTATGCTTTTTTGGGATGCACGTTTTCACACCGGCTATTTTTGACATTTTGCAAAAACAAATGGAAGAAGAAAACAATTATTTGCTTACTCCAGCCTTGCAGGAACTGGCATTAACCGATAAGTATCTGGCACTTGAGGTAAAGGGTAAGCGTTATGACCTGAGTCGTAAAAATGGAATTTTAAGAGCGCAGATTGCTTTAGGTTTGGCAGGCGATGCACACGACGAAACCTTAAATACGTTAGTAGAAGCTTTGGCCGAAGCCAACCAGCATCAATTTAATTAAGATCCTCTTATTAATTCCACATTCCTAAAAACCCGAAAGAAAAGGCTGCATGAACCCATTTATAGAAACAATCACATCTACCGACCCCGATAAACGTAACCGTTCATTTTATCAGATCGGCAGTCAATTTAGCGGTAAAGATCTGCTGAAGGCACTGCTTGAGCTGGAACAGTTCCGCAAATCAACGCCTAATTTATATGATAAGGTAAGGGCCATTTTGTTTTTGTACGCGGGATTCAGGTTTTTCTTGTTAAAGTCTGCCGATACACCTCCCACCGGTAAAATTCCTTATCACGGTTTTGAAGACCTGCTGGCACGACGGTTTGAACATGCTATTGGCGTGTTTTTAAAAGATTTAGAACAAAAAGGCCCGAGCGCTACACTTTATAGCGCGCTGGCCGAAGCCTACCATAACCTCTCGTTCCAGATTTTGGCGGCACAGGTGCGTAAAAGTGTTCGGTCGAGCAAAGGCAACCAGTGGATGTTCCGTGTGGGGCACCAGGACGAGCACCCCATACAGATCCATAGCGAACTTTTGAAGTTGAAAGAGGGATCGATGTTCTATCCTGTTTTACACGAAAATACATCCGTGCGCATGGACCTGACGCATAGCGGATGGTCGGATATATTTTTTCTGGGGATGGATTATCCCGAGGGTGCCCGTGTTGTTAATTTATCGATAGATCTGGGTGTGTTTGGGCGTGATAAGGATATCCGCCCCCCGCTCCATAGCTATCTTAGGGTAATTACCGAACCGGTTATCCGGGTGACAAGCATCGACCTGGACACTACCAAAGATATTCAAGACCTGGCCGACCTGTTCAACTTCGGGAACGATTACCTCAGCTTAATCAAAGCCGGTATTATCGCCTCTGGCTTTATCCCGCCGTCGTTCGAAGGCACCAATCAATCTTTACCCGAAATATTGGCCCGCATTATAGCACCGGGGATGGGTATTGAACTGGTTACCCGCGTAAATGATATCCCTAAAGGCTCACGTTTTGCGGTATCAACCAATTTGCTCGGCTCTATCATCAGCCTGTTAATGCGGGCCACCCGCCAAACGCAAAGCCTGGAAGGCGGCCTGCTTGAAAGCGAAAGGCGACTGGTAGCATCGCGCGCTATTCTGGGCGAATGGATAGGCGGCTCTGGCGGCGGTTGGCAGGATTCGGGCGGCGTATGGCCAGGTATCAAATCTATCCAGGGTACGTTCGCGCAGGCAGGCGATCCGGAATTCGGCATCAGTAAAGGCACCTTGCTACCGCGCCACCATATTTTAACAGGCGACGAGGTTGGCCCCGAGATGGAAGAAAAGATTATGAACTCGCTGGTGCTGATGCATGGCGGCATGGCATCAAACGTAGGCCCGATACTGGAAATGGTGACGGAAAAATATTTGCTGCGCGGCGAAAACGAATGGCAGGCCCGGCAGCAAACCAACCAAATTTTTGATAACATATTGGCCGCCATAAAAGATGGCGACATCCAAAAGTTAGCTACCAATACAGAAAATAATTTTAACGGCCCCATCAAAACCATTATCCCCTGGGCCACAACGTATTTTACCGAGCAGATCATCGCGAAAGCAAAAAAAGAATTTGGCGAAAATTATTATGGCTTTTTGATGCTGGGCGGTATGTCTGGCGGTGGTATGGGCATGTTTGTTAACCCGGATAACTTCCAGGAATATAAGGGTGCCGTACTGGATATTTTGCAAAACACCAAAAATGAGCTGTCGGCCTCACTGCCGTTTGCTATGCAGCCGGTAGTTTACAACTGGAGCATTAATAAAAAAGGTACCTGGGGAACACTGTTAACAGGCAGCGAAGCGTTAATGCCCGAGCAATATTATGCGATACACGTATCTGAACTGGTGCGGAAAGATCCGGCGACGATAGCATATATCCGCCGGGCGGAGATTGACCAGTTTACCACCTACTGCGAAAAGAATAACCTGGCCTACCCCCTGCTGCGTACCATCATCAGCAATTTGTTTAAGGTTTCCGACCCTTCATCACAAAATAACCGTGGTGCCGAGGATATCAAGGCAGCCAATATTAAAAAAGAAAACGGCTTTGACCATATTCAGCACGAGGAGATCCGCGAGCAATTGCAAAAAGGACAAATCAGTTTATTACATAACCGGCTACCAGTAGAAACATCTATTGAAGATGTTTTGGAAGATGATGTGATTGATTACGAATACCTGGATCCATGCATCGAAACTGGTGAAATAGCGATAAGGAATGGCCAGGTAGCCGTAATGAGCCTGGCTGCAGGTGTTGGCAGCCGCTGGACCAAAGGCGCCGGGGTAATTAAGGCGCTTAACCCCTTTGTTGTGCTGGATGGTACCCACAGAAGCTTTTTAGAGATCCACATTGCTAAAACCCGCAAAGTGGCCTGGAACTACCAGGCCGAAATACCACATATTGTAGCTACCAGCTATTTAACGCACGAAGCTATCCGTAAAAAACTGCAACAAACCGACAATTACGGCTATACCGGTGAGGTATTGCTATCGGAAGGGCGTTCCATAGGTCAGCGCTATGTGCCTACCGAGCGCGACCTGCGTTTTATGTGGGAAGAAATGCCGCAGGAACTGCTGGACGACAATAAACAGAAAGTACGCGACTCGGTTCGGGCGAGCATGATTAACTGGGCAAAAGCCAAGGGCGAAGGCACCGACTATGTAGACAACATTGCCGCACAACGTTTTTCGCCGTTAGGGCATTGGTACGAGGTTTCAAACCTGTTACGTAACGGAACATTGGCCCAGCTACTCAAAACCAACCCTCAGGTTGAAACTTTGATGTTGCATAATATTGATACCCTTGGCGCAGATGTTGACCCTGCAGCCCTGGGTTACCACCTGGAAGCCGGCAACGTACTTACCTTTGAGGTGATACCGCGGCGCATTGAAGATCAGGGTGGCGGCCTGGCGCGTGTTAACGGCCATGTACGCCTGATGGAAGGCCTTGCCCAGCCACGCGAAGAAGATGAGCTGAATTTAAGCTACTACAACTCCATGACCACCTGGATACAGATAGACCCGCTGCTGAAACTGTTTGGCCTAACGCGGGAGGACCTGCAACAAGGTGACGAGGCCGCCTTAGCCAAGGCTGTACGCAGCATGGCCCAACGAATACCAACCTATGTAACCATAAAGGATGTAAAATACCGCTGGGGCCATGGGCAGGAAGATATTTACCCGGTTGCGCAAATAGAAAAGCTTTGGAGCGATATGTCGTCGTTAACCAACATCAAATGCGGTTATATTGTAGTGCCGCGTTTTAGAGGACAGCAGATGAAAGATCCTGCCCAGTTGGATTCGTGGGTTACCGATGGCGGCAAGGATTACGTAGCGGAGCTATGCGTGTTTGATTAAGCCATTAACAGCAAAACCGTGCGTATTTGGTATAGAGGCCGATTCCATTTCCCTGCTAAATTTGGCGAGACAGGCCAATGGAACAAGCTGCTGCCAGTTTTGAGGTTATTGCAGGTATACTAATGGGTGAATTTGAATTTGCCAAGGCTTTAACAACAACGGCCCAGGCCTTAGTTTGAGCGTTGTTTTACATGAGCAATTTTTCGGCTGTCAGGTCTTTAGTTACCTTAACAAATCCAATTACTTCGCTCTTGCTATTGTGTATCGAGGTGATCACTACCGATCCCCAGAACTTGCTGCCGTCCATTTTTAACCGCCAACCTTCATGATGGGCTCTGCCCTGTAACCTTGCCTGTTCCAGGAGTAGTTCGGGCAATTTCTGCTGCCGGTCCTCTTCGGGATAAAAAACTGTGAAATTTTTCCCAATAATGGCTTCAGCCGGGTAGCCTTTAATTTTTTGTGCTCCCTTATTCCATTTCTCAATATTGCCGCTCGCATCAAGCAGGATAATTGCATAATCCTCTATTTCCTCTATCATATTTTTAAGGCGCTCTTCGGCTACATCAAGCGAGAGCTGTGTTTCTTTAATATCAGAAAGATCTCGTGTAACTTTTGTAAAACCAATCACATCTCCCGAATCATTATGAATTGCCGTAACAACCACTCTCGCCCAGAATTCTGAACCATCCTTACGCACGCGATAGCCCTCCGAGCGGCAAGCTCCATCTTTACATGCTATTGTTTTTGCCGGTAGCCCGTCCAACCGATCTTTATGGGAATAAAATACATTAAAATTCTTCCCTATGATTTCGGTAGCGGTATAACCTTTAATTTTTTCTGCCCCTTTATTCCAATTCTCAATAATACCGTCCTTGTCCAGCAAAATAATCGCATAATCTTCTACCTCGTCTAACATCTTGTTGAACCGGATTAAGCGAATATCTTTTTCGGCAGTAGACTCGGTGATGATCGCCCTTACCTCTTCATCTAATTGTTCTGCCGCAATACCTATCATATCAATCCATTTTTCATCCGGCTTCACTATACCCTCTTTTACTAAGTTAACTAAGCCCATAACAGATGATAATGGCTGCCGTATTTGATGCGACTGCATATATGCAATTTTCCTGAGGGCATCATTCTTTGCATTTATTTCCTCAATTTGTGAAAAAAGTTGCCCACGATTAAACTCCAGCTCCATCAAGTAAATAACCTGCCTGGACAGGGCAGTCAAAGCTTTTTGCTGTAGATTGGTTAAATTATTGGGCTTAAAATCAAATAAACACAGGGTCCCAATTTTGTGTCCGTTACTTAAAATAAGCGGTGCACCGGCGTAAAAACGCACCTTCGGAAACACATGAACCAAGGAATTTTGATCAAATCTTTCATCCGCAGTGGCATCAGGTATAATTAACAATTCATCTTGCTGTATCCCGTATTGGCAAAACGAGCTTGCTCTATCGGCTTCGCCTGTTTCAAAGCCAGTTGCCATTTTTATCCAATTGGTTTCATTATCCAGCAAAGTAATTAACGATATAGGTTTATCGCAAAGCTGCGACGCCAGATCAGTAATATCCTGGTATTCTCTGGACTTGTAAAAATCAAAATCAAGAAATTTATGAACTTCTTTTAAGCGGATAATTTCGTCATGCATTTTTAATATTTAGGATTTAATCGATTCAAAATCAAAGGCAAATCTATTGAGCGTCTATACAAAAAAACTGCCAAAACGCTGCCGGTTTAATACCCTTGCAATTCAAGTTTAAATCTAAATCAACACAACCCGGTGTTTATTTCATCATCAGAAAAACATTTATTGGTCCTCGCCACCCTGTGGCTGCTACTGATGGAAGTTAATTTTCAGCTTAATCTCTTTACCCGGATTATCTTGATCATTAACCCATTTTGAGCCATTCTTCAGGATATTAATGGCCCGTTGGTTAGCATCATCTGTTAAACCCTTAATTACCCTAACGTTAGTAATATTGCCACTGGCATCAATAATAAAACCCAGTTTAACTTTGCCCGCTTTAGCTACGGGCGCCACGGTTTGTGCTTTTAGATATTGCTTGTAGGCATCCCAACCGATGGCCGGCCGGGCATCTTCCGGCAGTACATCCTCCGGTTTACGCTGGGTACCGTAGCCAACAACGACAACCTCACTAAGGGCATGCATTGCCGGATCCAACGCAATTTTTAAATCGTCCTTATCTTTAACCTTAACATATTGATTTTCATACCCTATAAAGGCAATGTTCAATATGTCTTTTGGAGCTGCCGTAATTTTAAAATTGCCATCAACATCGGTTGTGGTACTTACTGATTTGCCTGCTACTGCTATTGTTACTCCGGGTAAGGGCTGGCCATCGTGTTTATCAACCACCCTTCCTGTAATCACAAGCGGTATTTTTGCTTCCTTTAATCTTTTATTGGAAATATTCACACCCGCTACCCGCCCCGCTAATGCCTGGGTAATGGAGGTATCCGGCTTATTAAAATTTACAGGGTTTATAGTAGTAGCGGCACTGGCTGTTATTATAGTCTTCTTTTGGGATCGATAGCCTATAATATTCACATCGTTTGAGGCCAATAAACCTTTTTTTGTTTCAATTAAAATTACGCCATTGGCAGCCCTTGAACCATACAAAGCTGTGGCCGAAGCATCTTTCAAAACGTTAATGCTTTTGATATCGTCAGGTTTGATAGAACTCATTTTAAGGCTATCTACCATGATGCCATCAACAACATAGAGAGGTTCCTTCCCCCGTATTGTTCCTACTCCCCTCACCACCATTTTAGACAAAGGGTCGTCTCCCTTCCTTTTTAACTTAGCTTGTGCATTACCAAAAACTAAATTAGGCTGTGCCTTTCCATAATAACCAAACCTTTCAACGTCCTTGTCCTTTTCGGCACCCGTATCTTTATGAATAGCTACTGATAACAATGCAACAGTATCTGCTTTGATGGATTGATCTGAAATTGTAGCCGACGGAATAGTAGATTTAGCATGCCTTTGGCTTAATTTAGCCAACTGGTTAGCATTGAGTGATGGCCCGGCGGGTTTAACAACAGGCAAAGGTAGATCTGCCCTTACTTTATCAGGCTGTTTTTTAACGGGTTGATGATTTAAAACGACAGTTTGTCCGGGCCGTTCACGCATCAGCCACCAGCCGCCGATAGTTAGGGCGATTAGTAACGAGGCAGCAATAGGCAATAACTTCCACAACGGGATGGTCCGCTTTTTATCCTGTTGTGTCCGCTCTTCAATTAAACGGTTAATAGCGTCCAGGTGTGGCTGATGATCCTCCTTGCTTTCAGCCTCCATTTCCATCCCCCGGATCACATCCATCAAAAACGGATCATTGTGCGCCTGCCGCTCCAAATCGTACATAGCACGGGCATCAAGCTCCCCGTTGAGGTACTTCCGTATTAGCGCTATGTCGGTTTTTTTAGTGCTCACCGTTTTTCTCCATGCAAATTTTCAAATTCCTCTTCCCGTTCTGGATATAGCTTTTAACATCGTTTAAACTGTAGCCGGTTATCTCGGTTATTTCTTTATAACACTTTTCGTTCAAAAAAAACAGATCGATACTTTGCTTTTGCGCCACAGGCAGTTTTTCCATACAAAGTTCCATAACGGTTAACCGCTTTTCTTTATTCTCTACATCCTGATGCAAATCTACCGGCAATTCCATAAATTCATCTATAGTGGTATATTCCATCTTCTTGGCCAACCGCAACTGCATCAAACAATGGTTGCGGCTCAACACATAAAGCCAGCTGCCAAATTGCTTAATTTCTCGCTTGTTAACCTTAACAATCAATTCTTCAAAAATCTGCATCACGGCATCTTTGCTCTGTTCAGCATCTTGCAGGTACCGGTAGCAAACATAGTATACCATAGATGAATAGCCCTGAAACAAGTTGCCAAGCACAGCCAGATCGCCGCTTTTGCGGTAGCGCTTCAGCAGCGTCTCGTCATTAGCCGGATCCGACTTCTTGGAGTTGTTAAACAGGTTCATTTGTCGGCATCAAATTAATTTTTTTTTATGGCTTATGGAAATTTTATGAAGATGCCTGGCAAACGCATTAAAAATGTAAGAGGAGGCACCTTACGGAGCCCAAACAAAGTTAAATTGCCAGTGTTTGCATAAATTATCGGTGAGGACACCGCCTCCAGCTGAGTAAAACAAATATTAGTGAATAACGAACAAAGCCCTTCCCGCAGCTACTAAGCGGGCCGATGTCGTAAATTAAGAATACTGATCATAGAACTAAAAACACAAGTACCGTCGCTATTCGAAGCCTCCGACTTCGAATGCTTATGTTTGTAGTCTCCGACTACAGGCTAATGCCAGTCAATGTTACTACCACCGGAGACAGCCAACATCAATAATCGTTTCCTTTTACACATAAGTTAGATGCACTTGAAGACATTTATTCAACAAAATGAATAGTGATACAACAAAGCTTTTTTACTGTAGTCGGAGACTACTGACATAGTCGTTCGGAGTCAGAGACTCCGAACAGCGAGGAGTACTGGGGGAGATTATGCACTGCATCAACGTCGCTATTCGAAGTCTCCGACTTCGAATGCCTATGCTTGTAGTCTCCGACTACAGGCTAATGCCAGTCAATGTTACTACCACCGTAGACAGCCAACATCAATAATCGTTTCCTTTTATACATAAGTTAGATGCACTTGAAGACACTTATTCAACAAAATGAATAGTGATACAACAAAGCTTTTTTACTGTAGTCGGAGACTACTGACATAGTCGTTCGGAGTCAGAGACTCCGAACAGCGAGGGCGAAGAAAAGACGGATTAGCAGTACAATAAATTTCACTTAGGCCTGAATACCTAACTGCCTGGATAAAAAGCCTCTCTGTAAAGTATTCTAAAAATCAGTCAAATATTAAATGGACGTGAGCAAACCGTAGGACGTTGATTCTCAATAGCGGCTAAAATGGGCCGGTTTGATCTTTAAATTAAGCTTGGCGTCAAATGCCCTTAACCTATATTCCCGGCTAAATATTTCTTTTGTAGAAAAACAAAGAAATAAAAGATTAAAAAATCAATCAATCAAATAATATAATCAAAAGTTAATAAATAAATTAACTAAAATGTAAAATATACGATATTATATAACAAACAGAGTTTTTATTTATTTTTGAATAAATAAAATAAATATGAAACAAAAATTATCCTTATTCATCGCTCTTACTTTGCTGTGTACTTTTAAAGTGTTTTCGCAAGGAAGTAAACAGATTTTCGAATCGCCAAAATTGAAAGAGTGTGTCAAAAATCATCATTTAGTAGCCATACTGCCCTTTGATGTAAAGATCAGTTACAAAAAACCGCCTAAAGACTTCAGCGCCGAAGCCAACAGGGACCAGGAGTTAAAAACCGGAAAAAGCATCCAGTCAGGCCTTTACACCTATTTACTAAGAAAAGCAGATAAATATACCGTAACATTTCAAGACATAGATAAAACCAATATTATGCTTAAAAAACTTAAGCTAATTGACAGCCTGGACTCTCATACCAAAGACGATATCGCTAAGGCATTAGGAGTAGATGCGGTAATATTCGGCCGTTATGATGAGCAATCCACAAGAACACAGGCAGCGGCAATTGCAACAGCAGTATTGTTTGGTTTTGGAGGAAAAACGGGTGACTCATCTTTCACCATGTCGATAGGAAATGGCGCCGATGGCGAATTATTATGGAGATATTATAAAAAGATGAACGAAGGCATGTTCACCTCGTCAGAAGATGTGATGGAGCAGCAGATGAAAAAATTAGCCAGAAATTTCCCTTATTCAAAATAATAAAATGAAGCAGTTCCTTCCCAACGGTGGGAGCTGCTTATCTATTCATCTCTTCTTTAATGGCTCTTTCCAACTCATTAACATGTTGCGAGCCTATAATATACACTAAACCATCACGGTCGGTTAAATGCACGGCGTCATTGCCGGAGGTAAAAAAGCGTATAGTCCCTTTTTTATGCAGGTTATAAACCGGGTTATTAAATAAATACCGGCTGTAAGTTCCCTTTTCAACTTTCACAATACTGTTCAGGTCTATCTTAACCAAACGAGTTGTCCATAAACCATCCAGGATGATGCTTTTGTTTTTTACGCTGGTGCGGAAATGAAGCAGAAAGCCCATGATAACCGATATGGATAAGATGCCGAAGCCTACCACAAGCAACAAATCGCTGTTACGCTCCCTGTCGCCGGTAAAAAAATAGATGATAAAGCAAAAAATGGCCAATACAAGGCGTATGGTAATAGGTATCCATTCGCGCCCCAGGTATTGTTTCTCCATGAAAACAGGTTTGTCGCTCATAAATTCAACTTGTACAGTTCGAAGATAATAACTTTTTCGGTGTGTTCACTTACTTTATATCGCTCATCGGGCCGGTGGCCTGCTATCCATATCACCTCGCCGTTTCCGTTAATCAATATAGGTATCTGGTCCTTTTGATGAAGGGGGATTTTTTCGTTCACAAAAAAATCGCTTAATTTTTTTTTGCCTTTCATCCCCATAGGGCAAAAATAGTCTCCCTCCTGCCAGCTGCGTATGGTTAAAGGGAATATTAATTTGTCCGCATTTGCAGATAGCGCCATGGGGTTATCCCGTATAATCAGCGGCGAATCGTCATGAAGCAGTGTTATTTTAAATTGGCTATAATACACTTCGTGATCATTTTGATGAATTAAAACCGGGCCGGGCCGCTCACGGCGTTTACTTAAAATCAGTTTATCCCTGTCGAGCAGTAGCACAAAACCCTGAGACTCAAAAACGCGGCCCGCATGTTTATCCAGCGAAGCCATCACATCTTCAATAACCGGTTCGCTAAAACCATACGGATGGAGCAAACCATAGAGCAGCAAACGTTGTGGATATAAGCTTTTAACAGCGGAAATATGAAGATGTATCTCATCCCCAACCTGCACCATCATTTGCTGCTTTAATTGCTCCAACTGGTGGTTAAGCAATAATTCCAACTCGCGGAACCGTTCCATATTACGGTCGAAGGTTTCTTCGAGCTTCGGGTTTAACTCTTTAAGCGGTGGGATTACCTGGTGCCGTATCTTATTGCGCGCGTATTTGGACGATGCATTGGAACTATCTTCCATAAAATGCAAGCCATTTTGATCAACAATGGTGTCAATTTCGTCGCGGTTTAAAAAAAGCAAAGGCCTAACCAGGTAGCCGTTTTGGGGCAGGATGCCGTGCATACCGGCAATACCAGTACCCCGTGTTAAATTGAGCAATATAGTTTCAACCGAATCGTTCTGGTGGTGTGCAACAGCAATATAGCTATAACCATGTTCATTGCGAATTTGCTCAAACCAGGTATAGCGCAAATCGCGGGCAGCCATTTGGGTTGAAATTCCGTTTTGCCGGGCATAAGTTTGTGTATCAAAACTAATGGTATGGAACGGCACGGTTAATGCATCAGCTAATTGACTGGTAAAAGCCTGCTCGGCTTGAGCTTCATCAATCCTTAGCTGAAAATTACAATGGGCTATGCCAAAATTGAAGCCTGCCTGTTTGAGCAAATGTGCCAGTACAACCGAATCGCGGCCGCCGCTTACAGCAACAAGCAGACGGTCGTTTTGGGTAAAAAGTTGATTTTGCGCAATAAAATTTAAGAAACTTTGTACAGGCAGCATTCATCAAAATTATTTAATTTAATTACCTCAACCAAAAAACTAATTTTGCTTTGTGAATAAATATTTTTTGATCATCGTTTTATTGTGGATAACCGGTACAGCAGCCGCTCAGAAAAAGAGTTCGCCGCTGCATATTTTACGTTCGGAACGCGCCCATGGTTTGAAAAAAGACGGTGTAGATGTACTTATTACCTATAAGGCGGTTTTCCAGCAGGATAACGCCATACTCAGCTCGGATAGTGCCTATTTTTATCAAAAAGCCAACGCCTTTGATGCCTTTGGCCATGTTTTAATTACGCAAGGCGATACTTTGCATATTTATGGCGATAAACTGAACTATAACGGCAATACTAAAGTTGCCATTATGACGGATAACGTACGCATGGTTGATAAAGATGCCACCCTGACCACCAACTACCTCACCTATAGCACAGCCACCAAAATAGGCACCTACACGGGTGGCGGCAAACTGGTAAATAAAGAAAATACGCTGGTGAGTAAAAACGGCTGGTACTTTACCTCTAACCGTGATGCTTATTTTAGGTACGATGTTGTGTTGACAACTACCGACGCTATTATCAAAACCGATACCCTGAAATATAATTCGGGCTCACGTATTGCTTATTTTTTAGGCCCAACCAATATTTACGGTAAAAAAGACAAAGATACCCTGTATACCGAAAATGGCACTTACAATACCCAAACCGAGCAGGCCTTTTTTGGAAAGAATAATATGTGGAAGCAAAAAACAAAGTCGCTCAAGGGCGACAGTTTATTTTACGACCGCCTAATTGGCTATGGAAAGGCCGTAAAACACGTTACGTTTTTTGACAGCGAACAAAAAATCATTATGAAGGGCGACTTGGGCGAACACTTTAAAATAGGCGAACGCACCCTGATGACCCAGCACCCCTACGTGGTTTTTATTACCGAAGAGAAAGTCGATTCCACTAAAAAAGATTCGGCAACGGTTAAACCAGTGCCGGCTACCAACAAAAAACCAACTTTCACCGCCCCGAAGAACTCGATGCCCATTGTGGACCCTGCACAGCTCAATGCCCAACTTAAGACCATCAAAAATGTTGTCCCGCTTCCAATTTCAGATTCGCTTCAATCAAAAGCCATCAAAGCCGCTAAAACAATAAATCCTAAAACGGCAGCCGCTGTGATGGATTCTGTACAATCGAAACTAAACAAAAAGGATAAAAACAATAAACCCGCTGTGGCTAAGGCACTGGCTCCGATTACAAAGGACACCTCGCACATTAAGCGAGATTCCATCTTTATGACTGCCGATACCATTGAAACCCAGATATTAACCTATAAGGACCTCAAAGCGTTAAAAGAAGTGCGCAGGATAGCAGCCGAAAGGGCAAGAGATACTTCCATCAAAAACATACCGAGCATAGTATATAAAAAGCCGGTTAAACATTTAGATATTGTACCGTTAAGCATACCGCCCGATACTACCGTATTCCATCGTAACTATTTTAAAAACGTAGTAGTAAAAAAAGACACAACGCAACTTAAACTGGCGGCAAAACCTGTTAAAAAGCCGGCAAGGGCGGCACCTAAAAATATTGTAGTGGGTATTGATTCGGTTAACCTGACGCAAACCGTTGACCTGAGTGATACGGCAAGGGTGCGCATTTTAACCGCTGCTCATCATGCCAAGATCTTTAAGTCGGACTTGCAGGCCAAGGCCGATTCCATCTTTTTCAGCTATAGCGATTCGGTAGCCCGGATGTATGTACATCCGATGATCTGGGTTCAGGGCTCGCAGTTATCGGCAGATACCATTAACCTGCAAATGAAACATAAGCAGTTGGATAACCTGGAGATGTATCCCTCGAGCTTTATCGTCAATATTGAAAAGGGCGATTCCACACACTTTAACCAGGTGGGCGGAAAAAAAATGCGGGGCTTTTTCAGGAACAGCAAACTTTACCGCATGTTTGTTTTTGCCAATGCTGAAACCATTTATTTTGCCCGCGACAGCTTAAAGGTAACCGAGATGCACCGTACCATTAGCAGTAAAATAAGCGTGGGCTTTAAAAACAACGAGCCGCTTGATATTAAATGGTTTGTTAAGCCCGATGCCCGTTATACGGCTATAGCCAAGGTAAAGGATGATGATAAGGTATTGAAAGGTTTTTTATGGAAACCGCAGGACAGGCCGGTATCAAAGGAGTCGATCATCCCGTCGGAAAGCAATGTTCCGTCTAAAAAAACAAACGGAAAGAAAGTACCTGATAAAAAGGCATCTGCAAAACCTGGAGCAATACCAACGGTAAAACCGGTGTTGAAAACAGGTAGCGATTCGTTAAAAGTAAAAACCGATACTTTGCAGAGGTTTAAACTAAAGGCCGATTCGATTAAAACTAAAAAGGACAGCGTCAAAATAAAGAAAGACACCGTAAAAATAAAATAACATGAGCAAAGCTGCCAGCAATATTTTTCAGTTTGAAAACGAGATTGAATGGGAAGACCAGGGCAATGGCATACAACGCCAGGTGTTTGGTTACAACGATCAGATTATGTTGGTGAAGGCTAAGTTTGAAAAAGGCGCCATCGGCACCCTGCACCAGCACCCTCACACCCAGGTTACGTACGTAAGGGGCGGCGCTTTTGAAGCCACCATAGGTAGCGAGATCCGCGTGATTAAAGATGGCGACGGCTTTTATGTACCGCCCAATGTATTGCATGGGGTGGTATGCCTTGAAGCTGGTACATTGGTTGACGCCTTTACCCCCATGCGGGACGATTTTATTTAATACGGATTTTCAAAGCTTTTCCAGCTCGATAGCCTCGGGGAAATAAGTATAAAATTTACCCGATAATTGTTCGTCGGTAAACTTCACTATGGTATAGCTGCTATCAAAGCATACAATCTCGATCGCAGCATCAGGATACTGAAGATTGCCATTCATCCAGATCTGGTCATTACCTTCGGCAAAGGGCAGGTTGTTTTCATTCACCATAACTTCAACTCCGGGATGTATTCCCAATATAACACCCCACCATATTTGTAGATCGGCTTTAAGCAGCTCCGCAAATTCCTCGGGCGCCAGGATAAAATAGTCCTGATCCATATCCACCGGTATTTTATCCGAAAAGGTAGATGTATATTCCAAATCGGCCAGCAACCAGTTATAATGGCCAACATCATCCAGAATCGGTTTAAGTATCTGATCCAGATGCGTGTGATATGGCATTTTCTTACTATGTCTGATAACCCAGTTCATATTTCTAAATTAGCATTTTATCATTACCTGAATAATAACATTAATTTTTATAAAGTAACATACCGGTTACAATTCATATCTCTTCTAAATTGCAAAAAAGCATTTTAATACCATTGTAAAGCTTAGGCATTGCCGATATTTGTCCAAACAGCTACTCAAAACGAATTGTTATGGACGTTGAAATTCTTGCACGTATACAGTTTGCCTTTACCATCGCTTTCCATTATATATACCCGCCTTTAAGCATCGGCCTGGGTTTAGTGATGGTAATTATGGAAGGCATGTTTCTTAAAACCGGCAACAAGCTTTATGAAAAAATGACGAAGTTTTTCGTCCGGATCTTCGCGCTCATCTTTGGTATTGGCGTGGCTACCGGCATTGTAATGGAATTTGAGTTTGGCACCAACTGGGCCGTTTACTCGCGCTATGTAGGTGATGTTTTCGGCAGTGCCTTAGCCGCCGAAGGTATCTTTGCCTTCGCGCTGGAATCGGGCTTCCTGGGCATATTGCTTTTTGGCTGGAACCGGGTGCGCCCATCGGTGCATTTTTTTGCTACCGTAATGGTTACCCTGGGCAGCATGTTTTCCGCCGTGTGGATCGTAGTGGCCAATTCATGGCAGCAAACACCTACCGGTTATCATATTGTAGGTACTGGATTACACGCCCGTGCCGAGATCACTGATTTTTGGGCGATGGTTTTTAACCCGTCCATGGTATCGCGCATCTCGCATGTATGGCTGGGTTCATTTTTATCCGGTGCTTTCCTGGTATTAAGTATTTCGGCCTACTACCTGCGCAAAAAACGTTATCTCGAATTTTCAAAATCGGCATTTAAAATCGGATTGGTTGTTGCTACTTTATCGGCATTGGCACAGTTATTTGTGGGCCATAAATCGGCAGATGTAGTGGCCGAATATCAACCTGCTAAATTAGCCGCTCTTGAAGGCCATTACGATGGCAGCAAGCCCGGCGACATGTATTTAATGGGTTATGTTGATCAAAAAAAACAAGAAACCCACGGACTTTATATCCCCGGCGGCCTCAGTTTTTTAACTAAAGGTGATTTTAAAGCTCCCGTAACCGGACTTAATGATTTTAAAAAGGAAGACAGGCCGTCGGCAGTTAACTTTGTTTTTCAAACCTATCATTTAATGGTAGCCATAGGCATGTTCATGATAGCCTTAACGCTCTATAGTTGCTACCTGTGGTGGCGAAAAAGTTTGTTTAACAAACATTGGCTTATGGTTATCTTTTCGTTCTCGGTATTGCTGCCGCAAGTAGCCAACCAGGTTGGCTGGTATAGTGCCGAGGTTGGCCGCCAGCCCTGGGTGGTATACGGCTTATTGCGTACATCAAAAGCTTTATCGCAGGCGGTTACTGCGGGCCATATTGTATTTTCGCTCATCCTGTTTACCTGGGTGTACCTGGTGCTTTTTGTGCTGTTTATTTACCTGCTCAACAAAAAAATTAAGCGCGGCCCATTTGATGAGGAAAACCTGGATCATAGTCCGCGGCATATTGAGATGGCTGATTCATTAGCATAATATTAGACAGGCTGAAAATTATACAGATATGGCAACATTTTTAGGCATTGATTATCCAACCTGCTGGTTTTTGCTGGTAGGGGCCGTATTTACCGGCTATATTATTTTAGATGGTTTTGACCTGGGTGCAGGCATTATACATTTATTTTTTACCAAAGAGGAAAGCCGCCGGATAGCGCTCAACGCCATTGGCCCCGTATGGGATGGTAATGAAGTATGGATTGTAATTGGCGGCGGGGCCTTATTTGCAGGCTTCCCCGAGGTATATGCATCTTTATTATCCGCCTTTTATGTGCCCTTCATTTTATTTTTGTTAGGGATTATATTCCGGGCCATTTCGATCGAGTTCCGGAGCAAGGAACCGATGTTGTGGTGGCGCCGCATGTGGGACATCAGCTATTGCGCATCGAGCACGCTGATTGCTTTTTTGTTGGGCGTTATTTTGGGCAACGTTACCGAAGGGATCAATATGGGTCCCGACCATGTTTTCCGCGGCAGCTTCACCGAGTTTTTAAACCCTTATGCCCTGCTTACCGGCGTAACCACCGTTGCCCTGCTGATGATGCACGGCGCTATCTACCTGGTGATGAAAACCGAGAACCGCCTGTATACCAAGCTCACCCTGATTGTGAAAGACGCAACTATCTTTTTCGTGATCATGATCCTGCTTACCTCATTTTATACTTTACTGTATCTGCCTAAAATGGCCGCCGTGATCAGGAATTATCCTGAATTATTTGTTGTACCCGTGATGATGGTGCTTACCATTGCCAATATCACCCGCCAGATCACCAAGCGCAAATACTTATATGCCTTTATATCATCGGCCGTAACCATCAGCTTATTAATGATATTGGTGGCTATGGAACTTTACCCCAATATGCTGGTATCCACACAATCGCCAGCCAATAACCTCACGGTTTACAACGCCTCCTCATCGCAAAAAACACTGGGTATCATGCTGGTTGTAGCCGCCATTGGCGTGCCTCTGGTGGTAGGCTATACCACGTTTGTGTTTGTTACTTTTAAAGGAAAGGTAAAGCTGGATGAGATGAGTTATTGAGTATAGAAACGCCCTTTAATGGCCTTGGAAAACCCGAGGCGTTAAAACATAACCTTTCAGATAAATGGTCAAGAAGACTAACAAAAGCCGATAGCGTTATTTACCAGGTAAAAGGCGAAATAATTTATATATACTCGATCAAAGGTCACTACGAATAATACTGTATTTCTATAAGCAAGCCGTTTTTTTGGCCGCGAGCAAAATATTCTATTTGTAAAATTTCAATTATCTTAATTCGTTTCCTATCGGCATAGCCCTCACTTCAACCCAGCCAAAAATTCCACCATCTTTTCAACTGCTCTCCCACGGTGGCTAATGCTATTCTTCTCCTCCATGCTCATCTCCGCGAAAGTAATATCGTAACCATCCGGCTGAAATATAGGATCGTAGCCAAAGCCTTTGCTGCCCGAGCGCTCCGTGCGGATGGTACCTTCTACCGTTCCATCAAAAAAATACTCCTCACCGTTCCACAGCAGCGAGATAACCGTGCGAAAACGCGCTTTTCGATTATCTTGTCCCTGTAGTTTAGCCAGCACCTTATCCATATTAGCCTCATGATCGCCATGCTTGCCAGCGTACCGGGCCGAGTATACCCCAGGCTCGTTTTGCAGCGCATCAACCTCCAAACCACTGTCATCTCCAAAGCTGTTGAGCCCGTATTGATTAAAAATAAACCTGCTTTTGATAGATGCGTTTTCAGCGAATGTTTCGCCAGTTTCAGCAATTTCAGCATCACAATGGATATCGTGCAGGCTTAACAGGATGAACCTATCACCTGTTTTGGCGGCAACCTCTTCAATTTTATGCCGGTTATTGGTGGCAAATACTAATTTGTACTGCATACTATAATAGTTTCATTTGTTCCCAAAAAGCTTTGGTTTTATCCCGGTCGCCCATCATCTCGGCAAAACTATAGGTATAAAGCGCTTTTATTCCGCTCATATCTCCCAACTGATTTAGCGCACACTGGTTCCAACCGGCCAGCAAACCCCTTGCCCCCAAAATCAACAAGCGCTCCGGCTTAAAATATTGCTGCAAGGCCCCGGCTGTGGTATCATCATTTTTGGCAATATTAATGATGGCTACATCATCTAAAGTTAACTCCTTCCGTTGCAGGGTACTAATTAAGGCTGCATAATGCTTATCGTCCATTAACTCAGCCCCGGGGTAGCAGCAAATAACCAAAAACCGCTTATTATTTTTCCCGGCGTATTCAAATTTAACAACCGGGGCTGCCGCCGTCTCCTGCGTTGATGGTGGCACAACAACCACAGGAGCTGACGAAACGGGCGCTTCCACTAACAATACAGGCCTTTGCTCGGCATCGCCGCTATCGCTGGGCGCAACCCTGTTCAGGTTACCCAAATCATTTTTCACAAAAAAAATATCCTCGTGTATAAGAAACTGGAGCCCGGCTATATTATCAATGATCATTTAACAAATTTTAACCAAAAATAGCTAAATTGTTCATACCTTATTCAGCATATTCGCAGCATAGAAGTATAATTGGGTGCGATCAAATTATTTTACAATCAAACTCAAATTATTTTCCGAAATTCGGGGCCTCACCTGTTTTTCGTAAACTGGTGATATATAATTTATAACAAAGAGAGATACATGAGAAAGTTTGGGTTAACCCTATTTATTTTATTGACTACATTAACATTTGTTAACGCTCAAAAGAAAACATTAGATAAAATTGCAGGTGTTGTAGGCAGTGGTATCATATTGCAATCGGATATCGAATCGCAATATGCCCAGTATCTCATCCAGGGCAATCCGCCAAATCCATCCATTAAATGTCTTATTTTACAACAGTTGCTTACCCAAAAACTATTGGCCCAACAAGCCGTAATTGATAGCGTTTTTGTGAAAGATGACGAAGTTGACGCTGAAGTTGACCGCCGGATGCGCAGCATGGTACAGCGGGCAGGTGGCGAAGAGCGCCTGGAGCAATTTTTAGGCCGCTCAATTATTCAGTACAAAGATGAATTGCGCCCTGATATCAAAGAACAACGTGTTGCTGAAAAAATGCGTCAAAAAATCACCGAAAAAGTGAACGTTACGCCTTTTGATATTAAAAAATATTTTGACGCTATACCGAAAGATAGTTTACCAACCTACAACAAAGAAGTTGAAGTAGGCGAAATATCGATAACGCCTAAATTAACGGCCGAAGAAAAGAAACAGTTTAAAGATAAAGCTGAATCCTTACGCGCACGTGTTAAAGGTGGTGAGGATTTTGGAAACCTGGCCCGTTTATACTCCCAGGATCCGGGTTCGTCTCCGGATGGTGGCGACCTTGGTTTTGCTGACCGCTCAACCTTTGTGAAAGAATTTGCCGCAATGGCTTTTAAATTAAAGGCGGGCGAAATATCGCCTGTTTTTGAAACGGATTTTGGATTTCACTTTTTACAAGTGATTGAGCGCCGCGGCGAGCAGGTACACGTAAGACACATCTTAATCAAGACGGAGGTAAGCCAGGGTAGCCTTGACCGTGCCAAAGTTAAAATTGACAGTGTGTATACGCTGTTAAGCGGCAATAAAAAAATAGATTTTTCGAGCGCGGCGGCTTATTATTCGGACGACCGCGATACCAAATACAATGGCGGGATGATGCTTAACGCAGATAACGTACAAAGCCGTACTACTTATATTCCTACCGATAAATTAGACCCACAGGTTGCCTTGGTGGTAGATACCATGAAGATTGGCGAAATTTCTAAACCAGCGTTATTTACCGCGCAGGATGGAAAAAAGACTTACAAAATTTTGCTGTTAAAATCAAAAACAGATGCTCATAAGGCTAATTTGGCCCAGGATCTTCCTAAAATTAAGGATTTAGCTTATGAGGATAAACTGAATAAATCTGTAAGTGAATGGTTTGAGAAAAAGCGTAAAGATACCTACGTTAAAATTGATCCTGAATATCAAAGCTGCCCACAGCTTAAAATATGGGCAAGCAGTCCGTCTACAGCTCAGGTTAAATAACACCAGCCAAATATGCAGCAATACCAGTCTGACGTTGAAGCAGCCAACGCCTTAAAAGCAGCCTACCAGCAAATACGCGCCGAAATTGGCAAAGTGATTATTGGCCAGGACGAGGTGGTGAAATCGGTACTGATCTCGATCTTCAGCAACGGACATTGCTTGTTGGTTGGTGTTCCGGGACTGGCTAAAACTTTACTGGTGCAAACTGTGGCTAAAGTGCTCGACCTCAATTTTAACCGGATCCAGTTTACGCCCGACCTGATGCCGTCGGACATCATCGGATCGGAAATTTTGGGCGAGGACCGCAACTTTAAATTTATCAGGGGGCCGGTATTTGCCAACATCATCCTGGCTGATGAGATTAACCGTACCCCGCCAAAAACCCAGGCCGCTTTGCTGGAAGCTATGCAGGAAAAATCGGTAACGGCTGCCGGAGTAACCCATCATTTAGAACAGCCATTTTTTGTTTTAGCTACTCAAAACCCGATTGAGCAGGAAGGCACCTACCCGCTGCCAGAGGCACAGTTGGACAGGTTTATGTTTAATGTAGCGCTAAACTATCCAACATTACAGGAAGAGATCCAGGTGATAAAAAACACCACAGGATCGGTAAAACCCGAAGTGCATAAAATACTAAACGGCAAGCAGATCGTTTTCTTTCAGCAACTGGTCCGTAATATTCCCATTACAGATCACGTTTTGGAATATGCGGTTAAGCTGGCTGCCAAAACACGCCCTAACACAGCCCTGGCCACACCTGATGTTAACCGGTTATTAAGTTGGGGAGCAGGACCGAGGGCATCGCAGTTTTTAGTGCTGGGCGCTAAATGCCATGCCGTTATATCGGGTAAGTATTCTCCGGATGTGGAAGACGTGCAGGCAGTTGCCAAAGCTATTTTGCGTCATCGGATAGTACGCAGCTATCAGGCTGAAGCAGAAGGCATCAGCGCTGATCAACTGATAGAAAAACTATTTTAGCTTTCCATTTTAAGGCTATTGATAAAGGCGCTCTTGCGTTCATCAGCGTAAACACCGTAGGCGTCTATCAATACCCCCTTCAGGCCCGAAGCGCTTTCAATAGCGTACACTACCGAGCTATCTTCCGGATCACTGGCACCTTCAAAACGATATACTTCGGTTATCTTCAGTTCCTGCGGGTTAAATTGAACACCCTTCGGGTCGCAAAATAAATATTGATCTTTAAAGTTAAACTCGTCAACATAGCCACGGGCCTTTAGGTCATCAAGAGCCTGAGTAACTGTTGCATAGTTGTATTGGTCTGCATTCATAGGTATGTTTTAAATGTGCAATTGAGTAAATGTGCAAATGTGCAAATTTTTAATGGGCAAATGCGAATTAGAATGTGCAAATTCCAAATGTGGAAGTGTGCGAATTTAGAACAAGGAAATTCTATCTGCACGCTCCTACACTTTCCTATTCCTATTTACTCATTCGCTCATTTACTCATTTGCACATTTTCTAATTATTTTTTCAATCCTATTTCGCGCAAACGCTCATCAAGGTAATCTCCGGCTGTAATATCCGAATATAGTTTAGGGTGCTCTGCGTCAATAGTTGAATCCAATGAGGTCAAGTCCATTTCTGAACGGGGGTGTAAAAAGAACGGTACCGAATAACGCGAATATTTCATCATTTCGCGCGGTGGGTTAACTACCCGGTGCGTGGTTGATTTCAGTTTACCATTAGTTAAACGTTGCAGCATATCGCCCACGTTAACTACCACGTCCTCGCCTTCGGCTTTGATAGCGAACCAATCGCCATCGCGTGTTAACACTTCAAGTCCATCGGCGCTGGCACCAATTAAAAGGGTAATCAGGTTTATATCTTCGTGTGCTCCGGCGCGCACGGCATCAGGCGGCAAAGCATCAGGATCTTCAATGGGGAAGTAATGCAGGCATCTTAAAATGGAATTGCCGTTATGGATCTTGTCATCAAAATAATCTTCAGGTAAATCCAGATACACGGCAATAGCCTTTAATACCTGGCTGCCAGCGGCTTCCAGTTTTTTATAGATCTCGTAGGTAGTGGGGTTAAACCTGGGCAATTGGGTTACCTGTAAGTTTTCAGGATACTCGTCCTTCACCGGATCGCCATCGGTAACAGTTTGGCCTATCTGCCAAAACTCCTTCAAATCGGGCACTTTAAAACCCTTGGCCGTTTCTTTACCCTTACTGGTGTAACCACGCTGGCCGGCCAGTTCCACTTTCTCATAGCTTAGTTTTACCTCTTCGGGCAATGCAAAAAGTTCTTTCACCTGGCTGTACAGGTCGTCTATCAATTGCTTGCTCAAACCATGATTGGTAATGGTAACAAAACCGGTTTCGTTAAACGCCTTGCCAATATCGTCCGAAAACTGCTTGCGTTGCTCTGGCGTTCCGTTTACATAGGTGTTTAAATCCAGGCGTGGGATATTTACTTTGCTCATAAAAATCTTATTTGTAAATGTAAAAATATCTAATCGATTTGTTAAGCGCTACCTTTATTAAAAATATTTCTTGTAAACCGCCTTATTCTGCAAAATCTGCAAAAACGAAACCCAATCGTTTCACTAATGGTAAACTTTATATACAAATAAACGTTATGATTGTTGTATAGTCAAACTATCGACTATATTTAGATACAAAGAGCCATGAAATCTATAAATAAAATATGGGGAATATTGCTCACCGCATTTTTGCTGGTGGTAGCAAACCCCGCAAAAATACTGGCGCAGCCAGGCGAAACAGTTTCTTTCCAGACGTTTTATGACGAACTTCAACCTTACGGTACCTGGGTTGATGACCCCAACTATGGCAGCGTTTGGATACCCGATGCCGAAGACGGCTTTCAGCCTTATGCCACAAACGGGCACTGGGTTGTAACCGAGTATGGCAACACCTGGGTATCAGATTATGAGTGGGGATGGGCACCCTTCCATTACGGCCGTTGGCGCTATGATGATTATTATGGCTGGGAATGGATCCCTGGCAGCGAATGGGGGCCTGCATGGGTTAACTGGCGTACCGGTGGCGATTACTATGCCTGGGCGCCAATGGCCCCCGGTGTAAGCATCGACATTTCGTTTGGCGGTTATAACGTACCCAACGACTATTGGATATGCGCGCCAAGAGCGTACATTACGAGCCCGCGTATTTACGATTATTATGTACCCAGAACACGGGTAGTTAACATTATTCGTAATACTACAATTATCAATAACGTGTATGTTAACAACAACAGGCGTTTTGTATCAGGTCCGCGTCCGCAAGATATTGAGCGTTATACTAACAGACGGGTTGATATATACCGCATCAATAACTCGAATAACCCGCGTACGACGATAATACAGAATAATACGGTAAACATCTATCGCCCTACTGTAATCCGCAATAATAACAATGGCGGGGATAGGCCGCGCCCCAGCCGCGTTGTTGACGCAACAGCTTACAGGAATGCCCACCCTAACGAGGGTATCGCCAACAGAAGCAACGGTGCAACCATCAATCACACTAATGCAACCCGCCTGGCACAAACAGCAAGAGATCCACAGGCACAAAACAGCAATATTGTAAGGGTGAACAATCGCCCAGGTGTTGCTACTACGCCTAATGGCAACAATCCAGGAAACAATAACAACGGCAGGCCCGCAACTAACGGAAATCAACCAGGCATAAGTAACCCGACCAGTAATCCGAATGCTAATCCTTCCAATAATTACAATGGCAGGTTTAACCGGAACGGCAACCAGAATCCTACAGCAAACCCTGGTGGAAATACTAATCCCAACAACGGCAGGCCGACACGCCCCGATGCAAGCCCCGCTAACCCAACAGGTGTGCCCAATAACAACAATCCGGTTAACCCAACTACCAACAACAACGGCAGGTTTAACCGAAATCGCGATCAGCCAAGCTCGGCAACGCCAAGCCAAAGGCCAGCAGTAACCCAGCCGCAGCAACAACAAACTGAGCAACAAAGGCAGCAACAGGTACAACAGCAGCAGGCCGAACAACAAAGGCAGCGACAGGCTCAGCAAAGTCAACAGCAGCGGGCGGAACAAATAAGGCAGCAACAAGCTCAGCAAAGTCAACAGGCAGATCGGCAACGCCAGCAACAAGCGCAGCCTCAGCAGCAAAGACCGCAAGCACAGCCACAACAACAAAGGCCGCAAGCACAGCCGCAACAACAGAGGCCACAAGCACAGCCGCAGCAACAAAGGCCACAGGTTCAAAGGGCGCAGCCTCGCCCGCAGCCTGAAGCGAAGCCAGAACGTAAAGAGGATAAACCCGCTTCAAGATAATGATAAAGAGGCTGTCTCAATGGTGTGACCCCAAAAAGTTGGACAGTTTACAAAATTAAGTTTTTTGTACGAGAGCTCGGTATTCCACCGGGCTCTTTCCATTTAACCTGTTTTTTATTCTTTCATTGTTATAGTAATGAATGTATTCTTTTAACGAAGTTATAAATTCTTCCGCAGTTTCAAAGCTCTGTTTGTACAGTAATTCTGTCTTTAAGATCCCAAAGAAGCTTTCGGCCAAGGCATTATCCAAGCAGTTTCCCTTTCTGGACATGCTTTGAATAATTCCATGTTTTTCCAAAGCCTTTCTATATCCATAATGTTGATATTGCCACCCTTGGTCAGAGTGAAAAATAAGTCCCCTTATATCTTTCACTTTATCAAAAGCCTCATATAACATTTCATCTATCATCTGCATATTTGGAGATTTTTGAAATACTATAAGAAATGACTTCCCCGTTGAACATGTCAATTATAGGAGATAAATAGATCTTCTCCCCTTTAATGTTCATCTGAGTGACATCCGTAGCCCATTTCTGATTAGGCAGATTTGCCTCAAAATCCCTTTCAAGTACATTAGGGCAATTTTACCAACCTCACCTTTGTATGAGCGATAACTTACTTTCCTGATATTGCATTTTTAGGCCTAATGTTCCCATCAATTCTTGGACAGTCTTGTGATTTATGCTATAACCCCGGTTCTTCATTTCGGCGGTGACCCGCCGATAACCATATCTGCCTTTATGCAAGTGGTATATACTTGCGATCTCTCCTTTTTCATGCTTGTATTTATCATCATTTAGGCGCTTGCGATGATAATAAAATACAGAACGAGCCAGCTATCATTCAACGGCACTGATTTGATATGCTGTTGTAATGCACCCGAAAATAGCAAAACGGCCAAAGCACCCAATATCGCGTTAGCAAATACATTGGAGATCCTGGTCACGGCATTATTTACCCCGGATGCCGTTCCCGAAAAATGATCGCTGACGGAAGCCATTACTGTTGCCGTAAGCGGCGCCACAGTGAACGACATTCCCAGTCCG